>NZ_JAKJSO010000014.1:0-299876 GCF_050337045.1 Photobacterium kagoshimensis | reverse complement strand
TCACATCGCAGTAAAATACTATAGAAATGAACCAGACTTTGTTTTCAAAGCCGCAAAAATAATTGGGTGGGTGGGATCAATTACCTGCATAATTCTTGCTCTATATTTAGGCCCTATGATTTTCATTGGTGCGGGTGGTTTTGCATTAATGAGCTTTTACTTGATCGATATAAAAAAAGAAATCCATCATCAAATAGTCCCTTACAACTCAATACTTTACATTAATAAAATCCAAAATAATGATCAACTTTACATCATTATAAAAGAGCAGGTATTTAAGACCAATAAAAATGAAAGTGTTGTATATGAATACATATCTGAAATTGAACTTTATCTAAATGGTAGACCTATGGAAGAAATTATTGATTTTATCAATGAACGGGTCGGCTATGAGGTTGAGTACTTTGAATCAGAAACTGAAGAAGACAGTCCAAATCTATATCAAAAAGCGAGAGAATTAGGCACCCCGCTTAACCGTGTCACCATAAATAAAGAAACCCTAGAAATGACACACGATGTATTTACTGAAGAAGTGTGATAACCATTGTGAATAAAGAGACTATGAAGCCAAACTTTTTAAGCTATCAACTCACTGATGAATTTATAGAAACAGTGAAAACAAACCCTACAGTTGACGCAATTGATGAATTACTCGATTCACAATTTAACGAAGTAGCATCCTCAAATAACAACCTCAATTGGGATGCTCCATACTATGGTCCTTTCAGATACTTGCGAGAAATGGCTGGAATATTTGGTTTTTTATTTATGTATGGAATAGGTGGTTTTTTAAAAGAAGATTGGGGTAATGTTATCCCATCATTGGACGGAATGTATTTCATATCTCTTATCCCTGCCCTTATGGCAGGATATGTTGCTTGGTCAACATTTGCCGAATTCCTTTACTTCTATCGGTTTAACGATAACTTTATTGCAGTAAAAAGTTATAAAAACGAACCAGATTTTTCTTTCAAAATTGCGAGAATAGTTGGGTGGTTAGGGTCAATTACTTGTATTATTCTTGCGCTATTTTTCGGGCCTGTTATTTTTATTGGTGCGGGTGGTTTTGCATTAATGAGCTTTTACTTGATCGATATAAAAAGAGAAATCCATCTTCAAATAGTCCCTTATAACTCAATACTTTACATTAATAAAATCCAAAATAATGATCAACTTTACATCATTATAAAAGAGCAGGTATTTAAGACCAATAAAAATGAAAGTGTTGTATATGAATATATATCTGAAATTCAGCTCTATTTAAACGGTAGGCCTATGGAAGAAATCATTGACTTTATCAATGAACGAGTTGGCTATGAGGTTGAGTACTTAGAATCCGAAAGTGAAGAAGATAGTCCAAATCTATATCAAAAAGCGAGAGAATTAGGCACCCCGCTTAACCGTGTCACTATAAATAAAGACACCCTAGAAATGACATACGATGTATTTACTGAAGAAGTGTGATTCACTCTTGATCCTCCCGTAACGCCCATATACCAATCATCATTCTGTTAAATTATATCTATGAGCGTCAAAAAACCGACTAAAACATTGTTCATTTTGTGGTATTTCAGTAAAATTACGTCACGACAGCGGTGGCCATATAATTCCAATGAAATTCAGTACCTCAAGTAAAGAATCAGTAGATCAGACGCACGCGCAGTTACCTTCGCAGGATCAGCCTATTCTGATGCAGGCAGACTGCCCTGACCAGCTGATGCAGAATAACACACAGTTTATTCGAGCGATGCGCAATGCTAACCCTGAGGTATGGGATTGGAATATTGATACAGATGAAGTTTACTTTTCACCACAATGGAAGGCGATGCTGGGCTATCAAGAAGAAGAGCTTGAAAACCATCTGAGTACATTGGAATCGCTAACATCGTCTGATGAGTGGGCTGCACTAGTAAAAAAAGCCGAACAATACATTACAAATCGGTCTGGTTGTTTTGAAGTTGAACTTCGCTTACGTCACAAACAGGGACACTATGTATGGGTGCGTGGCAGCGCTTTCACTTTATCTAATTCAGCACAAAGTCCACCTAGCCACCTTATGGGTTTTCTTGTCGATATCACGGCTCAGAAAAAAGCTGAGAGTCTAAATAACTGGACGGCTAAAATTCTTGAGATGATAGCAAAAGGGGCAAGTGCTGCGCGGGTTTACACAGAAATAGCCTTAATGTACGAAAGCCGCCATCAGGGTTTACGCTGCTCTATGCTAGAACTTGATGGTGATACATTATTGCATGGTGGCGCACCTAGTCTACCCAAAGCCTATTGCGATGCTGTTCACGGCCTTAAGAATGGTCCGAATATCGGCTCTTGCGGTACCTCAACTTATACAGGGCTGCGTGTACTCGTTGAGGATATTGATACAGATCCTAAATGGGCTGACATCAAGCATGTTGCGCTCCCCTTTGGTATGCGAAGTTGTTGGTCTGAACCGATTAAAAGCTCAACGGGTAAAGTGCTGGGCGCATTTGGTATGTACTATAACCATCCGGCTTTGCCAACTAAAGAAGAGTCTGACGACCTAACGTCAGCCGCCATGCTGGCAGGTATTCTGATGGAGCGCGATCACAATCAAAAGCGTATCCAAGAACTTGCTTTCAAAGATCCGCTTACTGGTTTTGCTAGCCGAGCCAGCTTGTATATCGATCTCGAAGCATTTATTTCGCAATCAGCTACAAATAATCATCGCTTTAGCCTGCTATATCTTGATCTTGATAACTTCAAGGACATTAACGATAGTCTTGGTCATGATATTGGCGATCTTCACCTTCAGACCATTGCTACGCAGCTTGAATCGGTATGTCTACCTACCCACTTTATTGCCCGTCTAGGAGGCGATGAATTCTGTATTGTCGCCAAAGAAGCGAGTGACACCGCATTGGCTTCAGAAATAGCTGCCCGCTATCTTAATGCCGTCTCAACACCTTGCTATTTATCAGGACGTAAACATACCCAAACAAGCAGCATTGGTATCGCATTTTATCCGCAAGATGGCAGTGATTTACAAAGCTTACTCAAGGCCGCAGATACTGCGCTTTACACTGCTAAAGATCACGGCAAAAACCAATATGCCTTTTACAGCAAGCTACTAACAAAAGAAGCTGAATACCGCCTAAAAGTGGAACAGCACCTTCGAGAAGCCATTGAGAACCAAAGCCTCTCGCTTGCGTATCAACCACAGATCGATTTACACACTGGAACCTGTGTTGGGGTAGAAGCCCTATCGCGCTGGCAGCATCCAGAGCTAGGTCATGTCTCGCCAAGCGATTTTATTTCAACAGCTGAACGTATAGGTATGATTCAGCCTTTAACTGAATTAGTGCTAAAAACTGCGTGTACCCAAGCGGTGAATTGGCAGCAACAAGGGCTTGGCTCAAGACGCGTTGCGATAAATATTTCACCTAATCACTTTTTAGATCCTGACTTTATTCCTTTAATTAAACGAGTCATTACAGAGACAGGAATTGATGCGTCAAATTTAGAGTTGGAAGTTATCGAAACCGTCGCGCAAACCGAGCATAAAAATCTACCCGTCTTTGCAGAACTCAAAAAGCTTGGGGTTCTGTTGGCCATAGACGATTTTGGCACAGGCTATTCATCATTCGCTTCACTCAAACATCTTAAACTTGATTGCATTAAAATCGATAAATACTTCATGGATGACCTACTAACTGATAAGAAAACACAGCTATTAGTAGGATCTATGATTGAAATGGCACACAACCTTGGCTGCTGTGTGATCGCCGAAGGGATAGAAACCCCAGGTCAAGTTGAGATATTAAGAGAATTAGGGTGTGACTTAGTACAAGGCTATCTATTCTGTAAACCTACGCGCCCAGATGGTATTGCGGCATTATTGAGAAATGAATGCGAACATGATCTGATATAAATAGGCCTAATGCCTTCAAAAGGTGAATAGCGATTATTACACACCGCTATCGACCGACGAACAACAGCTTCTACAAACGTGATGTAAAAAGCTCATTCAAGACAATATTCTATTAGGCAGTGACTAGCTGCCTATTTTTTAAAGTCACATCAAAAAACATCACGGTTCAGGATGTTACGCATCCCACATGACATGGCACTCAGCCTCTTGCGCCTCTTTCAACATTTCTATGAGCGGTATAGCCCGAATAGCTAAGCTGATTGGTGGTGGATGGTCTATATCATCATCGAGAGCACTATGGGATTTATCATCAGAGTCTTGGTCCATTTTTTGCTGTAACTCTTTTTGCTTTAACTGCGCTAAGCTTTGCTCCAAATGTACCAAAGCGGCAGAAATATCTTTTGCTTCAATCACACCAGGCACATTTTCACACTGCCCCATCAGGTGCAGTAATTTCTGAGCAACATCGCCAAACATGGTGATATCACCACTCATTTTACTATGAAATGTAATTAACATAGGATTACCCCATTTCAAGTTCTTTTGTTTTATCACGCTTTGCAAAAAAATAACCCGCTAACGCGCCTGCTAATGCACCAAATAAGTGACTTTCAAAGCTAATCCACTGATGTACAGGCAAGAATCCCCACACCATAGAGCCGTAAAAAAACATGACCACGACCCCTATGACTATCGATTTTATACTGCGAAACATCAATGCATACATCAGTAAGTACGCCCACAGACCATACACAATACCGCTTAACCCTATATGGTAGCTTGTGCGGCCAAACAACCATACACCTATGCTGCTAATTGCCCAACTAATAACAAATACCGCAATTAATCGAGCACTACCCGAACGACCAACAAGATAGGCCAATACCGCAAATGACAGTAGGTTACTGATCAGGTGAGACCAAGACCCATGCAGAAACGGGTACGCCACCAGCCCAGTAATATGCGTGATATGCCGTGGCAAAAGCCCATAATC
Source organism: Photobacterium kagoshimensis (assembly GCF_050337045.1). Classification (NCBI taxonomy): domain Bacteria; kingdom Pseudomonadati; phylum Pseudomonadota; class Gammaproteobacteria; order Vibrionales; family Vibrionaceae; genus Photobacterium; species Photobacterium kagoshimensis. Next base: position 294,978 of record NZ_JAKJSO010000014.1, on the reverse strand, counting down.
ATTTAAGGCACCACCTAGCAAGATATTCACAATATGAACAACAATACACAATGCGAATACAAAGCCGATAAGCTTAATGGCATCTTTATCTTTATGACTCAAACAAGCTTCCCCTACCGCTAATCATATAAAGGCGTTTATCTTTCTTGTTTGATGTAAAAAAAGTGACAAGAAAAATAAACTGTTCTTATCACTATAGCGCTTAGTGCTTTTACCAGAAAGACTGACGTTCTTGATAATCGTAATTTTTGGAGGGGTCACTATCTAACGATTGACGTTGACGCTTACCGGCAATAGAGAAGTTTTTCCCCAGCAATAAACGTATTTGGCTAAGCGTTTCACGTGCTAACAGCATACGTTCACTGCTTAACCAGCTTCGGTTGGTAGAATGCTTAATTGCCGCAATGGCATCGGGAGAGGCCTGAGATATTTGTTGGCAAAATGCTTGTGCTGCTGCAAAAGGATCGTCATGCACTGCGGTGATCAATCCTAATTCTTTCGCAGCCTTTCCCGACACTATGTCGCCAGTCATGGTTAATTGCATTGCAATATCACGACCAACGATCTCACGTAAGCTCAAGAGTCCCCCCATATCAGGCACCAATCCCCAACGTACTTCCATAATAGACAGCTCTGTGGTTTCCGTTGCAAAACGTAGATCCGCTCCAAGCGCAATTTGCAAGCCTCCGCCATAACAACGCCCTTCCAATACAGCCACCACTGGGACTGGGATCGCCCGCCAATTACGTGATACACGTTGCGCTAAGTTGGCATTACCTGGTAGCCATTTCGCAAGTAGCTTGAGTGCTTTCGCTTTAGACGTCGCAACACTCTTAATGTCTAAGCCGCTACTAAAATTACCGTTAGCACCCTTCACTATTACGGCTCGAATATCTCGTCGCTTAATCAAAGCACGGCTCACCGCATCAAGTTCTTGGAACATCTCCATGTCTAGTGCATTAAGCTTATCAGGACGATTTAAGGTAACAGTAACAATGCTATCCTTTTCTTCGACAGCTAACTTATTCCATGTCATTTCTCTCTCCTTATCTGGTCTGTCCAGATTAGAGACTAGCACCAATTCCTAATACTGGATACGCTCAAATAAGCAACACATATTGCAATGAACGCAATAATTTATTGATTTAATGCAAAATAGGAATAGCTGAAACACTGGTATCACGTTTACGATGAATATTTGCACAGTCAAACACGCCCCATTGGAAAACGTTTGCTTAATGCAACCAATTGAGTACACTCAATCCAGACTTCTAATGCAACGAATGTAATCATCATGCTCAAAACATGTTTACGGCCATTAGGGATTTTAGCGACGGTTCTTAGCCTCGTCGCATGTCAGGGAGACAACAAACTCGATTTAGCCTCACTTAACGTGGCTAATGTGAATAAATTTAACGCATCTTCCCGTGGTTATGTTGTTACAGAACATAATGATTTACTGGCTGTGCCTGAACTTTTTCAAGAGTACCAGCGCTTAAGTACATCACTTACCCAGCAGCATTGGTTAAAAAACAGAGCGTTTATTGACCAAGCTAATAGGTTGAAAATCCTGTTCCAAGCCAGCGAGTTAGATGAAGCGCAAATTTTTATTGATGCGCTTGATCAAGCCATTTCTCAATACTCATCTAACATTGCTAAAGTTAATGCCATCGCAAGAAAAAAACAGCGTGAAATCGATCTTGATTCTATGGCTTATCAAGAAAAAACCAGCAAGCTAGAACACACCTTATCAATTCTGAAAACCCCAGTACGTGAATACCAAACAAAACTAGACCTTATTTCGACTGCGATTACTGAAGAGTCTCGCCATTTCGCTAAATTAAAGCACGATTTTCAGTCTTCATTTCGCGAATTAGACAGTGACGATCATCCAATGGCTTACGACATACGCTTTAGCTATATTCAGCAGCCGCATGCTATGTGTGGGCGTTTTGATGAGATGCGTGAACTGCTCACGACCATCAATGAAGGTTGTGCTTATATCAATAAAGAAGAATTGCTTGATGAGATCCCTGTGATTTATCACCCGCAAGCAGAAGAGCTTATCAATTATTATGCACCCCTATTATGGCTATCAATGACAAAACTGAGTGGGTTCTTTGACACAAATTACAACACACAATTCTTCCCCAATAACCTTCGTCGCTTGTACGCCAGTAATAAAATTGCGCTAAGTGAAAAACGTATCTTAATGCAAGAGAATACTCAGGAGATGTTAGAAGACTATGAGTACCGCCTCGCACAATTAAAAAAACAACGCAGTCAAAGTATACCCTACACACTCCTTGACGAGCATAATGTGGTTGATACTAGTAGCGACGCTTTCATACATTACTTCGAACAATACTCGACTAAATATGACTACTCGTTATACCAGCCTATCCAACAGTTTCAGCGGCTGATCAACGATCAAGCAGCTATCAAAACCTTTACATCTGCATACGCTCAAAAAATAATCCGCAATTACCCAGAGACGTTAACATTTCAAGTAACAGGACGTGGTTATTACAGCATCCCTTCTAGGGACAAAGCTATCGGTATTATTTTCGATTTCACTCATAGTGATCAGCACATGATCTTGTGCAACCGTAATCTTAAAGGTTTACCAGCAATCGTGACTAAAAGTACTCCAGCACTGAATCGTATTAAGGGCGTATCATTAGTCGAAGAATTAGATAAGCGTCTACAGGGTTATATCCTTAGTTAATAGCGAGGAACGAACCAGTCTCGCGATTAAGACAACAGCCAAGGAATGGCTAAACAATACTTTCTTTAAGATCAACCTTATAGGTTCTTACAGGAAAGTTTCATGGAACAAAAAGTCTTAATCGCAGACACTCAGGCTATCTTGGATGCTTTTTTAGATAACGGCTTACACCGCGATCATACTATCTACTGCCAATTTCCTCACTGCACAAAGAACAATGACGAGCAGCGCTTATTCGAAGCGCAGTACATTGAGTTTAACGATGGCTACAGCTGCAGCAAGAATTGGAAAATGCGTTAACGCCTCTTTCTTTGAGCTATTGCTATACTCATAACGTATCCACATGACATCCCCTGTCTTTGTTTCAATGCGAGGTGCCGATAGTGAATAACCTTTCTACTACCGTGTTAACTTGCGCGTTACTGGGTAGCCTTATTGGCTGTAGTGCCGACGTATCAACCGATTACGATAAGCAAACTAACTACGCGCAATTCAAAACCTATCAATTCGCCGCAAAGCCGGATGATGATTCCACATCACTCGATGCCGCTCGCGTGGAAAATGCAATTACTCGCGAATTGCAAACTCATGGCTTAACGTTAAGCAGCGACAAACCAGCCGATGTCACCATACGTCATGCCATTCAAAGTCAGTCTGATTATCAATCTAGTGGTACATCTTTCGGTTTTGGTTACGGCTTTAACAACGTAGGGATCGGGGTAAGCACGCCAACTCAGTATAGAGAATACAAATACGGTAAGTTGATTGTTGAGATGGTTGCGAACAATAGCAAACAAGTCGTTTGGCGGTCAGTCTCACAGCGTAAGCTCAAAGAAACTATGTCACCCGATAATAGAGAAAACTTCATCAATGAACAGATTGGCGAGATGTTTAAAAACTATCCCCCACAATAAGATCGTCATCACAGCTCACGCCTGACACAAACAAAAAGCCCAACATCATCGTGTTGGGCTTGGGTATATCGCATGGCATTTTTCGGTACTCATGCCATGGTGAATCTTTCTACGCGTTACGACGCTTTTCTACATCGGATGCAAGTTGACGAAGCACAGTTTCAGTATCTTCCCAACCAATACAAGCATCGGTAATACTTTGGCCGTACGTGCCTTTTTCGCCTTCAGCTAGGTCTTGACGACCTTCAACTAGGTGACTTTCAATCATCACACCGAAAATAGCTTTATTACCAAGCGCAACCTGACTACCGACATCTTCAGATACCACAAGCTGACGCTTAAATTGTTTCAGACTGTTTGCATGGCTGAAATCAATCATGACTTTCTGGCGATGACCCGCTTTCTCTAGTTGCTCGGTCACAGCGTTAACATCAGCTTCGCTGTAATTCGGCGCTTTACCACCACGAAGAATGATATGGCAGTCTTCATTACCTGCCGTTGAAACGATTGCAGAATGACCATACTTAGTTACTGATAAAAAGTGGTGTGGCGCGCTGGCAGAACCAATTGCGTCTGTCGCAATTTTGATATTACCATCGGTACCATTTTTAAAGCCGACTGGACATGAAAGGCCAGATGACAGTTCGCGGTGAACTTGCGATTCGGTAGTACGTGCACCAATTGCTCCCCAACTGATCAAATCGCCCATATACTGCGGCGTGATCATATCTAAGAACTCACCCGCCGTTGGCATGCCCATGTCAGTAAGATCCAGCAGTAGCTTACGACCAATGCGCAAACCATCATTCAGCTTAAAGCTGCCATCCATATATGGGTCGTTAATCAGGCCTTTCCAACCCACAGTCGTACGTGGTTTTTCGAAGTAAACACGCATTACGATTTCAAGGTTACCCTTTAATTCGTCACGGAGTGTTTTTAGTTTTTTCGCATATTCAAGAGCCGCTTCGGTATCGTGAATTGAGCACGGACCAACAACAACCAATAAACGGTCATCATTATCATTGAGAATATTATGGATGGCTTGACGGGCTTCAAATACCGTTTCTGATGCCGTTTCGGTAGCCGGAAACTTTTCTAAGACGGCAACTGGTGGTAATAGTTCTTTTACTTCGCGGATGCGAACATCATCTGTTTTATGCATTATTTTGACTTCCCGTGTTACATATTTCAACAAGTGCTCACTTGCTGCTTTTTTCATCCAGTCGTTTTAACTTATCGCCTTCATCCCCATAGTGCAATTGCTTATTGAAAGATAATTACAGTTTATTTCCAACAAAAGAGAGGTTAGACCATTACATAGTTGCCATGTATTTTATCAATTAGTCACAAGTTGCCGTTATATTGTCCAAATGTGTTGTCTGCCTTTGAAATGTCATCATCAAAGCAATAACATAGCTTAAACAAATTCTAAAAAATTAAGGACATCGGTTGGCTAACGAGGCATTAATTGCTTTCGAGCAAGTAGAAAAATGGTACGGAGATTTCCATGCTCTCAAATCGATAGATTTAACCATTAATCAAGGTGAGCGCTTAGTTATCTGTGGGCCATCAGGCTCTGGAAAATCAACCTTAATCAGGTGTATTAATGGCCTTGAGAAGTACGATTCCGGTGAACTTATCGTTGCGGGTAAAAAGCTCGATTCCAAGCATTTACAAACTATTCGCGGTAAAGTTGGTATGGTTTTCCAACATTTCAACCTCTTTCCTCATCTCACTGTTCTTGAGAATCTAACTCTAGCCCCTAAACGGGTTTTAAAACTTTCTACCCGTGATGCCAATGCACTCGCCAGAGAATATTTAGAACGTGTTCATATAGGTCATCAAGCTGATAAATACCCCGCACAACTTTCTGGTGGGCAGCAGCAACGCGTTGCGATTGCGCGCTCACTTTGTATGAAGCCTGATATTTTGCTTTTCGATGAACCAACCTCAGCGTTAGACCCTGAAATGATCCGCGAAGTGCTGGACGTTATGAAAGAGCTCGCCAATGAAGGGATCACCATGGTGTGTGTGACACATGAAATGGGGTTTGCTCGCCAGGTCGCAGATCGCGTTGTATTTATGGACGAAGGTGAAATTGTTGAAGTCGCGCCACCAGCACAACTGTTTGATGCTCCTCAGCATGCTCGTACCCAACAATTTCTTGAACAAATTCTGAGTTATTAACGCGCCAATGAAGACTTATACCGCGGCAACTGTGCGTATTCTTAAACCTGTTGTATCAGGCGTATTGCAGATCGCTGTCATTGGGTTTGCCATCTATTGGCTACTGCAAAGCGGGGCTGATGCGATGAACTACCGCTGGCAATGGTACCGAATTCCGCAATATTTATGGTTTGTCGAAGACGGTGAATGGTTCCCTGCTGAGCTACTTGAAGGCTTGCTTGTCACCCTCAAAATTTCTGCCGTTAGCCTTATTTTCACCTTAATAATTGGCTTAGTCACAGCGTTGCTGAGACTGTCTGATTCGATTGTTGGTCGCGGTATTGCACGTACCTATATCGAACTGATCCGAAATACCCCACTGCTTGTCCAAATTTACTTACTCTACTTTGTATTCGGGCCAGTACTAGGTTTAGAGCGATTTACAACGGCTGTATTAGCCCTATCACTCTTTCAAGGGGCCTATACCGCTGAAATATTCCGAGCAGGACTAACAAGCCTGTCTCGAGGCCAGTTTGAAGCAAGCCAAAGCCTTGGGTTATCAAACACTGACAGCTATCGTTTCGTTATTTTACCTCAGGTTATTCGTCGAATTTTGCCCCCACTCACAAATGAAACGGTTTCATTAATAAAAAATTCTTCTATTGTCAGCGTTATGGCTATTTTTGATTTAACCACAGAAGGGCGAAATATTGTGGCAGATACTGCAATGCCCTTTGAAGTCTGGTTTACCGTCGCGGCTATTTACCTGTGTATCACCTTAGTGTTATCTGGTTTTGCAGCATGGTTAGGGCATAGGCTCAACGCGCCTAGCCAATAGTCGGTTTACGCATAGAGGGCTTAATTAAAGACCCCAATTCAACACCCGCTAAAAATATTACAAGCGGCATATTATGAAAGTTATTTACTTACGGAGAAAGGAAGCATGAAACGATTATTTGCTACTTTATTAGCAATGTGTGCGCTCATAATGAGTACACAAACATTCGCTGCAGATAAAAGCACCTTGGTCGAGATAAAGGAACGCGGCACACTTCGTGTTGGGTTATCAACCTTCGTCCCTTGGGCGATGCGTGATAAACAAGGCGAGTTGATCGGCTTTGAAGTGGATGTTGCTCGCCGCTTAGCGAAAGATGCTGGACTAAAAGTCGAATTTATTCCTACAGCATGGGATGGCATCATCCCTGCTCTGCTTGCAGGTAAATTTGATGTCATCATCGGTGGCTTATCAATTACACCGCAACGTAATATGAGCGTGCTGTTTACCGCACCATATGCCCATTCTGGGGTACAACTTGCTGCAAACAAAACAAAAACGGAAGGTAAATCGGCTATTGCAGATTTCAACAAGCGCAGCGTAACGTTAGCGGTTCGTCGTGGTGCGTTCACAGTGCAAACCGCGAAAAAATACTTCCCCAAAGCCAAGCTTCGCCAATTTGATGATGACGCACAAGCATTCCAAGAAGTCTTAAACGGTAATGCCCATGCCGTACTCGCCTCTTCACCAAAGCCAGAGCAAATGGCGATTCAATACAATGAGAAGCTTTATATCCCATTAACTGATCGTTTGGATCGTGGATCAGAAGCGTTTGCGATTCGTCATGGTGAATTCGATCTGCTGAACTTCTTTAATAACTGGATCCTACTGCGTACCGAAGACGGCTGGCTAAAAGAGCGTCACGATTACTGGTTCACCACGCTAGATTGGCAAAACGCAGTTGCTAAAGGACAATAACGTTGGCAATGATGCAATCTAATCACATACCGGCACCTCGCGTGCCTGTATGGCAAAAACTCAATAAACTCGATATTACGCTGCTAACGCTGTTAGCGGCTTTCTTTGCGTGGATCGCTTACCGCTCCTCAATTGGCATTCATTACCAATGGAATTGGCCACGTGCGTTTGAACTCATTTTCACATCAGGTAAAAGCGGTGAACTGCCCTACTTCTTCCAAGGGTTCATCGCTACATTACGTTTGAGTCTTTGGGGTATTTTGTTTGCCGGTATTCTTGGTTTACTACTCGGTCTAGCCAGACGTTCCTCATTTACGTTATTACGATTACCGGCTCAAGCCTATATTCAACTAGTTAGGAATATTCCGCCGTTAGTTTTTGTATTCATCTTTTACTTTTTCATCTCTAGCCAGCTTGTCCCTGCTATTGGCCTTGCCGACGTACTACGCCATCACGATGGTGATATTAATGCCTTTCAAGCCTTTCTGTTTGGCCCTGCCGCCTTATGGGAAAATGTCTTTTCTGGGGTATTGTGCGTGGGTTTAATTTCAGCCGCTTACATTGCTGAGATTGTGCGTTCTGGGATTGATAATATTGCCAAAGGACAATGGGAAGCCGCGAACTCACTCGGATTAACGGGCTGGGATCGCTTCCGTTATGTCATTTTCCCACAGGCACTAACAGGCATAGTGCCGCCACTTGCGGGACAGTTTATTTCGCTGGTTAAAGACTCGTCGATCATTTCATTAATTTCGATTCAAGAGCTCACTTTTGTGGGTAGTGAAATAGCCAATTCATCTGGGCTTATCTTTGAAATTTGGCTACTCGTTGGCGCAGGGTATCTCATTTTATGTCTTGGCTTATCTCTCATGTTTGCTCACCTAGAAACACGCAGTCAACGCCACCTCCAACGATAAGAAAGCCATAATAGTCGGCTCTAATTTCCTTCTAGCAGCGTAAGCTCAAATATCTTACGCTGCTTACCCACTCTATTTCCCCCCTTCATCTCCTATCCTATCCTATCCTTGCCTTGCCTTGCCTTGCCTTGCCTTGCCTTGCCTTGCCTTTGATAACTTTAATCTATCAATACAATAAATTAATACGAATATCTTTATTAACGCGTCCCTTCTATTCTAAAACCATAGATTTTCAATGGAACAAAGCAATGAGCAAAAGTGCGTTAATCGTAGAAGGTGGGGCTATGCGAGGTATCTTCGCCAGTGGTGTGTTAGACGCCTTCATGAAAGAAGATTTTTTACCCTACGATTTTGCTATCGGTGTATCTGCTGGAGCTTCAAACCTTGTTGGCTACTTATCTCACGCACCGCTGCGCAGCTTTAATGTCATTACCACCATGGCTACGGACAAAGCTTTCTTTAGCCCTGCTCGTTTTGCCAAGGGTGGCAACCTAGTGGATGTGAAATGGCTTTGGGAGGAATCGAACAACCGATACCCTCTTGATAACGAAAAACTTTTCTCAACTATCCCCCTATATGCAGCCGTTACCAATATTGACACAGGCAATGCCGATTATTATCAGGTAAAGCCAAATACACTGTCGAAAATCATCGAAGCAACAACAGCACTGCCTATAGCCTACCGTGAAACGCCTTGCTTTTCAGGTGGCTGTTATACCGATGGCGGTGTCGCTGATTCTATTCCAGTGAAAGAAGCATACCGACAAGGTGCTCGAGATATTACGGTGATCTTGTCACACCCACTGAGCTATGAAATGAAGCCAGCAAAATACCCTTGGTTACTGAAAAAGTTGCTATCTCGCTACCCTAATATTGCTGAATCCATGGCGGTGAGAGCAAGTAACTATAATCAATCTCTGAACTTCATTCGCAATCCACCCAGTGATGCGCAAATCCGTGTTATCGCACCACCTGAAGATTTTGCCATCAAGCGACTCACGATGGATAAAGCATTGCTTAACACAGGGTATCAGATGGGTAAAAAAGCAGGCGAAGAACACCTTGCGATTCAAAGAGGCCGCTATGGCTTACATGATGAAAACTGCCATTTCTGTTTCTAACGAACGTAGTTCATACACTGAAAAATCACGAGTCATTTTTCATAAGAAATAACAATTACATTCATTAGCAAAACGTACAGTCGTTAGCATCATAAGCAATACGATATAACGCCAAAGTCCCCTACAAATAGAAGGAATTAGTCATGAGTAAAAAATTAACAACAGCGGCGGGTTGCCCTGTCGCCCATAACCAAAACGTGCAAACAGCAGGGAAAAGAGGCCCACAGCTGTTACAAGATGTGTGGTTTTTAGAAAAACTCGCACACTTTGATCGTGAAGTGATCCCTGAGCGTCGCATGCACGCAAAAGGCTCAGGTGCCTACGGGACATTCACGGTAACGCATGACATTACTCAGTATACTAAAGCCAAGATTTTCTCTGAAATTGGGAAGAAAACCGATCTTTTCGCTCGCTTTACCACAGTAGCTGGTGAACGTGGTGCCGCTGATGCTGAGCGCGATATACGTGGATTTGCCCTCAAGTTTTACACTGAGGAAGGTAACTGGGATCTTGTGGGTAATAACACGCCAGTGTTCTTTTTGCGTGATCCACTGAAATTTCCAGATCTTAACCACGCTGTTAAACGCGATCCACGTACCAATATGCGTAGCGCCAAAAACAATTGGGATTTCTGGACATCGCTACCTGAAGCGTTACACCAAATCACCATTGTGATGAGTGACCGTGGTATTCCAGCCACTTACCGCCATATGCACGGTTTTGGTAGCCATACCTTTAGCTTCATCAATAGTGACAATGAACGTTTCTGGGTTAAATTCCACTTTAAGTCTCAGCAAGGTATTAAAAACTTATCTGACGCTGAAGCCGAAAAAATCATTGGTCAAGACCGCGAAAGCCACCACCGTGACTTACTTGAGAGCATCGATAATCAAGATTTTCCTAAATGGACATTACACGTTCAGATCATGCCAGAAGATGATGCTTCTAAGGTGCCATATAACCCATTCGATCTAACTAAAATATGGCCGCATAAAGACTACCCATTAATTGAAGTCGGTGAGCTTGAGCTAAACAGAAACCCTGAAAACTTCTTCGCTGAAGTGGAACAATCTGCGTTCAACCCTGCCAGTGTGGTTCCTGGTATCAGCTTCTCACCCGACAAAATGCTACAAGGGCGTTTATTCTCCTACGGCGATGCGCAACGTTACCGTTTAGGTGTTAACCACCACAGCATCCCAGTGAACGCACCACGCTGCCCTGTTCATAGCTATCACCGTGATGGTGCAATGCGTGTCGATGGTAACCATGGTGGTACATTAGGTTATGAGCCAAACGATCAAGGTGAATGGGCTGAACAACCCGACTTTTCTGAGCCGCCGCTAAGTTTAGACGGCTCAGCTGCCCACTGGGATCACCGCGAAGATGATGATTACTTTAGCCAACCGGGTGATTTGTTCCGCTTAATGACGCCAGAGAAACAAGCGATTCTGTTCGATAACACAGCGCGTAATCTACAAGGTGTACCCGAAGAGATTCAAATCCGTCACCTTATCCACTGCTTTAAGGCCGACCCGGCTTATGGTGATGGCATTGCTAAATTACTGGGGATTGAGGCAAGTAAATACCAAGGTAAGTAGTAAAACACGTCCTTCGCGTTAGTCACCATAACGCCTTGGTAAAATAAAATATTGGCAGCTAGATTTGGCTGCCAATGCTTCCCAAGATTCACTAAATCACCGTTATTCGATCCCCATTTCTACTCTTGCCTCTCGAGAGGCATCATTCCGATACCACATAAACACCCAGCACAATACGCATAGGAATGAGACTGCGCGCCCATAATTAGAATTGTCGTATAAAGATCATACTGCGCTGTCATACAAATTTAGTTAGCCATCACAATTTTCGTCACGCAAATTATCTATATTGCACCAGAATTAGACCTAAAATGAAAACCAAACCAGATTGGTGCTAAAAATGAATAAAACACTTCTTGCCCTAGCCTTAGGTGGCTTACTTAGCTTTTCCTCTACGACTGTTATTGCATCGCAACAAGAGAGTATTCAATCAGATGTTGAGTACAGCCAGTTCACCTCTAAACGCCAAGTTGTTGATCAACTATTAAGTGACGCTGTCACTGCATTTAAGTCACCAGCACGTATTTCACATGCAGGCTTTACCGCCAAAATGCCCAGTAATATGGAAGTGGTTACCAACCGCTTACTTGAGGCCTATCAACTTGAACCTTACCGCACAGATTTATTGATCTCTGCCGCGAATGCTCAGATTTATAACAAGAACGCGGATCGTGCTATTGCCCTATTTGAACAAGTGTTAGATGTGGCACCGCAAGATGTCGATGCGCACAGTTATCTTGCAGTATGGCAACACTTCAATGGCAATGAAGCTGAATCGCAAAAACACATGCAAACCCTAATATCATTAAACGAAGGCCGCGCTGCTGATATCCAACGTATTTTTGATACTGTAAACCGCATCGTTGCTACACCGCTTAAAGAAACCTTAGGTAAAGAACATAAAGGCAATACGGCCATTATCACGCTAGGTTATGCGCTTAACCCAGATGGCAGCATGCATGAAATTTTGATCCAGCGCTTAGAGAAAACATTAGAATTTGCGAAGAAACAACCTAACTCAATGATTGTACTGACAGGTGGCGTACCGAAAAACCACAAAACTGAAGGCAAGTTAATGGCAGATTGGTTGGTTGATCACGGTATTGCGCGCGACCGTATTATTGAAGACAACTATGCTCGCAGCACAGTTGAAAATGCCCTTTACAGTAGCTACGCGCTGGCGCGTCATAACATAGACCACGCCACTATCATCAGCTCAGCAAGCCATGTTCGTCGTGGGCAGACATTGTTTGAAATTGCGAGTTGGCAAACTGGTCCACAGGACATTACGTTCGATACGGTATCCGCCGCTGATAAACCGCTGGATGATTTAAAAGTGCCAAGCCAAGGTGAGTTGTTAGGCATTTACCGCGACGCATTACGCACCTATGGCATGTGGAGTTACCGCTCGTACCCATTAGAGCAACGATAAATAGTGTTGGTTAGCGCCCCTCGCTAATCCGCTGCTAAATTGACAATCAGCTCGACAAGCAGGTCGACGATAAATCATAAAAAAGCCTCGCATCAATCTATTGATGCGAGGCTTTATAATGACATGCTACTACACAATGTTAACTCATCATAAACGATGTGCTGTTAGTAGTTTTTGCTTAATGCTGAATCAAACTTATCCGCCCACTCTGGCCATAACTTACCAAGGTCCATGTACTGCTCTAGCGTGTCAGCCACACGATCAATGCCTTGTTCGCGCATTGCATCAAAATCAGGGGTTTGCGTCGCTTCTAAACCTGCCCACGACAAAATCGCATCACAGGCTTCTTGCTGCTCAAAAATGCCGTGAAGGTAAGTACCAAAGACTTGCTTATCTACACCAAATTGCCCATCAGGACCATCCGTTAACTGGACAGGCGCATCGTCAGCAACCCCAGAAGTAACACCTGCATGAATTTCATAACCTCGGACTGGCACCGTTGGCTGAGCTGGCATGGTTAACGTACCTGTTGTTTGCTTCAACTGCTTATTTTTAGCCAATATAGTCTGTGTGGCTAAGTACCCCAGTCCATTACTCTCGCCTGCTGGCCCTTCAATACCCTCAGGATCGGCAATCTGTTCACCCAGCATCTGGTAACCACCACAGATTCCCATAACTTTACCGCCTAAGCGTAAGTGACGTTCAATGTTTTTATCCCAGCCTTGCTCACGCAAAAACGCCAGATCGCTACGCACACTTTTAGTGCCAGGAATAATAATTAAATCAGCAGCAGGGAATGGCTGGCCTTTACCGACAAACTGTAAATTCACTTGCGGGTGCATACGAAGCGGATCAAAGTCAGTATGGTTACTCACGCGGGTTAACACAGGCACAACCACATTGAGCTGCTGATCAGCAGCTTCGACTTGTTGGCTGTTAATCGCATCTTCTGCTTCAAGCATTAAACCATGAAGGTAAGGTAATACACCCAATACAGGCTTACCCGTTTTATCTTCAAGCCAGTCTAAACCCGACTCTAATAGCTTCACATCGCCACGAAAACGGTTGATCACAAAACCTTTTACTCGCGCTTGCTCTGATTCAGAAAGCAGGGCTAACGTGCCATATAGATGGGCGAACACACCGCCACGATCAATATCGGCAATGATAATCACAGGAATATCCGCTTCTTCGGCAAATCCCATGTTCGCGATATCATTTTCACGCAGATTAATTTCAGCAGGGCTGCCAGCCCCTTCAATCACAATGGTCTCATGCTCTTTTTGTAAAATAGCAAAAGACTCCATCACCGAGCTCATCACCACTTTTTTATAACCGTGGTAACTCACCGCATCCATATCTGTAATGGCTTTACCTTGGACAATAATTTGCGCACCAATATCGGTGTTTGGCTTTAGCAGTACAGGGTTCATATGAACTGTTGGCTCAATACGGCATGCTTGCGCTTGTACGGCTTGCGCTCGACCAATCTCACCACCATCTTTGGTTACTGCACTGTTTAACGCCATATTCTGCGATTTAAATGGCGCAACATTGATCCCTTTTCGCGCCAATACACGGCATAGACCAGCGGCTAAGACACTCTTACCTGCATCTGACGTAGTGCCTTGTACCATTACCGCTTTAATTGTGGGTTGCATTGTTTATCCTTGTTTTGTGCCTGATCTATCGCTCAGCACAGGTGCTACTGCTATGCGTAGCAGTTAATCATTTCAGCCTCTAAATAGAGACGTACATTCATTTAATGCGTTTACTCACGATGGAGCAAACTGTTGGCTGACAGGCCAATGCAATTGCGGCCAATCTTCATTGTTTTCATCATGAAAAATCGTAATTCGATAACGCGCAGCATAAGGTAATTGCAAGCGTTGTAAATACCGAGCGGTTTGTGGCATTTCTAAAATATGGCGAAGTAGTTGGCGCATAACCCCAGCATGGGTTACCAACAAAATCTTTTTACCTTTATGTTCACTCAATAAACGCTGCCATGCCTGAATAACCCTAAGATCGAACTCAGGCAAGGTTTCCCCCTGATGAGGCGTATGCTGCCAAGGATCTCGCCAGAACATATCCAATTCTTGCTGGTAGGTTTGCCACAGTGTTTTATGCGGCTGACCATCCCAAACCCCGAAATTCAGCTCTTTCCACTGTTCATCAAGGCCTAATGGCGCAGACATTAACGATGAAAGCCCACGGGCAAAATCACTGCAACGTTGCAATGGAGAGCTAACAATTTGGTCAACACTTGCTATATCCGCAATGGCTTGATGCATCTGCTCCAAGCCCGTTGGCGTAATCGCAAAATCAGTATGACCACGCAGACAACCATCCCCTTCAGGCAGGCCATGACGTAATACGTCTACTTGTGTCATCATTGTTTTGGCTTTAGTCGCTGACATTGTTATCTCTTTATCTTATGGCTTAAACTGTGCTGTCTTTGAGCACTTGCGGTAAGCCTGCAATCACAAATACCACTTTACCTGCTACTGCCGCTATTTCTTGATGTAGCCAACCACTTTCATCAACAAATCGTCTGGAAACTTCCCCCATAGGAACAACACCTTGCCCGACTTCATTACTGACCATAATAATACGTCCAGGCGCTTCGGCCAGCGCTGCCATAAAATCAGACTTCCTATCTTGCCAAGAAATGACATTATTTGGATCAAATAAGCAGTTTGTTAACCAAAGCGTTAAGCAATCCACCAGCAAACAATTATCTAGCTGGCTATATTGGCGAATAGCCGCAGCAAGGTCTAACGGCTCTTCAACTGTCATCCACTCAGAGGGCCGTTGCTGTTGATGGCGTGCAATACGTTCAGACATTTCATCATCACCCGCCCCTGCTGTCGCAATATAGATAACCTCTTGACCTGAAGCTAACGATTGGCTTTCTGCATAGCGACTCTTTCCTGAGCGCGCCCCACCCAATACAAGCTCTACCCCATTAAAGGCCTTTACCTTAGTCACTGTTCGCCAACATTATTTATTTCAAGTCGTGTGATTATTGTATTGATTTAACGATGAATGAGAAGCTAGACACGGCTAATGCCGTTAAAAAAAGAGAAAAAAGCCTTATATGAACGAAATCTGAATAGCCATCTCATCATTAATTCAGTTTGACTGTTGTTTAATAGGTACATCAACCAAGGAGAATGAATAATGAAAATTACAAAAAACACCCTACAGAAAACAGTTATCGCTATCAGTGCCGCACTTATCCTTGCACCAACAGCCGCTTTAGCCGATAGTCATGACAAAAATACGACCATCAATTACACCGGCCCTGTCGATACTGTGACAGTTTCAGAACTGCTAAGTGACACAGGTATGTTCACCGAGCGTAAAGCGGTTGTTGAAGGTGTACTTCTTCGTCAAATCAATGCCGACACTTACATCTTCAGTGACGGTACCAAAGAAATCCAAGTTGAGCTTGATGATGACATTCACTTGCCACAAGCCATCAATGCAGAAACCAAGTTACGCTTATACGGTGAATACGAAGGTGGTAATACCCCTGAAATCGAAGTTGACCGTATTCAGGTCATCTAACGAATCACAGAACAACAGTGTCTATTATTGCTAGAAAATACATTCTTTGCTTCAGGAAGACACGCACAAGCAGCTCCGAGTCCCCCTCGATTTTGCCACCTCACAATGAGGTGGCAAAACCTTTTAGCAGTAAAGCACTGACTGTCAGTTTTCTTTACAACATAAGCCATCATTGCTCCCCAATATTTCCTTTGTACTTTAATTACTTGATTTTACTTCTCTATTTTTATGGCACCACACTTGCAGTACAAGCAACAAGGGCAATAAGGGGCTTACGAAATTCGTATTGTGCAGCTACTTCGAAATGGTATAGAGCCCAGATGATATATTGATGCTTCTACAATCAGTCTTAACTATAAGTCAGCAAAGATACTATTGAAGGTTACACTTAAATCAGAATAACGAACCATACAGCGAACAGGAGTTCATTTTTCATGGAGTTACAGCTGTCAACTTCGTAACAAACTGTTTTATCGGGGGATTAATGTTCAAGTTATTATTCATTTTAGTGCTTAATACGCTTCCGATCTTGCTGTTTTTTACAAATTTACTACCGATTGAGTGCAGTTCATCAATGAACAGCCTACTAAATACATTTTCCGTTCAAGATACCACTTGGTTTTGCGAGCAAAACGCACAGCACAGCATCCAAAAACCATCATTTGATAATCCATTTAAAGAGACTCCATAGTATTATCCGCTACATTTTAGCCTCTCACGCACCAATCAAACACTCCGTTTAAGTATGTTCTGATGAGCATGTGACTTTATTTGTCTATGATAAATAAAGGGTGCCATCAACCAAGACCCACTCAAGCAGTCTAACTTCACTCTCGTATCATCAATGCAAGGACGCGTATTGTGAATATTCTCGTTAGCAATCTAGGCTTTGCCTTTTCAGGTATTGGGTTTATTTTCCTTTCCCTTTTATTACTTACAACCAAAAAACAGAGCCTACAGAAGAAATTACTCTTTCTGATCTGCTTATGTGGCGTACTATGGAGCCTGACCTCCTATAGTCAATTTACAGCTCAGTGGGGAATTGCCCCCGTACTGCTAACTGAATCATGCTTAAATATTGCTTTTTTCCTACTGTTAACGTCGAGCCTTTCTAATCATCAAACACTTCGACACGTTATCACCTCATCGCTTCATAAAGGGCTATTAATAGCACTTATTATCATGGCCTCTTTGGCCGCCATTCGAATATTTTCACCCATTTTGAACCTAAAATTATTCTTACTATTTCACCTTACTCAAGCCATCATCGGCTTATGGGCAACAGAGCAGCTGTATCGACGTACCCACCGTAGCGAAACATGGGCCATAAAACCTCTTTGCTTAGGCTTAGGTGTTTTCTTTGCTTTTCACTTTGCACTCTACTCCGACGCCTTATTAACCAGTTCTATAGAACGCGGTTTTTGGGTAGGCCGAGGGTGGGTAGCGCTGCTCACTATTCCACTCATATTATTAACGGCCAGGCGGGTTTCAAGCTGGGCCAGCCGTATGTATGTATCGCGTGAAGTGATTTATCACAGTACTTTATTATTGGCTGCTGGTGGTTACCTATTAGTCATGGCAATTGTGGGTTATTACCTTAAATTACAAGGGCAAGTATGGGGTTCTCTTGCTCAAAGTTTATTTTTTGCCTTAAGCGGTATTGTGTTTGCTAGCCTGTTCTTATCTGAATCATTTCGTAATAACGTTAAGGTATTTATTACTAAACACTTCTTTGCCAATAAATATGAATACCGCGTTGAATGGATGAAAGTCGCTGAGTTACTCGATGCACAAGAAAATGCCCCCTACGACAGTGCACTTCAAGCAATGGTTCGTCCATTCGGGTGTGAACAAGCATTATTAGCCATACAAGAAAATAATAAGTTTAAAATTAAAGCCGATTACCAAACCACCCAGTATCACCATGAGGCACAACAATTGCTCCATTTATTAGCCAACCATGCTGTTGAGCACCAATGGATCATTGATATTACCCAACTAAAAAATGGCGGAGAGAAAACCCCTTTCGAAATTAACACCCAGTTAGTACCTAGCGACCATCCGTTTTGTTATGTCGTTCCCCTTACATGCTCGACTGGCGTTAAGGGTGTTTACCTCTTATCTAAACCTAGCTCCACTGATCAATTAAATTGGGAAGACCGCGATCTGATGCGTGCAATCAGTATGCAGCTCTCGGTTTACCTCAACGTTTACCACACTAACCAAAAACTGGCAGAGAGCCGTCAGTTTGATACTTTCAATCGCATGTCGGCATTCTTAGTACATGATTTAAAAAATGTTGTCGCCCAACTTCAACTCATCAATAAAAATGCCATTAAGCATAAGCACAACCCTGAATTTATTGATGATGCTTTTGAAACAGTTGAATCTGCGGTTGGCCGCTTGAATAAAGTGCTTCACCAACTCAATAATAAGCGCCTAGATAAGCAGCAAACTCAATCACTTAACATCATCAGCATATTGCAAGCGGTATGTGAACATCGTGCCGTATCCTCGCCTAAGCCAGAGCTACAAATAAAACCTATCACTGATCGTTCAATCTCTAATTACCATCTGTCTGCTGATGCCGATCGCTTAAGTAACATCCTTGGCCATCTGATTCAAAATGCACAAGATGCACAAGATGCAACACAGCAAGACGGAAAAGTCTGCGTGAGCCTCGAATTATTACAAGATTATTTTGTCATTACCATTGAGGATAATGGTACAGGGATGTCGCAAGATTTTATTGAATCTCGGCTATTTAAACCCTTCGATACCACTAAAGGTAACGCGGGAATGGGAATTGGCGCATACGACGCCAAACAATTCATTGAAGACCTTGGTGGGTATATCGATGTTGAATCTACCGTAGGTAAAGGCACGCGTTTTCTGGTTCATTTTCCAGTAATAAAACAAAATCAAACCGTCATTGAAAAATAACTCACTATACTTTTAGTACCATCACATTTTAACATCGCCACTGATTTTCAGGGAGTGCTGAATGGAATCATTACTTGTCATTGAAGACGATCTCGGTATTCAAAAGCAATTAAAATGGTGTTTCACTGATTATAATGTTGTTACCGCAGGGGATAAGAAAAGTGCTATTGCCGCACTTCGTCGCCATGAACCCAAGGTAATCACACTCGATTTAGGACTACCACCTGATGAAACTAACGCCTCTGAAGGCTTAACGACCTTACAAGAAATCCTCTCTTTGTGCCCCCACGCTAAAGTTATCGTTATTACCGGAAACGATGACAAAGCCAATGCTTTAAAAGCCATTGAATTAGGCGCACATGACTTTTACCAAAAGCCGATTGATGATGAAATCCTGAATATCATTGTACAACGTGCTTTTATCATCGCCCAGCTTGAAGCTGAAAATGCAGCACTGAAAAGTACCTCACTTGACGCCAATGGTTTCATTGGGACTAGCCCTCAAATTCAGCAAGTTTGTCGAATGGTCGAACGCATTGCACCAACAGAAATTACAACATTACTGCTAGGTGAAAGTGGTACAGGTAAAGAGGTGATCGCTCAAGCTTTACACCAAAAAGGATCAAGAAATGATAAGCCTTTCATTGCCATAAACTGTGCATCCATTCCTGAAACGCTATTAGAAAGTGAACTTTTTGGCTTTGAAAAAGGGGCGTTTACAGGCGCGCATAAAACCACAAAAGGTAAAATTGAGTGTGCAAATGGTGGAACATTATTTTTAGATGAAATTGGTGATATGCCCTACCCGCTACAAGCTAAAATTCTGCGATTCTTACAAGAGAAAGTGATTGAGCGTGTGGGAGGACGGCAAGAAATCCCCGTCGATGTAAAAATTGTCTGTGCAACTCATCAGAACCTACAAGGTATGGTGTCTGACAAAACGTTTCGTGAAGATTTATTCTACCGTATCAGTGAAATTACCATAAATATTCCCCCGCTACGTGAGCGAGGTGAAGATGTATTGTTACTCGCAAGGTACTTTTTACATATAGCTAATCAGCACACTCAACGTACTATTTCAGGCTATACCGATGAAGCCATCGACGCGTTAATAACCCACCATTGGCCAGGTAATATTCGTGAACTACAAAATAAGGTCAAATCCGCTGTTATTATGGCAGATGGAAAAATGATCACAGCCGACGATCTTGCCCTCTTTACATTAAATGAAGAAAAGGTTGCCCTTAATCTTCGTCAAATAAGAGAAGAGGCCGAACGGGCAGCGGTTCATCGCGCACTGTCTATGAGTAACGGTAATATGTCCAATACCGCCAGTATGCTGGGTATCACTCGCCCAACCTTATATTCATTAATGGATAAATACACCATTCAAAAATGAAATCGATTGCTTTAACTTGAAGAACCACTTTTTGTAGTCTTTACTTACAGTAACTATTTGCGTTGTTAATAACAAAAAATATCAATTGCACCTATTGTAATTTTGGGATCGACAATTAACTCAAACCGCTCAGCGGACGTTCGGGGGATGTTATGGATAATGAGCATCAAGCTAGTAATAATACCGATGCTAACCACAAAGATTCAGCGGCAACTTTACATACCATATCTTCTGAAGAAGAGTGTTCACGCTTTTCACGTCGACGGTTTCTCCGTACATCTGCGGCTGTGTCCCCCGTACTCCTATCGCTAAAAAGCCCTACGGCTTGGGCCAATGGAATGGGCGGACAAAACTGCAGTATCATGATGTCTGGTAATGCGTCTAACCCGCAGAACTGCGTTACAGAACCACTCGCCCCTCGCGAATGGGAAGATATTTTAAGCTCTCGCCGAGATTCACCACAATACCCACTACGTCAATCCTTAAAAAGCGGTGGGATTAATGGTAACTCGCCATTCAATGGCAAATTTTTACGACCATTAAATCAATGGCGATACTCACCAACAAAAGGTTGGATGTTCAAAGTTTCTTTCCGTAAATGTAGCAATCCAAAGTTTAAGCAAACATTAAGAAACGCAGCAAATGCCAAATATAAGATCGCCCTGTCGTTCAAATCAACCTCAAGAGAGAAAGGCAAACAAAAGGATGACTTTACTATCATTCTTGAGCCACCTCGCTTTCATAATACCGTTGTGACAGCCTATCTTAATAGCTACTTTGCCCCGAGCTTAATCAGCTATAGTTATTACCCTGAACAAGTAGAAACATCAGTTATTCAAACCATAATGACAAGTGCTAACCTGATTATGGATGAGTTAAATAAAGGTAATAAACCAAAGAAAAATCTCGCCAGCATATACCACCCTTTTACTCAGTTAGTACGTGATTTAAAACGCTGGACGTAATACTCAGTAAAGCAGTAGCAAGGAATGCTATGACAGAAGCTAGGCAGCCAATACATAACGTTTGTTTTCACCCCATGTTTACCAGCCATGATTGCACTTTTAATGATGGTATTAATGGGGTGATTTTTAGCCCAGCCACATCAGAAACATTGCTGTGTGAATGCTCGGTGCTTGATTACATTCACACAATCGAGTCTTATTTTTGTCATCATACAATCTTACCTGCCGCCAACTTAGCACTAAACGATGAGCAAAGCATTATCATTGAAAAGCTGCTTAACATGCGGATTTTAATCACCTCTGACCATGTCGACACTCTCACTTTCGACAATAAACATGAAAACAACCTAACCCACTTCTCAGTTTTTGACGAGGAGTAACCATGTCCATTCTAGGTTTAATAAGAAAAGTCATACCAAATAAAAACAAACACTATACGGTTGCAACTGGCCCATTCATCATGGCTATCTCTAGCCCAATACCCAGTGTACAGCGTTATATTGAAAGCCATTATGCCAATAATCTAATGACAGAAAGTGACTCAGTTTTTATCGACTTTGCCATTCACATTGGCTTTGGAAAAGGGTTAAGACGTTGGTTTCGACAACAAGCTACGTTCATGTTTAATCATCATGAACCTTTTAAACCCCTCCCCCTCGCACAGGCCAACGCCATGTTGGAATGGGGGATGAATTGGGTTATTTCCAGTCATGCCCATCAGTATTTAATCATCCACGCTGCTACACTAGAAAAAGATGGGAAAGGCATAATTATCTCAGCACCATCGGGGTCAGGTAAAAGCACGCTATGTGCTTATTTAGCAGCAAACGGCTGGCAACTACTCTCAGATGAGTTAGCACTAATCGATCCTGAAAGCCTACAGCTATATGGATTAGGCCGCCCGATTAATCTGAAAAATCAATCTGTTGATTTAATGCGCAACTATTATGCACCGTCTGAATTTAGTTCTATTATTCAAGATACGCACAAAGGCAAAATCGGGTTAGTTAAAGCGCCTGTTGTATCTGAACTATCGGCTAAAGATGTTAGAAATACGGAAAAACGCTCTCAATTAGTCGCAATTCCAGAGCTGTTAATCTTTGTCAACTACGATCCATCTGAACCCTGTTATGTTGAGCAAGTAACACAAAGCCATGCACTTACGGAGATCATTCAAAATAGCTTCAATTTTGGCTTACTCAACCAGCAAGGTTTTACAACGGCAAAAAAACTGGTAGAGCAAACAAAAGCCATATTTATTGAATATCATAACTTTCAAGATTGTGAATCTGTTATCAAGGAGTACTTGAATGAGCGAAGCAGTAGCCCAAGCGAGCCAAGTGGAAACACTGCTTCTAGTGAATGTGCTCACATCACCTGAAAAGTTGATTCATGCCTCCCCACGTATACAAGCACAAGTTATTGCAGAGGCGCGGTATTTTAATATGCTGGCGCAATTAAAGTATGTGTGTGAACAAGCCAATATCTGGTATCAGCTCCCTCTTCGTGTAAAACAACACATTCAATCAGCGGAACACTCATTCAAGAACCAAAAACGTCAGCTTGAAATTGAACATGAAGCCATTAAAGAAGCACTAAAAGACATACCTTGCACTTGGGTATATTTAAAGGGCGCTGCTTATCAAATGTTAGCCTTGCCTGCTTTTTATGGCAGGCTGATGAACGACGTTGATATATTAGTACCTGAAGATCAGCTAACGGCTATAGAGGCGGCACTTTCAGAACACGGCTGGGTTCATAAAACACTGACGGACTATGACGAAAAGTTTTACCGTGAATGGTCCCAAGAGATCCCGCCATTACGACACTTTTCACGTCAAACCGAGCTCGATGTCCACTTCAATATTTTACCTAAACGTTTAAGCCAATCTCCAGAGTCGGCCTTTCTACTCGCTCAAACGCAACAGCTTAAAGGAGAAGATAAAGCCGCGACACTCACTCCAGCGGCATTATTACTTCATAGCGCCATCCACTTGTTCTACGAAAGTGAATATCATAAAGGTATCCGAGACCTCTTTGACATACACTTATTAATTAACGAATTTGGTAATAACAACGCGTTTTGGAATCAACTAACTCTATTGCAAGACCAACTCGGAAATGCTGAGTGTACTTTTTACGCCCTACATTTTAGTGAAGCTATTTATCACACAGCGATACCTGAGCATATAAAGACCTATTACTTAGATCATAAACCCAACATCTTAGCCTTCACACTGACTGAACCCGCTTTTCATTATGCTTTTACCTCCATGTATCCTCTTCACCATCATGCTGGCCATCATCGCGCCCTTTCAACCTTGTATATACGCGGTCATTATAAGCGTCTACCTATTTATAAATTAATTCCTCACCTTATAAAAAAATCCCTTTTCAAGCTGCTTCCAGAGAAGAAAGAAGCAAACATGTTTGACTAAGAACAACATTCCCTCCGTTTATATCATTTTTATTAAAAATAATTCACTGCACATTAACTTGTTAACGCAATCCGTTCTGCACAAACAAATCAAAAGCGTAAACCATTGAAACAAATAAAGATATAAATTTAGATATCCGCACCAAGCAATATTCATCATGTTACTCATAATAACTTATATGTCAGCAACTCCCAATCAAACAGTGATTTTTATTTTGACATTCGAAACCAAACCAGTATGATTCAACGCAAAACCAAATACCTAAACATTTAAAGGTCAGATAATGAAAAAGGTTCTTTCTGTAGCAGCAGTAGCTCTAGCACTTTCAGCAACAGCAGTACAAGCAAACGAAGGCGTTTACGTTGGTGCTAACTACCAGTTCAACAAAATCACAGCAACAGAGCTTAACGACGTTTTTAAAAACGACACGAATACTCTAAACTTCATCGCAGGCTACGACTTCAATGAATTCTTTGCTGTTGAAGGTAACATTGGCTTAGGTATGAGTAGCAACTCAGAACCTTTTGACACTGGTACATTCAAAGAATCAATTTCTGGTAAAAATCAAGACGTTCGCTTTAAAGGCAAAATTGGTAACAAACAAGGCATGTCGTACGGTATTCATGCAGTAGGCAAACTTCCAGTTCACGAAATGTTTGGTTTATTTGCAAAAGTTGGTTACTCAAGCATGAGTTACGAAACAAACATTTCTGCTAAAGAAACCTTCTCTGATACAAATCTAGGCAAAGGCACAGAAAAAACTAACATTGGCGGCCTAAGCTATGCTATCGGCGCTGAGTTCAATGTAATGCCTGAGCTTGCAATTACTGCAGAGTACGGCGCATTCGGCGAATCTAAAGAAGTTCTACCAAAAACCAAATTCAAAGCATCTGGCTTCAACATTGGTATGAAGTACAAGTTCTAATTTGAACTTAACTTTCTCGGCACTATGCTGAGCAGATGTAAAAAAGCCGCTGCGTATGACGTAGCGGCTTTTTGTTATTCGTGATGAGTGCGCTACATGCAGTTACGCGTAGACTCTATCTAAGAAGTGCTCAATTTTTTCTGTCACAAGCTCTGGTTGCTCTAGGTTACTAATATGTCCGGCTTTCGGGATCACGAAGTAACTACTGCCCTTAATTGTGTCATGCATTAACTGTGATTCTAATGGTGTACGCGGCTTATCTTCTGCACCTACCATGATCAGCGTCGGTAGCGTGAACGTCTCAAGATCGTCAAATGCATCACGGCGGCCAAAGACTTTTCTTCCGATAGTCGCAACATCAACAGCACGCTGCCCAGTTAAACTTGATAGATGTTCACGGAAATGTGCAACTAATTCTGGTGAGTCATTTTCTGCGTTATTGGCAAAAAATAGTGGTACAACAGCATCAAGAATCGGTGCAGGCACAGATTGAGCAGCCGTGATAGCGTCTAGCATACCAAAGTACTTCGCGTGAGTAACTTCAGGTTCAAAACCAACAAAGGTGTCCATCAACACTAATGACGTTACACGCTGTGGTGCTAACGCCACTAAATCTGCGCCCCACATACCACCAACGGACAAACCAATTATCGAGAATGTGTCGATTTCAAGGTGATCCATTAAGGCTAATAGATCTTGTGCATAGTCTTGCAGCGTGACCGTTTGTGCTGGCGCAGCATCAGAAGCACCGTGAGCCCATAAATCAGGCACAATACAGCGATACTTTTGACTTAGCACTTCAATCTGTGGCGCCCACATTGCGTGATCCCACAAATAGCTGTGGCCCATCAGAAGGACGGGTCCCTCACCCTGATCAACATAATGCATTGTGCTGTCGTTGATAGTAAATTTATTCATTCCTTGCTCTCTTTCTTAGTGGACACTCGACGTTTGTTTTACACTAATTTCGCTAAGTCAGCAGGACGGTAATAAACCGATTTCAAGACTTTACCTTGACGGATCAACTTACCTTCCAGCTCAACATCTTTTGCACACTTGGCAATAATGAAATTGCCCTTTTCGCTCGCCGCAATCTCTACACCTGATTTCGCATAAAACTGCTTAGTGTCCTCAAATTCAGTCATATTGCGGCACACTTTACTCATGTTGCTTGAGTGTACTTCGTCCCAACAAGCAACAAAGTTGATATTACGGCGGCTAGCAATGTTAAGCAGCAGGTCAATCAAGTAGCTGATCCCAATATTATCTTCTACCTTAGCGTGTCCAAGGTGAACAAGACGCCCCATAAGGACATAAACCGTATCAACAATGGCATCGGCTTGCTCATCTAATGCTGTTGCTTCTGCAAGCTCTGTCATTTCTTCAATTGCTAGCGAAGTATGCAACTGATCTGCTTTGTCATCTAAGGTCGCTGGCGAATCAATATCAAGATCAAAC
This sequence comes from Photobacterium kagoshimensis, assembly GCF_050337045.1. Classification (NCBI taxonomy): domain Bacteria; kingdom Pseudomonadati; phylum Pseudomonadota; class Gammaproteobacteria; order Vibrionales; family Vibrionaceae; genus Photobacterium; species Photobacterium kagoshimensis. The sequence continues at coordinate 268,648 of NZ_JAKJSO010000014.1, read as the reverse complement.
GTTGCGCGAAATTCAGTGATATCACGGTATAAGTGATCGAAAAGAGTTTGATCTAATAATGAAAGGTTCATGTTTTGTTCCTATAAGACGTCTTTCTAAAAGGCTTCACAACTGTGAATGCATGAATAGTAAAGCAAACGACGGTCAGATACAAAAACAAACGGCAACAAGGTAAAACCTCATGATATTCATGAGGTTAATGATTTAATTTAATAGGAAGTAGAAAGGATAATTACGAATGGGTTTTCATTAATGCTTTGAACCAATGTTTTTTCTTTAAGGGAGACTCTACCGCTTCATCACTTTCATCGAGTACACGATCACCAAAACTATCGCGACTATCCTTAGCAAGGTGGCTATTATCCCCTTCTGATAAATATTTTCTTTTTTGGCGAATCATTTTATCCAGTTGGCGAATAGTACTTATTTTTCTTTGAATTACATTCTCTAATACTGTGGTTACTTCGTTCAGCGTTTTTAACGCATCTGTATGAGCAAACTGATGATCACTGTTTTGTACATCATTTTGAGGCGACTTATGGCCTTCTGTCGTCAAGGCAGCTTCTTGCTTTGAGTCTGATGCTATAGACGTTGATAAAGAACCTGAAAGCTCCCCACCCATCTCCTCTATCACTTGCGTTATATCATCCAGTGTTATCACCGCTAAATCAGCCATGAAAGCATACAAAAATAAACGATCGGCAAAAATGTTTATTTTACGTGGGATGCCGCTAGTGTAAGACGCAATTTTTTCAAAAATAGCGTTATCAAGCTCAGGATGACCATCCCAGCCAACTTGTAACAATCTATGCTTAATGTAATCACGCGTTTGTTCTTCATTAAATGGCTGTAAATGACATGACGCTATAATTCGCTGTCTAAACTGCTCCATCTCTGGCAGCTCAATAATCCCCTTTAACTCTTCCTGCCCAAGTAAAAAACTTTGAATTAACGGCTGATCATCTAACTGAAAATTCGATAACATCCGCAATTCTTCAACGGTTTCAGCAGGCAAATTCTGCGCTTCATCAACAATCAACAGTGCCCTTTTTCCTTGGCTATGTAGCTGCAACAAATAGGTTTCAAGCTTTTTAAGAATGTCCGCTTTGTTAAGCCCTTCTACCTCAAGATTAAATTTAGCGGCAACCAAACGAACCAATTCATCAGGCGATAAACGCGTTGTGGCAATTTGGACAGCGACAATAGAGTCATCAATCAAGGCTAACAAATTTCGTGCGAGGGTCGTTTTTCCTGTGCCTATTGGGCCAGTAATAACAATAAATCCTTCACCTTGCGACAAACCATATTGAAGATACGATACGGCTTTATCATGATGCGGACTCGCAAAGAAAAAACGAGGATCGGGGCTTAGCTTAAAAGGCTTATCCGTTAAGCCAAAATGCGATTCATACATAATTAAAAGCTCATCCTTACGTCATAATAGAGTCGGTTTTCATCGTATTCGTAAATAGAGGATGAAGACTGCCGTGAACTATATCGATAACCAAATGAAGAGGTCAGTTTCTCGAAATGTTGATAACTTCCGCCAATATCTAAGGTATGGTAATCATCATTCTGGTTCGCTCCTGCAATGCGTTCAAAATCATATTTTGCATATTCATACGCACCATTCACTTTAAACCGTCGAGTCAAATTATGGCTTGCACTCACCCTTGTTCCGTATGAGCGCTCTTCTTGATTTTCTGAAAAAACAGTTAATGCTTCCTCTTGACGACCAAATACCGATAAGCTGTATTGCGAGCGGCGTAAATCTAATGTCGATGTCCAATCTAATAAACGAACCAAAGTAATATCTTCTGGTCTATCGCCGACAGTAAAGTTTGTTCGATCAAAACTAACTGGCTCTTCGGTATAACTAATTGTATTGGTGACTCGACGGTTACGATGGCTAAATAATAACTCGTAAGCATCGCCAAAAAAGCGCTTACCGTATTCAAGATACAATCGCGTTCTAGGTGTTGGATTGAAATTAACGGACCCCGCCCAAAAGTCAGGGTTGATATCATCTTCTGAAAAGTTATAGCTTAATTCAGCATAAGAACGTTTATGCCAAAAGTAACGAATACCAGGCCCCCAACTCACCGTTTTACGGCTATTAAGGTTAGTTGTCCCTTCTAGATTCTCATAATTCAAACGCAGTAACGGAGAAAAACCATGTATAGTTTGCAGCCCTAGCGTTTCACTCAATGCGGTATAACGTGTATCACCAAGTTCATCTTCACGGGCTTTTTTATAATCATAAGAAGCATCAATTTGCCAAAATACATCTTTAATACTTTGCCCATTGGCAAAACTTACCGATGCACCGTAACCATTATAATCCCCAAGCCTATCCCCACTTCGACTTGCTCGCGTAAAAATTCGGCTTTCTAAATCTATTTGGCTTAGAGGGTTACTGCGGTAACCAAAGCCAATTTCACCTCGTTGATTTTCTACTGTATTACCCGAAAAAATATCGGCTGCAGCATCCTCGTCAAGTGAACGGGCAACATTCTGAATACTGGCATTGGCATCAACAAAAAAACCACTATGAAATAAGCCCTTTTCAGCCACAAAATCTAAGTTATTGTATAAATCATCACGCTCATTATCATCGCTGTATAATAACTGCCTGATTTGATAATCAAAGTTAAAGTAACCTTCAGCCCCAACAACATCAGCTTTTAAGCCCGCGCCAAGCGTAGCGATGACACTTTGGATTTGCTCCGGCTCGCGATCTACGTTATCAGTAAATACCAGTCCAGCCTCCACGCTGGGAGTAAAAGTCACATCAGCACTATAGCCACTCATCGAAACAAATGACGCAACACCAATGACATAAATACTAGGATTTCTTCGCTTTTGAGTCATAGCCATATCCATATCCGTATTGACTATACGCTCCGCGTACGGCTTTATTCATAATAAAACCAATTGCCATGTCCTTATTTAGCTGCGAAACAGCAGCTTTTACATCTGCAATTTTGGTTTTATCCTGTTCTACAACAATCATTGCCTGCCCAAGAAGCTTAGATAAAGTAACCGTCTCAACAACGCCAAGTAGCGGTGGACAATCAAATACAACCACACGATCGCTGTATCTTGAAGCTAGTTCTTTGGCCAATACTTCCATTTTACTACTAGCAAGCAACTCATTATTTAAGTGATGAAATGCACCTGCTGGCATCAGCTTTAAATTAGGTATCGAAGTGGGATAGATAATGTCAGAAAGCTGCGAAACATTACCTACGAGATAATCAATTAAGCCTGGCTTATCATCAATGTCTAACGTATGGCTCACACTCGGCTTAATCACATCCGCATCAACCAGTAGTACCGTTTTATCTTTTTCCGAAGCTAAGCTAAGTGCCAAGTTAACCGCAGAAAACGTTTTCCCTTCATCTGGTAGCGCACTTGAAACCATAACAAGGTTACCGTTTTGATGAAAAGCAGCACCGCTACCGAATGCGTTTTCGAGTAATTTCTGCTTAATAGAGCGAAATTCATTGTTAATTTTGACATTAACAGCCTCGTCGGTATGCATCACCATACCCATATCTTTTAAGCGTTCTGTATCAATATAAATAGGTTGATGGATAATCGGCTCTTCTGCCGCTAATAACTTGTCAGAAACTAACGCTTGGGGAGGACTATCCGTTGCTTTAACGCTGCTCCTTTCGTCAGATGCAGAAACAGACGCCGCAGCATTGAATGCACCAACCTTTTCCTTCGCCTCTTTTTGAACTTTCATTGCCGCGGTAATAGAGTTCGGTTTTTCTGCTGACTGACGATGTTTTCCCATCGCTTTTTCTATGGTACTCATAACAACTCCATAATCGACAGAATACGCGAATGAATAGATGGCATCAGGTTCAACACCATAAAGCATATAAATATTCCGATTAAGCCAACGACAATAGCGCCAAAAATATAGACTTTACGTTGATTATTTTTTACTAGGCCTGATTGCTCTGTGGGTGATACCGCACCAAAAACAGGTAAATGCGTGGCTTGATACAGCTGATTAGCCGACGTAACAACAGGTGATACTTGGCTGCTCAAGAAAGAGACCCCAGTTCCAGCACCTAGCCCGACAACCAGTACCATACTCAACAATAGCGGCCTAATGGGACCGGAAGGCTCGGTCGGCACGCGTGGAGGATCAATCACTCGGAATTTAATATCATCTGAAGCGGCCCCTACACTCTGCGAAATCAGCGCTGACTCACGACGAGACAGTAACTCCTCATACTTATTCTTGGTAATCTCGTAACTTCGCATTAAATTGGTCATTTTAGCTTCAACTTGAGGTAACTTAGCCAGCCTTTCACGTAAAAAGCCGACTTTTTCGTTAAAACTCGATAACCGAACTTTTAAAGAGGCCTCTTCGTTCTCAAGCTGCCTGATCATCAACTTAAGATCATTAAATAAGTTATCCCCTCGACTTCCTGTCGTCGACGCCGTTTTCTGAGATGCTGATTTTAATGCTTTCAAATCTACAATCTGACGACGTGTTTCCTTCACATCAGGGTGTTTTTCAGTAAAACGAAATAATAAAGCATCCAAGCGAGACTCTAACGCTTCCAGTCGTTCGTCATATTCGGTACGAATACCAGAGTAATTTTTTGATGCTATCGAACGTTCGTTGCTTAATTGCGATCGCGCTGTAGCCAGCTGAGTTTTTACTTCACGTAGCTTTAATTGAGTCGCTTCCAACTCTGATTCAAGTTGCTCTAAACGGTTATAGTAATTTTGTTCAGAGCCTGGCATATAGCCTGCATTTTCCTGTTTAAACCGTGCCAACCCCGTTTCTGCTTTAAGTAATCGCGCTTCATAATCTTCAATTTGACTTGCAATAAACTGGCTAGCTTGGTCGGTATCCTGTCGTTTTTCGCCTAGCGCATTTTCAACAAAGACATTGAGTGCAGACTGCACGACATCACGAACATAGCGAGGATCATCACCTGAATAACTGATCGTAAATAGATTTTCACGCCCTGCTGAGCGAATCTTGATATTAGATTTAAGATCTTCCAAGATCTCTTCATATTCTTCGTTATTGGTTGCTCGAATATCAGCATCCGTATCACGGGCAATGGTTTCAAGGTTTGACCGACTCAGTAGGGTTTTAACCATTAACGCCACTTCTTGAGAAGGATCCGTTTCAATAGTTAGGCCACGTAGCAAAGGTTGTAAGATTGATCGAGTATCGGCATAAACTCGCGCATTCGCTGTGTACTGATTAGGCATCATGGTGACGAATAGCCAGCCAAGGGGGCATATCACCCAAGCTGCAATAATCGCATAGCGGCGTTTTAACCACACACCGCGAGCATACTGGATCAGAATATCAAGCTGTTCTTGCATCTGCTTCCCTTCCCTGATTAGAACCAAGCTTCCGGTATAATAATAATATCGCCAGGAAGAATATCGACGTTCGCTTGGATCTGGCCATCACGCAGTAGATCGCCCATATTCAACCCATACTGACGCTGCTGACCATTAACAACACGAATCAGACGTGCATCATTACCATCGGCATATTCAGTTAGACCACCAACTTCAACCATGACATCAAGCAAGGTCATATTTTCACGATAATTAATCGCTTTCGGTTTTGACGCCTCACCAATTACCCGTACTTGCTCGCTATAAGGGCCAACAAAACCTTGAACAATCACTGTCACAATAGGATCACGGACGTATTCCGCTAACCGCATCTCTAAGCTACGCGCTAAATCAGTTGGCGTGCGACCAGAAGCGGGGACATCGTCAACCAAAGAAGTGGATAGCATGCCATCAGGGCGAACTGTAAACGTGCCAGATACTTCAGGGTTACCCCAAACAAAAATATTTAAAGAATCGCCAGGGCCAATTAAATATTTATATTGATTGATATTTTGCGTAAGAGAAGCTTGCGGTGTCGATGAGGGTAGCGTCGGTAAATCATTAGAAGAACAGCCTCCAAGAAATAGCACTGATGCACATGCTATAGCTCCTGAAACAGTTAGTGAACAGCCTTTTTTCTTCATAACAGCATCCATCCTGCTCTGATTTCGTCCAAATACCCTAATAAACAATTAACTAGGGCGTACTTATTACTATGGTTGAGAAGGTGTCATTTTTCCATTGAACTTATTTAACTATATATGATTTTTTTATTTTGCAGATTTTTTATAGTCGTCAATAATCAATTAGGTAGGAGATGATGAGTAAACATTATATATGGTTCATTATTTGGATTTTAAAGTAACGTTTTATAGGTAAGGATATCTATGTCGCACTCACGATTTCACGACTTAAACTTAAGTAATGCTACGCTTATCTTTGCTGATATATTGGTGCTATTCTCTATTTTCACTTTCGGTTTAGTTGGAATCGACTACTTTTCAACACTATCACTTCCTCATTATGGTGACGTTACTTTCTTCATTCACTTGATGCTATACACTCTCCCTTTACAAGTAGCCATGCTTGCTGTTGGCTTATATAACGAAAAGCTTCGCGAAACGTTCAATGGTATTGCTATTCGCCTTATTGTCGCCCTTTTCCTTGCTTATGTTTTAGCAAGCGGCATCTATTTCATTCTACCGTTACCGTCTTTGCCTGGCTTTAGTCGAGAACTTATCTTCTTCTTAACTTTCATTGGCTTAATAACCTCTCGCTTTATTGCCATATCAAGTAATTATGAAAAAATAGGTCAAATAAGAGTATTGGTGATAGGCGCTGGTGAACGGGCAAGTTTGATTGAAAAATGCATGCGTCGTAAATCTGATCGCGTCCATGTTGACATACATGGCTATGTAAAAATCGATGGTGACAGTGACTTACAAACGCCAAAGGGTACAAAGTTTGAGCTAGACGGCCCGCTGAATGAATTCGTTAACAAACACAAGATTGAAGAGATTGTCATCGCTGCGGATGAACGTAGAGGTAACCTCCCCGTCGACAGTCTTTTCAACTGTAAAATTGAAGGTGTTTTAATCACAGATATTATTGATTTTATTGAAAGAGAAACAGGCCAAATTGCAGTTACACATATTTATCCATCTTGGGTGATATATAATGATAAAAAGCCTGCTTCTTTTATAGCTAAGACATTGAATTGGCTATTTAATAGTTCTGTAGCTATTTTAATCTTACTCTTTTGTTGGCCTCTTATTTTACTTGCCTTTTTATTTATCAAGTTCGAAGACGGTATTTCATCACCAACTTTATATTCGCAACAGCGAATTGGTTTAAAAGGTAAACCGTTCACAATATATAAGTTCCGGAGTATGTCTTTAGACGCCGAGAAATATGGTATTAAATGGGCACAAAAATCTGACCCTAGAGTAACCAAGGTGGGGCGCTACCTGCGTAAATATCGAATAGATGAACTACCTCAATTGTTTAACGTTTTTCGAGGTGATATGTGCTTTGTTGGCCCTCGCCCTGAGCGCCCTCAATTCTCTGAGCAATTTGAAGAGTCGATACCCTATTACAACCACCGCCATAATGTAAAACCCGGTCTTACGGGGTGGGCACAGCTAAAATACCCCTATGGATGTGGTAAAGAAGATGCGATAGAAAAACTCAAATTTGACCTTTACTACATCAAACATCGTAGCTTTTTCCTTGATTTACTCATACTTGTGCGCACTTCTGAAATAGTGCTATTTGGCAAAGGACACTAGTTCTTGATGTTCCAGCGCTTATTCTAGAGGGTTTTCCATGAAAGAACCGAACAATGGCTATCAAGTACCAACTAATGCATTAACTATTGATGTGGAAGATTATTTCCATGTTGAAGCATTTTCGTCCGTTGTAAAGCGTGCCGATTGGGGAAACAAGTACCCGCTACGTGTCGAAAACAATACTCATCATATTTTAAATATGCTCGACGAACATAATGTTCGAGCTACATTTTTCGTTTTAGGCTGGGTAGCAGAAGCATGTCCTAATTTGGCACGGGCCATTGTTGCCAGGGGGCATGAATTGGCAAGCCATGGCTTTGCGCACCAACACGCAAACAAACAAACACTAGAAACTTTCAGGCAAGACATAGTACGAAGTAAACACTTGTTAGAAGACCAATCTGGCGTGCGTATAAATGGCTATCGCGCCCCGAGCTTTTCTATTGGTCAAAAAAATACCTGGGCGTTTGAAGAGCTCCACAATGCTGGTTTTCGCTACACCAGTAGCACTTACCCGGTTAAACACGATATTTATGGCACCCCTGAATGGCCTCGATTTAAATACCTAAGACCAGAAGGCATAATCGAAATCCCAATTCCTACCCTCGATATACTTAACCGTAATATTCCTATTGGCGGCGGTGGCTACTTCAGACTCTATCCTTATGCCTTGAGTCGCTATTTCATTGAACGTTTTAGGCAACAAACTCAACAGCCTTTTAGCTTCTACTTTCATCCATGGGAAATTGATCCCAAGCAGCCTCAAATGCACGGTATTTCAGTGAAGTCTCGTGTTCGTCACTACTTAAACATACATCGAATGGAGGCACGTATTCACCGTCTGCTCAACGATTTTCAATGGGATACTATGTACAACGCTTATCAACTACACGGATTAGTTAATGATGAAAAACCTAGCGATCAGGAAGATAGCAAACAACGACTTTTCAGCCTGGGACAGCTACGTTGATAATCATAACGACGGAAGCTTTTTCCACTTAACAGGGTGGCAGCGGGTTATAAGTAAAGTTTTTGGTCATCGTCACCATTATTTATTAGCAGAAGATAATGAACAGCTTGTTGGTGTCTTACCGCTTTTCGAGCAAAAGAGCCTACTCTTTGGTCATGCTCTTATTTCTACCCCTTTCTGTGTGTATGGCGGGGCAATTGCCGATAACGATACCATTAGAAAAGCACTTGAAAAAGCCGCTTACGAATTAGGCTGTTCATTGAATGTAGATTACGTAGAGTTAAGGGATAAAGAAGAAAAAGAGTGTGATGAACCATGGCAATCGCATTGCCACCATGCCACATTTTCATGCCAGCTAGCAGCTGATCCTGACGCAATTCTCTCGACAGTCAAACGCAAGCAAAGAGCGGTTATCCGCCAATCCAATAACAACAGCTTACAAGCAGATATCAGTAATAATCCCGATCTATGCTACCAAGTGTATGCCGAGTCGGTTAGGAATCTTGGCACGCCAGTGTTTCACCAAAAACTCTTTAGTGAATTAAAGCAAACCTTTGGCGAGCGCTGTGAAACGCTGGTGATCAGAGACGGTGAGAATACACCGGTATCAAGCGTTTTAAGTTTTTACTATAAAGACCAAGTGCTCCCCTATTATGGCGGAGGCACGGCAGACGCACGGCAGCTCAAAAGTAATGACTTCATGTATTACCAACTCATGTGTACAGCCAAGCAAAAGGGCGCGCAAGCCTTTGATTTTGGTCGTAGTAAAATAGATTCTGGCGCTTACAAATATAAACGTCACTGGGGGATGAATGAACAACCACTGCATTACCGAATTGCTTTAGTAAAAGCACAATCATTGCCCAACTTATCACCGAACAATCCAAAGTATCGTTTTTTCATCCAAGCATGGCAAAAACTGCCTCTCGGCATTAGTCGTCAATTAGGCCCAATGCTATCGAAATATTTAGGGTGAACAGTATGAAAGAGCCACTATTATACCTATGCCACCGCATTCCTTTTCCACCTAACAAAGGCGATAAAATTACAACCTGTAATGTGCTTAAATTTTTAAGTCGCCATTTCGATGTGTATCTTGGCTGCTTTATTGATGATCAGTTTGATCAGCGCTATGTCTCTGACGTACAAGCACTCTGTGCAGACACCCTCTTTATCCCGTTAAATCCGTCTGTTGCTAAAGTCAAAGGCTTACGGGCTTTCTTAACGGGAGACCCTATTACCGTACCTTACTATTCGCATCAAAAAATGCAGCGCTGGGTTAATAAGGTAATTACAACCCATGGTATAGAAAAGGCATTCGTCTATTCAGGCTGCATGGCACAGTACTTATTAGCGCCACCAAAACCGATACACAAGGTGATTGACTTTGCTGATATAGACTCTGATAAATGGCGCCAATATGCCCATCAAACTAAAGGGATCATGCGCTATGTTTATCAGCGTGAACATACAAGATTAGAAAATTTTGAAAAAAGTGTCGCTGACAACTTCGATATCAGCTGTTTTATTTCCGAAACTGAAGCCGATCAATTTAAGACAATGGTGAGTACACCAACAAAATCAAAAATTCAAATCCTTGAAAACGGCATCGACTGCTTTTACTTTTCACCAGATCAACCTTCAAAACTGTCAGAACCTTATGTATTAGAAGAACAAAACTACATCGTTTTCACGGGTGCAATGGATTATCGCCCCAATATTGATGCCGTGCTGTGGTTTGTTAACAATGTGTGGCCTCAGGTGCTTATAAGCCATCCCGATAGTTATTTTTATATTGTTGGTTCAACCCCGCCCAAAGCGGTGTTAAGCCTCGCACAACAACCCGGTGTTGTCGTAACAGGACGGGTAGAAGACATTCGCCCTTATATGCAACATGCAAAAGCAGCCATTGCGCCAATGCGTATGGCACGTGGCATCCAAAATAAAATATTAGAAGCGATGGCAATGGCAAAGCCTGTACTGTCATCGTCAATTGGGATGGAAGGGCTAGAAAACTACCCCACCCAATACCTTTCAGTTGAAGACTCCCCTGAAGATATTGCAACTTGGATCATCGAAAAATTGGCGCATCCAGCACTTGTTGCTACTGAATCTCGCCAATGGCTAGAGGCTAATTTTAGCTGGGACGCCAAGCTCACTCCGCTACTCAGTTACTTAGGAGCGAGCCATGAATAACTCTATTCTATTGCGGTTAATGCTACCTTTGGCGGCATGGGGACTGGTTTTTTCGAGCTCTTTACAAACCATGGTCGGTGTATGGATGCAATCGAAAACCTATGAGCACTGTTTTTTGATTGTGCCTATTTCCCTTTGGCTTGTATGGCAAAAAAGACAAGAGATTCGCAAACTGCCGTACACATCAAGCTGGATCCCTCTCGCCTTACTGATTTTACCTGCCATGCTATGGCTATTAGGTCGAGCCGCTGACATCTCTTTATTCGAACATGTTGCAAGCGTGATTAGCTTGCAACTCATCCTTTGGGCTGTCATTGGCACCCCAATGGCAAAGCTACTGTGGTTCCCTATTCTGTTTCTTATTTTTGCCGCACCTTTTGGAGAGGAACTCGTCCCAAGCTTACAAATAATCACAGCTGATCTCTCCGTTTTCTTTTTGAACCTGTTCAACATACCGGTATACCGAGAAGGACTTTACCTCACCATCCCTAATGGTCAATTCCATGTTGCAGAAGCGTGTTCAGGGATCCGCTTCCTTATTTCGAGTATTGCGCTCGGTACACTTTTTGCTTATTTACAATTTAACCATTGGTGGAAGCGTCTCCTGTTCACTGGCTTTTCCTTTATCTTCCCCATTATTGCGAACGGGCTGAGGGCCTTTGGCATTATTACTATCGGCTACCTCACAGATATGGAGCACGCAACTGGGGCAGATCACCTCGTTTATGGCTGGGTATTTTTTAGCTTTGTTATCTTGGTCATTTTCTTCACCGCCAATATTTTTGCAGATCCACCAGCAAAGGAATCAGATTTTTCACTTCATTCTGTATCTGAAGAAAAAACAAATAAAAGCCTGAAAGTTATCGGTAGCCTAACCATGGTTTTACTAAGCTTAGGGTTATGGGAACAGTCATTTACGTCAACAGAGGCCGTCACGGCTTCAACAAAAGAGATGCCGAAAAATGTCGCTCCCGTTGCCCAGTCTGAATGGGGAATTCAATTTCAGCATGCTCAGCAGCATGCATTAGGACAAAGCCAAGATGGCACTATTGAATACTTCAATGCGATATTTAGCCTGCGCCAAGATGAAGGTGAAGTCATCCATAATAGCAATCAGTTATTTAGCAAAGACAATTGGAAAAAAGTCACATCGAAAGTTGTTCATTTAACCCCGGAACTTGACGCAACTGAAGTGACTGTAGCGAATAACGCAGGCAAGAAAATGAAGATCATTTATTGGTATTGTATTGATGATTTTTGTTCAAGTAAGCCTATAGATATCAAACTAGCGCAAGCGACTCATTTAATTACAGGACAAAACGCAACCGCAGAAGTATTAGCAATAGCCAGTACAACCTTAAATGAAAGCACAATAAGAGAACTAGCAAAACAATGGCAATAGCCACGATGATGGACGTTCACCATAAAAGGATTATCTATGTGTGGAATTGCGGGGATTTTTAATCTTTATCAATCAGCCCCATTACAGCCAGAACTGCTTAAAACCATTAATCGTCGTCAAAGTCACCGTGGCCCAGATGATGAAGGGTATTATTTTGACAGCTACATAGGCCTCGCTCATCGCCGTCTATCCATCATCGACTTATCTGGAGGCCACCAGCCACTCTTTAATGAAGATGGCAGTATAGCGGTTGTGTTCAATGGCGAAATCTATAACTTTCAGTCTTTGGTTGCCGAGCTCAAACAGGCTGGGCATATATTCAGCACTTACAGTGATACCGAAGTCATCGTCCACGCTTGGGAAGAATGGGGAGAAAGTGCGGTCACTCGTTTCCGCGGCATGTTTACCTTCGCCATTTGGGATACCAACCGCCGCCAATTATTCATCGCCCGTGATCGACTGGGCAAGAAGCCACTTTTTTACAGCCAAACACCGCAGGGCCAACTTGTTTTTGCCTCTGAGCTTAAAGTATTACTGGAACATCCCGATGTGAGTCTCGCACTTCGTCCTGAAATGACAGAAGACTTCTTCATGTATGGCTACATTCCTGATCCAAACACCGCGTATCAACATATCTACAAACTGGAAGCGGGGCATACCATGCTGTTAACACCTGGCGAACAACTAAGGACAACGCCTTATTGGGATCTCTCTGCCCCTGAAAGCTGCATCAGCTGGGAACAAACTCAAAACACTCTGATTGAACAGCTAGAAGAAGCCGTCAAGATACGCTTAATTGCTGATGTTCCTTTAGGGGCGTTTCTCTCTGGCGGTGTCGATTCTAGCGCCATCGTGTCCATGATGGCACGGTTGCAAAATAACCCCGTAAATACCTGTGCAATAGGTTTCAACGAAGCCGAATATGACGAGAGTGAGTACGCGCAACAGATTGCCCTGCAATATAACACCAACCATACTTCGCACATTGTCGATGCTGATGATATAAGCCTGATAAAGCAGTTAAATGATATTTATGATGAACCATACGCCGACAGTTCCGCTTTACCCACTTACCGAGTCTGTCAGCTAGCAAGAAAATCAGTTAAAGTCGCGCTATCAGGAGATGGCGGTGACGAAATATTTGGCGGATACCGCCGACATAAGATGCACTTAGCGGAACAAAAAGTCCGCCAGATGATCCCCTCTCGTTTCCGAAAGCCAATATTTGGCTCATTAGGTCGATTATACCCAAAAGCAGACTGGGCACCGCGGCCTTTACGTGCAAAAACGACCTTTCAATCACTCGCACTGAATCAAGTTGAAGCCTATGCTAGCTCAATCTCAAAGCTGCGTGTCGATGAACGTGAGCAGTTATTTAGCCCTCAATACCGCCAACAATTGAACGGCTATAACGGTATTGATCAGCTCACCCATCATGTCAACAAGGCCCCGACCGACGATCCGCTCAAGCTGATCCAATACTTAGATATAAAAACCTGGCTCGTTGGCGATATTCTTACCAAAGTTGACCGAGCGAGCATGGCTAACTCGTTAGAAGTGCGTGCTCCCCTGCTTGATCACGAATTTATTGAATGGGCTTATTCCGTCAACAGCCATGACAACATCCGCAATGTGCAAGGAAAAGGGGTACAAGGAAAGTATGCCTTCAAGAAGGCCTTAGAACCCTACGTCAATCAGGATATTTTGTATCGCCCTAAAATGGGGTTCTCCATGCCCATTAGCCAATGGTTTCGCACCTCACTCAAACAGACATTACACAATTCAGTGTTATCAACCAATATGCTAGACAGTGGCTACTTTAATGTCAGTCAACTAAAGCAGATGCTGCAAGAACACAGCGATGGCTACCGTGATCATGGCGCATCCTTGTGGTGTCTACTTATGTTTTCTCAATTCATGATGAAGCAATAGGAGGCAGTCGCGATATGAATATATTAACGATCTCAACCCTGTTTCCAAATAGCCAAGATCCTAAGCATGGTGTATTTGTCGAAACACGTTTAACACATTTAAAAAAGCACTACCCAGACGTCAATGTTACCGTTATCGCCCCTGTACCTTGGTTTCCATTCAAGTCCGCTTATTTTGGTCAATATAGTCTCTATGCTAATACACCACTTTATGAGCAGCGCAATGGGTTTGATGTCTACCACCCTCGTTATCTTGTTATACCCAAAATAGGCATGACACTCACACCAGCAACCCTCGCCTATTGTATTGAAAACCAAATACAGCAATTACTCGATCAAGGGCTAACATTTGATGCGATTGACGGCCATTACTTCTACCCTGATGGCGTAGCGATTAACCAAGTTGCTAAACACTTCAAGCTTCCGTTTACTGTTACCGCTCGCGGAACCGATATTAACCTGATCCCTCAATTTAAAAAGCCGAAACGCCAAATTCAACAAGTGCTACAAGAAAGTAATCACAACATGGCTGTCTGTGAAGCACTACGGCAAGAGATGCTCACACTCGGCGCAAAACCAGACCAAGTCAGTACCTTGCGTAATGGCGTAGATTTAGAATTGTTTGACTTTAGCGATGAAACGAAACAACAGCAGCTTCGTGAAGAATTAGATCTCCCCCTTGATAAAACTATTGTCATTTCTGTTGGCTGGCTGATTGAACGTAAAGGGCATCATCACGTAATCCGTGCTATCAATGATGTACCGAATACACTTTTATTGATTGCAGGAAATGGCCCTGAAGACAAAAGCCTTAAACAATTGGTTGAGTCACTAGGATTGGAAGATCGCGTGCGCTTTCTTGGTCAGCAGCCTCAAGCTGTACTGTGTAAATATTACGGCGCTGCCGATATGTTAGTTCTAGCATCCAGTCGCGAAGGCTGGGCCAACGTATTATTAGAAGCCATGGCGTGTGGGACACCTGTTGTTGCAACCAAAATCTGGGGCTCGCCTGAAGTTGTTCAACATGCGCATGCCGGACTCTTAGTGGAAAGAGAGCCTCAACAAATAGCGAAAGCCATACAGCAACTTAACCAGAAAACATTCACACGGCTCGATACCCGCCAATACGCAGAACAATTTGATTGGCAAAGTACCTCAGATAAACAGTACCAAGTGTTCAGTGAATTAGTGAATTAGTGAATTAGTGAAAAGGTTACTCACGGATGAAGATACTCTACCACCACCGCATTGCATCCAAAGATGGCCAATACGTCCACATTGATGCCATTGTATCGGCACTTCGCGAACAAGGGCATACCGTTATAATGGTTGCCCCAAACATTGCCGAACAAAGTGATTTTGGAAGTGATGGAGGCTGGGTGTCTCGTCTACGCCATAAGTTACCAAAGTTTATCAGTGAACTGCTGGAGTTTGGCTATTGTTTCTATGATTTCATTAAACTCTGCCAAGCCATCAAAAAACATCAACCCGATGCCATTTATGAACGCTATAACCTCTATTTACCGTCGGGTATTTGGGCCAAACAGCTGTTTAAGCTCCCACTTATTCTTGAAGTAAATTCCCCGCTTTACCAAGAACGCATGAACTATGGTGGCGTAGCGTTTGATATGCTGGCGAAATGGTCTGAGTATTATACTTGGCGAAATGCCGACCGCATTCTACCTGTGACCGAAGTCCTTGCGGGCTATGTTAGAGACGCAGGTGTTACCAACCAAAAAATCACCGTCATTCATAACGGTATTGATAAACGAATCTTCTCGCCTGCGCTTAACAATAAACGTCATACCCGTTTTGAAAATAAACTCGTGGTCGGTTTTGTCGGTTTCTGCAGAGAGTGGCACCAATTAGATCAAGTGCTCACCATGCTAGCGCATCATCAAGCAGACAATGTGATGTTCCTGATTGTGGGTGATGGACCTGTGCTTGAAGCACTCAAAGACCAAGCTAAAGCCATGGGGATGATTAATCGCATTCACATTACAGGGTTAGTTAGCAGAGAAGATATGCCCTACTGGTTAGAACAAATAGATATCGCCATTCAACCCGCCGTCACGCCTTGGTGTTCACCATTAAAATTGATCGAGTATCTTGCCACGGCAAAGGCCATTGTTGCGCCTAATACACCGAATATTCGTGAACTTATCACCCATGAGGTCAACGGCCTTCTGTTTGAACCCAACGACATGCAAAATTTATTAAAAAAAATAGAACAGCTCATTGATGACAAACCACTACGAAATAAGTTGAAACAAAACGCAATACAAACGATAAACAACAAAGAATTAGAATGGATCTTAAATGCCACCAAAATTAGTTTTCTAATCAATAGTGAATTGTCGGCTTCATCTCAGCCTTGTCCATCAGTAGAGGTGAAATAATGCCTAAAATCCAAATTTGTGTTTTTGCCTATAACTTAGAGCATCAACTAGAGAAATCCATTCATAGTATAATTACGAGTCTAGGCAGCTATGAAGCAGATATCTACATCATGGCGAATGGCTGTAAAGATAACACCGTCGAAGTAGCAAAAAAAATCGCCAACAATAATCATAATATTCACATCGTTGAATTACTTTTCGGTGATAAATCCAATGCATGGAATGTATTCACCTACGAATATTATGACAAAGGTGCAATCCCAATATTTGCAGATGGTGATTTAGAATTCGAGAAAGATGCTATTAGCAACCTAATTAACTTTCATTTAAATAACCCTATATATAATAGCATTTCAAGTTTTCCATCAGACAATGGAAGAAGTGCAAAAAGCTGGAGAAAAGAGCTCGTAGAAAAACACCAATTTACAGGTGCTTTATATTTATTATCGAAAGATTTTATAGCAAAAATAATCAAATGCGACCTAAAGCTACCAATACACCTTATTGGTGACGACAGCATGCTTGGTTACCTATCAGCGACTAACTTAGAACAAAATAGCGATCATCCAGAAGAACGTATAGGAGTCTGTCAAGATGCCATTTTCAAGTATGATCCCTTAAATGTGTTTTCTTTCGCGGATATAAAGCTATACCTTAGACGCCGCACCCGATACTCCATTCGCTATATGCAACAAACTTGTATAGTGCCTAGGCTCAAAAAGCATGGGCTTCAAGTTATGCCTAAAGACGCATCTTCCTTACCGAGACAACATTTACCTGCAATTCGCTGGAACAGTTCGAATATGCTTTTTGATATTATCGCCAAATATCAACTAACTCACTAAATGTTAGCTAAATTCAGCGCTGATGCGCTCCTACGCTTCGTTGACTCTAAGTGCAAATAAAGACTATTAGTTACAGCAACTAAAGCCCAGAATAACTCTAAATAGGCTAACGAAAGCGCAGCTCCAGCGGCACAAAAAGCAAGAAATGAGACTTTCAATAACTTAGCAAGATCATATTGCCAATGCTTTTCTCTATCTTGCGAGTAATACCGTTCAATACTTGATAGCTGAAGATATGTCAGCAGCAATACCAAAGCAAATATCATAAACCCTAGCCAGCCATGATCCCCAATCACTTGGAAATAAATACTATGTGCCGCTAAGCCTTTTTCACCAGGCTCTGGTGAAGGAATAAAACTCAAGGAATCAATATTTAGCGCTATTAATTGCCACAAATGAGCATGTTGAGCCGCTTTAAAGCCACCACCGAATACAGGGTGATCCATCGCCATTAACGTGTGAATTTTCCACGATGTTACCCTATGCATGAATGAACCATCTTGATCTGCCTGTTCTATGGTATTCATTCGATCAAACCAGCTCTCGGGCAAATAAAACAGAGCAACAGACAATATTAAGCATATGGCTATCAAGGAGACAACTTTATTGCCACTTCGCATCCAGAAATACCCACCAATAATGATCAATCCTAATAGACCACCACGAGAATGGGTACCTAATACAGAAAGCACACAAAGCGCTGTGATACCGCAAAGCACGTATTTTAATATTTTGTTTTTTTCTTGAAAGAACAAATAAATAGCTAAAGGAATTGTCATGCAAAGTGCAACAGCTAGGTGATTATTATCACTCAATAAATGACGATTAGGCCCTGCTATTTTATGGCCACCTAAAGATGCAATAAATTTAAGCCCTTCAACACAACCATAAAAACCAATAGACAATACT
Organism: Photobacterium kagoshimensis; assembly: GCF_050337045.1. Taxonomy (NCBI): domain Bacteria; kingdom Pseudomonadati; phylum Pseudomonadota; class Gammaproteobacteria; order Vibrionales; family Vibrionaceae; genus Photobacterium; species Photobacterium kagoshimensis. The sequence goes on along the minus strand of NZ_JAKJSO010000014.1, from coordinate 250,320 downwards.
ATCGCCCAGATAACCATATCAAAGTGTGCTTTTTTTCTTACAAGCAAGCAGACAAAAATAAAGGTCAGTATAATTTTAAAAAACTTGATCCATTCAAGCCAAACCAACTCAAAATAAGCGAGAGTAAACTGTGTGGTTAGCAATGTGTGGAAGCAAAAAATAAGTACGCAGACAAACAAACCGGTTATTTTAAAATCCGGTTTATTTCTTAGAAAGCAATACCCTAGCATCGTCAGCAGAGCAAAAGCTGTATTGTAACTAAATGACGCAGCAAAACCACCTAGCCAATGCGTAGGGACAAATAAGCCAGACCAAAGCCATAGCGACAAGGCTATAAATGGTCGCCTGATAGCAAATACAAGCATAAATAAGAACGCGACAACAAATACAATATCACGCATTAATCGCCCTTACTTTTTGTTTTCTTTGTAAATTGCCAGCACAAATAAACTAATAGCATAAGACAAAACAAAAAAAGTAATGATTCCATACTTCATCCTTGAAGAGCGTGACACCTCAAGTATCACTATCTTGTTGCATATTTATATTGTACTTATTTGCTTTAGTTACGAGACAAACTTGCACAAAACATACTCTGCATCCATCCTAAATATAGGATGACTATGCGTGGTAAACCAAGTTTTATCCATAACAAATACAAACGTATAGTCTGCCCAATTACACTAATTTATGTGCAAGTAAGGATGCTTATTATGATTGTTCGCTCTCGTTCTCCGCTCCGTTTAGGTCTTGCAGGTGGTGGCACTGATATCTCTCCATACTGCGACCAATACGGTGGCTGTGTATTAAATGCAACTATCAATATGTACGCACATTGCACTATCGAATTGCACTCCCCTGAAAAAGGCATCTCTTTTATTGCTCAAGATATTGATGTTAACTATCACTCTCCCTTACTCAACTATCTCGAACTAGAAGGCGAACTCCTTCTTCATAAAGCGGTTTACAACCGTATTGTCAGTCAGTTTAACGACAATAAACCCTTAGCGGTCACTGTCTATACCCATTCCGACGCCCCTCCGGGCAGTGGTTTAGGTTCATCTTCGACTATGGTTGTCACCATTATCAGTGCGTATCAAAAATTACTCAATTTACCACTCGATGAGTATGAGATAGCGCGTATGGCTTACGACATTGAACGTATCGATTGCCAACTTTCAGGGGGCAAGCAAGACCAATATGCAACAACGTTTGGTGGATTTAACTTTATGGAGTTTTACGAGAACGAACGTGTTTTAGTTAATCCCCTTCGTATTCGCCAACCCATTATTAATGAGCTTGAAAGCCAGCTAATGCTTTATTTCACAGGGGTTTCACGCTCATCTGCACAAATCATTGAAGACCAAGTAAAAACGACAACCTCTACAGACAAGAAGCCACTAGAAGCCATGCATGAGGTTAAAAAGTTTGCGTTTGAAATGAAGGAGCGCTTACTCCATTCCGACATCTGCGGCATGTCAGATCTCATGCAAGAATCGTGGAACGCGAAAAAAGCCACATCGGATTCGATTGCGACACCCCATATTAATTTGATTGAAGATCGCGCGATCACTTCAGGCGCTAAATCACTAAAAATATCGGGGGCGGGAGGCGGCGGCTTCATGATGCTATTCGTCGACCCCATCCATCGACTCAGTGTCGAAGAAGCACTTTCAGATTTAGACGGCACGATTCAGCCCTTTCACTTTACTTGGCAAGGAACGCAATCATGGAAAGCTTAACGTATTTTAACGAGCAGATCCGAGCTTCAATCGCAACCAAGCAATTGATACTTGATCGCCCAGAGGTACTAGAAGCGATGGCTCGCGCTGGCGAAATATGCCTAGACGCTTACCGATCAGGTCACCAAGTGTTACTAGCTGGCAATGGTGGTAGCGCTGCGGATGCACAACACATCGCCGCCGAATTTGTCAGCCGATTTGAATTCGATCGCCCTGGCCTGCCTGCGCAAGCGCTTACAACTGATACCTCGATAATTACTGCCATAGGAAACGATTATGGCTTTGAAAAACTGTTTGCTCGCCAACTTCAAGCCAATGGTAAAGAAGGGGATGTATTCATTGGCATTAGCACATCAGGAAAATCGCCTAACATTTTGCAAGCAATCAAGATGGCAAAAGAAAAAGGCATTACGACGATTGGGCTAACAGGTGACAGCGGAGAAATGAAGGCCATGTGTGATTTGTGTATTTCTGTCCCCTCTACCCATACTGCCCGAATACAAGAGTGTCATATCCTCATTGGTCATGCTATCTGCGGGTTTGTTGAAAAAGGATACTTCAATGGCTAAGGCAACAACCTCTGCGGTTATTCTATGCGGTGGCCTTGGAACGAGGTTAAGCACAATCACCAGCAACAAGCCAAAACCTATGGTGGACGTTGCAGGTGTTCCCTTTCTTGAGCATCAATTTAACTACCTTCTTTCTCAAGGGATTACGCGTGCTATTTTAGCCGTTTCACATTTGAAAGAGTGCATTATTGACTACTTTGGCAGCCAATATAAAAACCTTCATATAGAGTATGTAAGCGAAGATATTCCGCTTGGTACTGGCGGGGCAATTAAGAACGTTTTAACCCACATCGAGTTTCACCCCCATGAGAGTATTGTCATTCTTAACGGTGATACATTCGTTGAATTTAGCTTACCGGCATTAACGCAAGACTGTGCGAATCACCTCCTCGTGATTGCAGCCAAATCTGTGGATGACACCGCTCGCTATGGCAAATTGACCATAGATGACAGTATGCTTGTCACAGGGTTTCACGAAAAAAAAGCAGGGACTCGAGGGTATATCAACGCGGGGGTTTATATGACGAGCCCTGAATTATTAGCCGCTTTACCTGATCTTGAACATTTCTCATTTGAAGAAGACTTTCTCCACCATGAGATTGCTCATCGCTCAATCGGGGCTAGTATCCTGAGTGGTTTCTTCATTGATATTGGCATTCCTGATGATTACTACGCTTTTTGTGATCTCATGGGATCAGGTCAGATCCAATGTCCTTCATAAGGAAGGTAGCATCCGCCTCATTCTGGTTAACCATCGCCTCATGGGTATCTTCTGCCGTAGGCTTAATCACCATGCTCATTTTTGCTCGAATTCTCTCTATCGAAGAGTTCGGGCTTATTGCAACAGCAACCTTAGTTACCGCTTTTTTTGATCTTTTTTCACGGCTAGGGACCGAAGCTTATTTGATTAAAGAGGTTGATCCTGATACCGAAGATATCAATACGGCTTGGACAGTCCAACTCCTTATCAAACTGCTGATTGCATTAGCCATTTTTAGTTTTTCAAGTTGGACCGCTTTCTACTTTAGTGAGCCAGAGATTGAAGGTATTCTTAAAGTACTCGCGCTTATTCCTTTATTACTTGCTTTTTCCAATATTGGGATTGTCTTGCTTAAAAAAGAAATGGCATTTAAAACCCTCATGTACTGGGATATTTCAGCAAAACTATCTTCTTTTTTTATCACGCTTATTTTAATCATGGTGCTCAATAGCTACTGGGCTTATATATGGGGAATGGTCAGTTATTTCATCATTCTTTCTGCTAGCAGTTATTACTTTTCAAAATACCGCCCAACACTCTGTCTAACGCGATTACACAAACAACTCTCGTTTTCTCAATGGACCCTTTTAAAGGGCATCGTTAATTACTTCAACAACAAGTGCGATCAGCTCATTATTTCTAAATTTATCGGAACATCAGCTTTAGGTGCATTTAGTATCACTCAACGCATTTACGAGACAGCTTCTGATATCCTCGTTTCACCTTTTGTTGCAACTCTTTACCCAGGGTTAGGACAACTTGATAGAAAATCACCGCAGTTCTCCACCATTTTTCATAACACATTAATTGCAACCAGCGCCGTTATTATCTTATTGGCTAGCCTGTTAGCGATTAATGCTGAACAACTGGTCACCCTTGCATTAGGTAATGCTGAAAAATGGCACTTGGTCGTTAACCTTTTGCCCCTCGCAGCCCCACTTTTAATCACCCGAATACTGTCATTTGCGCTTTTTGACGTATTAACACTTCTTGATAAGATCAAGTTCCTATTCAAGTTTGAATTGGTAACTGCCATTGTCTCCAGCATTGTGTTGCTTCTCGCCGTATATTGGGGGAACATCGAAACCCTTGTTATCGCTAGAATTATTCTAACTGCCATTAGCTGCTTGGTTTTACTTGTTGTCTTACAGCGCCTTATCTCTCTCTCTGTTACCAGCTACTTGATCGAATCTATACCTATGATTATCGCTACGGGTATCGCCTATCTGATTACAACGCCATTTCAGGATTTACTCGTTAACAAAGTGAACAATTTATTGTGCGTATTCGCGACAAGTCTTGTTTATACCTCAATTTACGTTGCTATCTTACTTAGTTTTATCAGCCTATTTAAACACCGCTCTGCGACCTATGCGCTTATTTCATTTCAACTTAGCAAACTAAGAGTCGTTGTTTGGCAAAAATTAACAACGTCAGGCAGTAATCAAACGTAATAGTGCCCGTCAAACTAAAGAGGAAGAAATGAAACCTTCTATCAATAGTATTAAAACCTACTTTGCCGCAGTTGGCCTTTTTGCACATATTGCGCTCGTTTTTCTGGGTTACAGTGTCTATAGCCAAATAAGTCATCGTGCAGAGCCGCTACCACAAACATTGCAACGTATCGGGCATACCATAAACAAAGAATACCCTAGCGTTGCTATCGCTGGTGATACCTTGCTAGATGCAGGTGAAACCTTACATAGCAAAAACTTTTTTTGGCGCGAATTTGATAGTAAAAATTGGCCAACTGTTGGCCCTAACTTCGCAACAGCTTATGCGGATCTTCCTGATGTAAGCCGATCTATCTTGGTAGATAATGAACAAGAGATCATTAAAGCGATTAATACTGCCCAGCCTGGTACTGAAATCATTATCAAAAATGGCGACTATTACCTGGAACAAAAACGTATCAATAGCAGTTTGACTTATCCGACCTCGAAAAGCCCCATCATTGTTAGAGCTGAAACCGCAGGAAAAGTTAACCTTGAGCTCACTACGCTGGAAGGATTATTTCTTAATAGACCTAATTGGATCATTACAGGGTTACGTTTTATCGGTAACTGCCAACCTCACTGCGAACACGCCATCCATATTGTGGGGCATGCCGATAACCTACAAGTGAGCCATAATGAGTTTGTTGATTTCAACGCCGCAATCAAGGTCAACGGGGTTGACCGTAACTACCCTGATTTTGGCAAGGTATCTCATAATTATTTCTACTTTACCGAGCCGAGCGAGTCATCTAGCTCGGTGACTCCGGTTAATCTTGATTCAGGCAACAGTTGGGTACTCAGCAACAACATTATTAGAGATTTTATCAAGCTAGGCGGCAATCAAGTGAGCTACGGCGCCTTTATCAAAGGGGGGGCTAATAATGGGGCTATCGAGAACAATTTAATCGTCTGTAATAGTACAAATAATGATTATGGTGGCTATCAAGTAGGGGTTTCTTTAGGTGGCGGTGGCATGAAACGTGCAACCAGACGGGATAAAGCAAACTATGAAACAAACCTCTCTGTCATACGTAATAATATTATGATGCATTGCAATGATGTCGGTGTTTATATCAACCAAGGCAAAGATACCATAGTAAATAACAACATACTCTACAACACCAATGGCATTGATGTTCGCTTTAAACAGTCCACAGCTTTAGTGACCAATAACATTTTGAGCGGCGATATCAGAAAACGGGATAAAGGTGTAGCGGAAACAATAAGCAACACGGTATTACGTAAAGATTTTTGGCGCGGAGGTGAGCAGCTTGATGGTTGGTTCAAAGCCCCTGCTGTTGGTAACTTTACGCCATCTAAAACACTTGCTAAATCAGAGGTACCATACCCGTTTCTAACGACCAGTGAATCAACCGGTAAGAAACCAATTTATGATTTTTGTGGAAACACAATATTAGATAACGATGCCTTTATAGGGGCCTTTAAAGATGCGCTTAACTGCTTTAAGCCATAATTCGCTTTGCGCTTCTTGCCATATTTTGCAGCGAGCGTGCAAAGTGTGGTTGGTGATACTCTATTATTGCAAGTTGCTGCTGACTATTTGAAAATGTTTGTTTGTATCGGGCATCGCCCCCCATAAAATCATACATTTTCATGTCAGTATTAAGCGCTTGCTCTATCAGTAAATAATGGGCCACTAAGCCCGGCTTTAACTGAGGATCATCGTTATAAGAGAGCGCACTCAGGTAAAAGTAAACAACGCCATTCAGATGGAAATTATAAATAATTCCGATTTCATTTTCCCCCGCACTCAGGCTGTGAATTTGAATCATACCTGATGCAAAATTATGACGAATAAATGCCTGATGAAATCGAACAAAAGCAGGATTAGCAAAACCACTTTGTCCAGGGGCACTGCCCCAGCGCTGTATATGGTTATGTTTGGCGTTATCAAAAAACATTAATGCCTGCTCGCACGTATTCGCAGTGTTGATTTCTACTAACCCACTACGTTCATACTTTTTGATACTGCGCTTTATTTGTTTACGCGCACTTTTTGATAACGATTCAATCAATCCCGTCTGTTCATGCTTTATACGTAGCAAATCAACCTGATAACTCGGGCTTTCCCATACGGTCAAAGGCGTCATCGCACATGTAGGATCCGCCATCAAAGCACAGTGAAAAGCCACCTCATGGCTGCTCGCCCCAATCGAGATGCAGTCTCTTGGTTGTAACTTTCTTTGAATCGCTCTAAACATCGCGTCTCTCGTCAGTGTTTGATTATCCTGAGCAAGAAGAAAGTCATTATATTCAATCCAAATTTGGTCGGCAGCTTGTTCGCCTAATCGATGTAAAAAATAATGATCATAATTTTGTCCTAACCAATTTTTTTTCTGCTTTTTGGTAAAAATGGCTAACCCCACAATCTGATTATTCACTCGCGCTGTTAATAACCAAAAATCTCTCACCATAGTATCAAGCCAAGGCCCTATCCAACTCCAACCAACAAACGGATTAGGCGTTGCCTCATATTCAAGCGCCAACCATCGCAATTTTACTATTCCAATCGAGGGATTATGTGACCATTCACATTCAATATTGGTTGAGGGATCTATTCCATTCATCTCTTATACCTGTCGCGTCCACTGCCTTTTATTAAGAGTAGCAATCAATAATACAAAGCACTGAACATCCTTTAATTCTTTACGCTGACCAACTTATTTAGGTCTATCATAAAAATGTCCAGCAATTTTTTGTCATCACAGGGATGCTTATGACTCATAATAAAAGCAAAACTTTCACACGACTCGCTTTAGCTAGTTTCATAACGCTTTCTTTGGCGGCATGTAATGATAAATCAACGGAAGAATACCTTGAGCAAGCGCAAACCTATCTTGAAGATCAAGACACCAACGCAGCCATCATCGAACTTAAAAATGCGATAAAACAAGCCCCAAAAGACAGTCAAGCACGACAGATTCTAGGACAAATTTATCTTGAACGAGGTAATTTTGCGTCAGCAGAGAAAGAACTAGAGAAGGCCATACGACTGAAAGGCGACAGCGATACATTAACGCCTCTTCTTGCTCAAGCATTGCTAGGACAAGATAAAACAGAGCCTCTAATCACCTTAGTTGATCAAACACGAACAACAGATCAAAGTATCAAAACAGAGTTACTCGCATTTAAAGCGCTAGCCCTACTTAAGCAAGGGAAAATAGACGATGCCCAATACACCCTGTCACTTGCTGAAAATGCAGGGCAAGACACGCTTTACCAATCGATCGGCCGTGCCACGCTAGATGCGGCTAATGAGAACATTGACTCGGCACTTTACATTGTAAATAACATCGTTAAAGAGCACAGCACAAGCAGTGATGCATGGTTACTTAAAGGGCACCTAGAAACAGCCAAAGGTGATAATAAGGCAGCGGCGCGAAGCTATCAGAAAGCGGTTGAGTACGCTCCCGATGCCATTCAATACACCCTTTATCTCGCTCAAGCACTTGTGCGAGATGAAGCATATAAAGACGCAGACAAATACGTTAGCAAGCTAATAAAGATGTCTAACAATCACGTTCTTGTTAATGAACTCAAAGCGAGTATCCTCTATGCCGAAGGCAGCAATGATGAAGCAAAAACACACGCAGATCTGGCCATTCAAAATGGTTCTCAGAATGTGGCGACGTACCTGATTTCTGGTGTTGTTGCCTTCCAGCAAGGAAAATTTGAACAAGCGAATGAACACTTCAAAAAGATAGATCCACTGGTACCAGCCAACCACTTCGTCAAACGCCTTTATACTATTACGCAGTTTAAGCTTGGCAATATAGATGATGCGATGAACACCCTGAATAATTTTAATGGCCAAACAGAACAAGACAGCACGTTCCTTTCATCGATGAGCGTTGAACTCGCCCGCTTAGGACGTGAAGATGAAGCACTAACCCTCGCGCAAAAAGCATCAGCCAATGGTTCAGGTAACAGCCAAGTAAAACTCGGACTCATTCAACTCGCAAACAATGACACCAGTGGGTTAGATACTCTACAACAAGCACTAAATGTTAACCCTGATTTGAAAGAAGCTAAGCTTGGGCTCACTTACTTTTACTTAAAAATGGGCAAGATAGATGATGCAGAAAAAACCATTGATGAATGGTTAACAGAAAGCTCTGCAAATGCCCAAGCCATGCTATTGAAAGGCTTGGTTTATCAAATTAAACAACAACCAGACCAAGCGAAAAATTGGTACCAAAAGGTATTAGCAACCGACAGTGAAAATATCCAAGCACGCCTTGCGGTTGCACAGCTTGCCGATAAAGAAGAAGGCCCTGACGCTGCTTATTCAGAAGCAATGAAAGCGTACCAGCTTGAACCCACTAACCCTATGGTTTTCCGCCATGTTGTGCGCTTCGCTTATCAGTCGGATCAAATGGCTGACTTAAATAAAGTCATCGGTAAACAGCTTTCTGAATCCCCAAATAGCGATGCATTAAAAGTTCAAAAAGCAACAACATTGGCCGTTAATACCGAGTATCAACCTGCGATTGAACTGCTTGAAACGATTTCGCCCCACAACCAAAGCAGCAGCTCTTTACGCTTACTCGCTGATCTCTATAACCAGCAGCAAGATTATGATAACGCACTGACCTACTACAGCCAATGGCTAGCGAAAGAGCCATTAAATCCAAATGCATACATTAAAAACATTCAACTTAATGAGCTAGTCGGGCGTGTCGATAACAGCTTAAAACTCACGACCAAAGCTCGTAACCTTTTTATCAATGACACCCGATTTACACTAATGCAGGCAGGCTTACTGCTTAAAGAGGGAAAAAGTGCACAGAGTCAGGCTTTATTAAATCAACAGCCCGATGAAGTGAAACAAACAGCCTATTACCTCCGTTTGCAATCAATGATCCACTTACAAAACAAAGCCTACCCTGAAGCCATTAATGCGTTAGAACAGCGCTATGACACACTTCCAAATCAAGATTCAGCAGCAAGTTTAGCGATGGCTTATGAAATGGCAGGTAAAACAGACCAGGCGATTACATTCTTGAAGTCAGTCATCAAAGAGTATGGAAATAAAGCCGATGCGCTACAAATTCGATTAGCTGATTTACAGGTTAAATACCGTCCCGATGAAGCAATTGAGCAGTATGAGACGATTTTGGTTCGAGAGCCGAACAATATTATCGCGCTTAACAACATCGCTTGGTTATACCTTGAAAAAGGTGATACCGACAAAGCCTGTCGCTCTGCCAATAAAGCGCATGAGTTAGCCTCTAAACGCGGAAACATCCCTGAAATACTGGATACCTACGGCTACTGTTTATTAAAATCAGGTCAAATAGCCCCGTCGCTTCAGCTACTTAAAGAAGCCTATGCGAAGAAACACGATGATGCAGAGATTGCACTTCACTATGCCGAAAGTTTGTTGGAAAACAAGCAAGACGATAATGCAAAAGAGGTATTAGAAAAAATCAGCACCACAGATCCTCGCTTGATAGCAATAAAAGGCCAACTTCAAAATAAGTTAAGTGCGGTGAATTAATTCAACACTCAGCCAAAACATACCGCCCGATATAGGTCGGTTATACCATTTAGGTTACCCAAATAGCATTGAAGAAAAATATATAAAAAATCCGCCGTATAAACGCAGGGACAATCATGAAAACGACCAACAGGTTCCAGCCCTTGTTCTTTTTGCTGTTAATCATCGCTATGAGCATCTCTTTTACAGCGACAGCAGCATTGCCAGACACCATCAGCAAAGTGAAACCTGCCATTGTCGGTATTGGGATCTACAATAAACTCGCGACACCACGAGCACAATTACTCGGCACAGGATTCGCCGTACGTATTTCAAATCAGTCCGCAACAAGTCAAATCATCGCAACCAACGCCCATGTCGTTCCAAGCCAGTTATTGAATGATGGTAAAACACAGTTTGTTGTTTTTGTTGGGCAAGGTAAGAGCCCCGAAGTGCGCAATGCGCGCGTTATTGCCCGTGATGAAAAGCATGATTTAGCTTTGTTAAAAATATCAGGCCAAGCTATACCCACGCTATCAATCGCCACCTCTCAGGTACGGGAAGGCGAAGAGTATCCCTTTACCGGGTTCCCTATTGGCGCCATTCTCGGGTTATACCCTGTAACTCATAAAGGTATGATATCTAGCATAACACCCGTGGCCATCCCAGCGCGAAGTGCCAAAGAGCTCACCATCAAACAGCTAAAACACCTTAAAAACCCATATATGGTGTATCAACTTGATGCAACCGCTTATCCTGGCAATAGTGGTAGCCCTGTTTATCACCCAACCTCGGGCAAAGTGATTGCTATTGTGAATAAAGTACTCCTTAAATCCACCAAGGAATCAGCCCTAACCAATCCCAGTGATATAACTTACGCGATCCCAGTAAAACACTTACAGCAACTTATTCAGCGTACAACCTTAAATTGAAGCATGAAATCATATTGGATGGCGCCTCAATTCAAAGTGATAAAGCCCTATTTAACTTGGGGGTGCTTTAGTAGTTATTTCATTTTTATTACGCTGATTTCTTTATCAGCAGGGGCAGAAAAAAACAGCCTGTTAGATTTAAAACAATACGGGATTTTATTTCTAGATAAAATGCTTCATCTGGGGGCTTATGCTGTCTTTGCCCTTCTTGCGAGTCAACTTGGCTTAACCTACCGAGGGTTTAAATTTTCTTGTGTCGCTCTGGCGAGCTATGGGCTATTTTTAGAGTTTTGCCAAGGGCAATTTATTCTAAACCGTGAAGCATCGTGGTTAGATGCAATAGCGAATATGGCTGGTATCATTCTTGGGTTTATGATGAGCTATAAACACACTAGACAGAGCAGCGTATAGATAATTTCAGAGCGGAATATCAATATAAAAAAGGCCAGCTTTCACTGACCTTCGTAATCTTACTGTTTCACTATAAAATTGATGTAACAGTTGCTTGCATTAAATTCCAATACTCGGTAATTCAGGGAACGGACCTAAACCAAAAGCAGCTCGATCTGCATAAAACTGGTTACCACTTTGATAGAGCGCTGAATCGTTCATCTGCCCTACAAATTTATTTTGCGTCACTACTTTGGAAACACCTTTCGCGCTGTCTGAAATACCAAAGAAATGGTTACCGCCATTACGCTCTAAAATAATAATATTATCTGAAATTTCTACCGAGTGTGAAATGGCAGGATCAACAGGGTTCACTTCATAGCCATAACCAATCAATTGATTATTCGCCGAGTTTGGGCCTTGTTCTAATACACTTGCTCGGATCACCAGCTTACCAGCATTAGGTACATCGACTAAACGGCTATCATTACCTGTTAATGATGCAATCTCACTATATTCAATGATGGTTTCTTTAGCTCGAGATTTAATTTCATGCCCTTCATCTTTAGAGCTATAAAACTTGCTGTATCGAACTTCTAACCGATCGGCTTTATTTACATAAATCGCGTGCGCTCGTCCAGCCTTACCCAAATTATTAAAGCGGCTGTACTCAATACGAATAATGCCAGAACCATCATTCGCTAAGATCCCTTGTTCACTATCGTGAAAATAGGAAGATTTAAGCAGCAGGTTTTTCCCTTCTTGGCGTATACAAGCGCCATTTTGATCAGGGACAGTCACACCACTGCATTCTATTTGCTCCATCGTAGTGTCATTACCTTGGATCACAAAGGTCGCTTTCCCACTCACAGCGCCACCAACAAAGTGTGTATTGGTACTCCCTTGAATAGTAACGTTACTCGGTTTTATCGTCATACCTTGTCGGTAAGTACCATTGCCAATCACTAAAGTACTATTATCTTTCAGCGCATTTTGCGCATCCGTGATATTGGTATAGCTTATACCGTCCACTTCAAAAGTATTATCAGGCACCGCGGGGGTTGGTGGCACAGGCGTTGGTGGTATAGGTGGCGGAGTCGGTGTTGGTCCTGGATCAGGCGTTGGGTTAGGAGTTGGACCAGGTATTGGACTCGGCGTAGGCGTAGGTCCAGGCACGGGAGTATCACTTCCTGCACTGCCCCCTTGGCAAGCTGTCAGCCCCATAACGCAGCTTAACAATACAGCGTATCGCAATTTGTTATTTTTATTTGTCTTCTTCAACATACTAATCAACCGCTTCCTGTCCTGAACCATTATCAATTTAAACGAAGCGATTCTATGCGGCTATAACTTGGCAATGTCAGCAATATGTAAGAAGACATTGTTCAATTAATATCCCTTTGTTTCACAACAACATTTATCGACAAAAACATAAAAAGCTTTAATAACAGACAGATAGAGATAAAAGCCAGTAAACTCAGTCAAACATAGCTGTTGAATGCCTTTTTATACGGGCACTTCTAACGCTGCATTTTTGTATAGGCACCTTCGATGAAGCATTCCTGACAATAAGAAACCTTAACGCTGGTATCTATCTTGAGTCTCACCAACAACAAACACAGCACTCCCAGCCCTAAAACTAGCCATTTTTGTGTTTTATTGGCTTTAACTGTACAAATTCCCTTCGTACATTCACAATTAGTCACCACAGCCACTGATTATTCCTCTATAATCAGCGACCGTATTTTTGGTCAGGCGCTGTTTCTCTTTCTACGATGAAAGCCATACAACAGCCATCTGCTTTAGGAACAAAGAATGTCATTTTCATCACAAGGTTTTTCACCTGATATTGTGCGCGCATTAACCGAGTGTGGTTATGAAAAACTCACTCCCGTTCAACAACAGGCTATTCCACACGCTCGCCGTGGCCACGATATCCTTGCACACGCACAAACAGGCACAGGTAAAACCGCTGCATTTTCTTTGCCTATTATTCAGCAGATTTTTGACAAACAAAAATCACGTAGCCGTTTTAATGTTCGTGCGCTAATTCTGGCACCAACGCGTGAGCTAGTTGACCAAATCGCCCACAACATCGAAAGCTACACCAAGTACACTGAGATTTCAGTGGCTGCTGTTTTTGGTGGCGCAAAAATGTCATCGCAAGAGCGTAAGCTAGAAGCGGGTGTCGATATTCTGGTAGCAACACCAGGTCGCCTAATCGAACACATTGAGCTGGGTAACGTCAGTTTTGCTAACCTAGAGTTTTTAGTGTTTGATGAAGCAGACCGTATGCTAGATATGGGCTTCATTAACGCGATTCGCACCATTATGGGCGGTATCAGCCAGCATCCTCAAACGATGCTATTCTCGGCGACATCGTCAGCGCAGATGAACGCATTAGCACAAGATTTATTGCGTAAACCAAAACGCGTTATTGTTTCGGCTGAAAACACAACAGCAGAAACCGTTTCACACGTGGTTTACCCTGTTGATGAAGATCGTAAGCGTGAACTGCTGTCTGAACTGATTGGTAAGAAAAACTGGCAACAAGTGCTGGTATTTGTGAACTACAAAGAAACAGCAAACCAAGTGGTTAAAGAGCTTAAGCTTGATGGCATCAAAGCTGTTCTTTGCCATGGTGATAAAGCGCAAAGCGCACGTCGCCGCGCATTAGAAGAGTTCAAAACAGGCAAAGCTCGCGTAATGGTAGCAACAGAAGTTGCAGCTCGTGGTCTGGATATTCAAGGCTTGCCACACGTAGTTAACTACGACATGCCATTTCTTGCAGAAGACTACGTTCACCGTATTGGTCGAACAGGTCGTGCTGGCCAACAAGGACATGCTGTTTCTTTTGTTAGCCGTGAAGAAGAGCTAACACTAGTACAAGTTGAAAAACTTATTCAACAACGCATTAAACGTATCCAACTTGCGGGTTATGAACCAGCAGACCGTGATGCGCTATTGCTTAAAATGAATACTAAGCCAGCATTTAAAAACCGCCAGGGCCGTACTAACAACCCTGAAGAGCAAGGTTCTGCAGAACGTCGTCTTCGCTTGCGCCGTGCTATTCAAAGCAAATCTAGCAAAGTGACTCGCCTTAAAAAGTAGAGCAATTAATGCTAGTTAGCTAAATGCAAAAGCCCGCTCTCATGATAGCGGGCTTTTTTCATTCACTGTCTTAATCTTTACTTAATTTAAGCACTTGCATTATTAACGATGGCTGACGTCTTCGTACTCACCATCAATCACATGACGACTGCCTTGATGTGCTGTGTGCATGTGAGCGCGGTTAAATCGAGTTTCCGTATGTGCGTAAGCAAGTTTACGCTTGATGAATGGTGTTGTAAGTAAGGCTGCAACACTAATGAAAAGACCCATTACCGTTGCCATAATCAATGTAAATGCACCTACAATCAGTGCCACAATGCCAGTCAATATATTCTTCATCGTCTATGCCTCTTCTTTATGTTCTTTCAGACTAACTGAACAAAGATGAACCATATCTGAACATACCATATTATTTTCTATCCGCACTATCTCCTAATTCCTGCAGTATAAAGTCAATAAAGCTTCTCACTTTTGACGACATGTGTTTGCGGCTTGGGTACATCATATACACATTAATGGTTTGCAATTTAAAGTCAGTAAAAAGTGGGACTAATAAGCCCTGCTCTATTTCAGTGCCTAAATTGAATTTAGGCAACCTTGTAATGCCCTGTCCCGCCAGACAGAGGCCGAGTTCCATCTCTGAACTATTGGTCAGTACTTTGCTATGTACCTGAACGTGATGGTTCTGATTATCTTGGTCAATAAATTGCCATACATTCGGTGTTTTCAAGTTGCTATAGCTAATACAGCGGTGATTCACCAAATCCGTTGGGTGTAACGGTGATCCATAGCGCTTTAGGTAATCTGGTGAGGCTAATATAAGCGCATGAGACTGGAAAATTGGACGGCATATTAAGCTTGAATCTTCAACAACTGCAGACGCTCTTATCAAAAGATCAAATCCCTCTGCCACCATATCAACCCGACGATCATTCAAATCCAGTTCTAAATTCACTTCAGGGTACTGCGCCATATATTTAGCAACAACAGGGCGGATTCGAGATATGCCTAAGCTGATAGGACATGAAATCCGTAACAAGCCTCTTGGTTCTAGTTGCCCGCCTGTCATCGCTAATTCAGCCTGCTCTGCATCAAAAAGTAACTGCTGACATTGCTGAAAGTAAACTTCACCTTCTGATGTAAGGCTTAATGATCGCGTCGTACTATGCAACAAACGCACGCCTAAGCGCTCTTCCAGTTTATTGATCTCTTTACTGATATAAGACGTTGAGTGGCCGCTATTTTCAGCAGCTTTGGTGAAACTCCCGCTATTAACAACCTCGACAAAAATGATCATCCCATCAAGTAAATGTGCGTTAAACGCCATAATTTCCCTCTCACATAACAAGCAGGGCTAACGTAGCCAAGGCACACTTTATTACGCCCACGACCTCATTAACAGTCATTTGGAAATAATCTATCCACAATATGGCTATTAATGATTTTTAAGATGTAATTTATAGTTAGTTCATCGGCAACAATCTAACCAATTTATTTCATATACTGGATTAAATGCATTCAACTCGTCAGCGTTACGAACAGTGATAATGCTCAACATCCAAAATACAACAGTAGAATTTTAAGGAATCATCATGAAAGTATTAGCATTCGCGGCAAGTAACAGTAAGCAGTCGATCAACAAGCAATTAGCAACAGCAGCCAGCCAGCTTGTCAGTGGGGCTGAAGTTGAAATATTGGATATCAATGACTACGAAATGCCGCTTTTCAGCATGGAACGTGAACAAGAACTCGGTCAGCCCGCTCAGGCACAGGCTTTCTTTAAAAAGATTGGTGAAGCAGATGCACTGATCATCTCCTTTGCTGAACATAACGGTTCTTACACTGCCGCTTATAAAAACCTGTTTGATTGGACATCACGTATCGATCAAAAAGTTTTCCAAGAAAAACCAATGTTACTGCTTTCAACCTCACCAGGCCCAGGTGGTGCAAGCAGTGTATTAGCAGCAGCTGTAGGCTCTGCTCCCTATTTTGCCGGCGATGTAAAAGCACAGCTCTCTGTACCGAGTTTTTACGACAATTTTGATCCTGCGACAGGTACAGTAACGAACCCAGCGATCTTAGATCAGCTTAAATCGGCGGTTGCACAACTTAGTTAGATTGCTATTAGTCGCAACGCATAGTAAAAATCCCCGCAGACCTAGTCAGTAACTAGGCCTCGGGGATGTATGCTATCTATATAAGGGCGTTATAACCTAAACTAAAGAACCGCACCAGATACAGTGTAATTCAGCGGCCGTGTCGGTGGCTGAATCGTTAGGCTAGCGCGTATTTCTTCACCACACATTACAACGGCTTCTTGTGGAGAATCGCTCTGCTTCACGTTGACATGGATTTTATTCATATAAAAGTTGCTAAAGCGGCGATTACTCAATTTATAGCTAAGTTGTTGGCCATTTGCTAGCGTCACTTTTAGCTGGCAGCGCTGACTTGTTTCAGCAATATTGTCAGCAGGGTAAACAAAACCATAAGCACCGTGTAAAGCAGGATAAATATAGCTGTTCATACTTCCTGTTGGATCATAGTAGCCAACAATTGTCGTCACTGGCACACCAAAATCTGTTGGTATTCTCGCCACTTTTTCTCGCCCTTGCGGCAACCACTGCCATGACTGACCATTTGAACGATAAACCCGCGTTTCGTCCATTGCCAACCGTATAGTTTCACCATTCGCTGTCATAGCGCTACTCCAAGATGACTGGCGCTTCAAAGACACAACTTTACCTTGGTTCGACGCATCAGCTTGTGGCAAATCTACCCGCGCAATGTAATGGCCATTATACGAATTCAAACTAATGTCATCGTTAAGCGCAAAGTTTTCCGTCAATAATTGAGCGGTAATAATCGCATCTAGCCCTGTTAAATCGGCTATTTCGACGCTATCAATATTCCTGTCATTGTTTACAAACTCATCCATAGTGCTGGTTGTCGCATTCCAGCGTTTAAACCCTGTTGAAGCGCTTGGGTCAAATACCGCCCTGCTTTCTAAGAAAGTTTGAATTGCTTGTAAACTATAGGGAGTATGCAAAGTGTATTTAGATATTGGAGAGGTCGCAACACCGCTAGCCATTGCATCGGCATTAAATCGATACCCCTCAAACGGCGCTACGCTTCCACCACAACACTCCGCTGTTCCCTTACTGGCAACATCAAAGTTTACGACGAAACGATTCAAGCGGGCGTCCCAGCCCCATGCTGAATTAATATCAGATGCCGGACGATGCAATGAGCCATCAGGGCCGCCAGGGTAATGACCCAGCCCAAAGTTATGACCGAGTTCATGACTAAACTCATTTCCTTCAGAGTTATCGAGCGTCACCATGCCATTGCCGCCCGAGCCACCATGTACCACAGTCCCATTTTTATATTTACCAATGGCATTATGCGCTGTGATTAAAGCAGAGTGATATGGGTGCCCACTTTCACTCGCACCATCAGTACTGTTAATGCCATAGTTAGCATTATCAATTCCGTGTGAAATTAATATTTTACCGATATATTGACGCATATCACCCGTATGCCAGCCGCCTGAAACAGCAGAATGGTCCGTGTAAGTCACCCCCGTAGGCAACACGACTTCACGTAAATGCAGGGGCTCATATTCACTCACAATAAGGCGACTAGCCGGTATTTTTTGAAAATAGTCTTTATGCAGTGCGGGATTCGTAGCAAAAGGGAAAGCATTACGTGGTGGTGTTAAGAAGCCCAAATCGATCGTGTTTATAATCACTTCACTTGGGGCCCCTACTTTTAATTCATTAAGGTAACCAAAGTCATTACCCTGCTTGAATTGCAACCATAACCCAGGTTGAACCCATGCTGCAGGTAAACGTCCAGACCACGTATTGTCTGCGTACGCAATATTGTTTGTTTTCATATCGTCTTTAGTAAACCAACGCCCCTCATGATAACGGTAAGTTACTGTTGAACCGAACGCATAAACAGTGCTGTCACCGTTGGCATAAACGCGAGTCGAATAGCCCGAGTTAACAACAAGCTTTATTGTCTTACCATTAAAATCCGGATTTACCCCTTGCGGTAAGTAAATACGCCCCGCCCAATTACCATTACTTAAAGTAAGTGTAATCAAATCGTGAGAAACAAGACGCGATGCTAAGTACTCTCCATTTTCATGCTGCGCTTGTTCGGCAAATTCAGCGTTTGTCGAAATATATAACGGATTAATAAAATCCGATTGTTCAAAATCACGCTCGACCAGCCCACCTGCTTCAACGTACCAGTCATGCTTAGGCAATTGATCAGGCGAATCTAAATTCACAACGCCGAGTTCCTCACCATTTTTGTCATAAGCAATTACCATAATCGGCTGTTGGTTCTCTTGAGTAAGGGGCTTTACCAATAATAATGTATCGCGAGTCCCTACTAGATGTGGCCTAACATCATTGTTGATCCTTAATCGATACGGCGTTATTACATTCTGCGCAAAATCGATTTGTGCCCTGAACTGACCAAGTAAATCATTTGAAGGGGTTTGAGTATTGAAAAATACACGCGGAGGGTTATTTTCACCAAGATCTGCAGCTAACGCAGACATTGGTGATGTCAGCAATGGAATTGCTAACCAAGCAAACTGATTAAATTTCATAGTCGTCCTATATATTTAATTATTATGATTATTCTCAGCTATTCAACTTTCATTTAGTAAATCTAAACGTGAAGTAAAAGTGAACAACTGGATATTAATAATGTTATTTCTCAATAAGTGACATTACAAATAAAACCAACGCAAATAGAAGCAAGATCATACTTCTGTGGAATATTTATTTTGCTCCCCATCGACATAGAACAATGGCTGTAGCTTAGTAATCACAGCTCCCGAACCGCTAACAACCGTACTTATAATCAATAGCGCTCTTGTATGAGAATTTTATAAAATATCGACAAACAAATAATTCTTTTTTTAATGCGCGAGTTAACTAGCAAACAATTGTTACTAGTTATTACACTAATATGACAATCAATAGACCGCGGAATACCAAAGGGGGATTCACAGTGTTCGCCACCTGTATAGAATGTAATTTTACATACCATAAGAACACTTACCATCCCTTACGAAGCTAGCTATGTAAACTCCGCCATTCCTAACTGTTAATGCTATTTTTAAATTAAAACAGGTCAGAGTTGTATTTAATGCACACACTGACTACCTTCCCCGCAAATGTTTAACGCTGAATAAGATATATTAATGAAGCTCTCTACACGGAAAAAGCAAAAAGGTGTTTTTGCTATCGAGTTTGCGCTTGGTTTTTTTGTACTATTTATGTTTACTGTTCTTATATTTGAAGTTTGCAGACTAACATATATTTGTTCCCTCTTAGACTATGCTTCTGCTGAAGCGGCAAGGGATGCTCGCGTACAATTGAATAAGAATCACGACTTTATAAAATATAAAGGTAAAAATTGTCACACTGACGTTCCGAAAAATGAGACCTCTCGCTGTCAAAAAATACAGTCTTATTCAGGGAATCAATTTGCAATTTGGTTTCATAGTTTCTTGAGCACTAATGGTGGTAAATTGTGGCAGGTATTTACTGCTAGTAATGAAATGTTTATCAAAACGAGACACTACAAAAACCTGCATGCATTAGCGCATGATGCTTCCACTTCATCTTGGTCTAAAAATTCAATTTCAATGTATGAAGTGACTTATAAGTATCAACCCATCTTCTTCAAATGGTCTTTCAGTAATAGTGATATTAAACGCCACGTTTTAGTTATTGATGAATTCGAGAGGCATCAAAGTGCAAATAAATAAACAAAAAGGTGTATTTTCTATTGAATTAGCCTTCGTATTAATTGGTATGACGAGCTGCTTATATTTTTGCTTTGACCTTGGTTTTCAGCAAATACGAAAAAGTCAGCTCGAGCGTACCGCTCACTCGTTAGTGTCTTTATTAAAAGAACGCAGCCTTTTTTACCCTTCCTCTCGTGGGCAACAATTTCATACCCGAATACAAGAGAGCCAAGCACAGCAACTACAACTTATAGGTGCAAAATTACTAAATAGTAAAGTAGAAGATGTTTCCGTCATTATAGAAGAACGTCTAAGCGGGAAACATCACCTTACGCGTCAGGCCCTCTCACCGGAGGTCAATTGCGCCCCGCCTTTTTCACTGGCCTCGAAAAAGCTCGATATCACCAGAGAAAAACAAGATAAGTACGCACCGATTTATCAGGTAACAATATGCCAACGAATACCTGCGTGGTTTGAACGCATTATGGGGAATGACCCTAAAAAAACGGATCGCATTCTCACATCGTATTCAACGTTCATAGGTAGATAATTCATGACCATCCAAAAACAACAGGGTGCAGCAGCAATATATTTTATATTTATCATAGGTGCCATTATGTCAATGGGTGTACTTGCCATCGAAGGTAGTCGCTACATTGGCAAAAAAGCACGCTTAGGCGATGCGATGGAAGCCGCATCGATTGCCGTCGCGGAAGCAGACACCACCAAAAATGACTTTAACGAAGCAAAAGCGAATCATGTTGCAACACAATGGCTAACGCACCTTATCGGTGACAGCAAAAACCTTGACGTAACAGCCTCTCGTCGCATAGAAGAAGACAGTTACGGGATCAGCGCCAAATCACCCAGTAAGTTTGCTTACTATCGCTATGACATCCACACCCATTCAACGCATGAGTCCTGGTTTAAATTTACTCGTTGGCCAGCTTTTGACAAAGAAGTGGTTGTCGCTAACTCAGGTGCAGCGGGGCGGATGCAGAGTGCACCTGTTGATATGGTGTTCGTGGCTGATTTTTCTGATTCAATGGATAATGATCAAGAGGGGTACAAACCAAATAAAGGAGATGACGACGACAAAATTGACCTCTTAAAAAAAATAGTTAAAGACGTGACCAACGCCCTTCATAAAAACAATGCTGAATCTAGCTTTGCTTTTATTCCATTCGCTAAGCGTATAGTCATTAAGCGTTACTCAGAAAAAGATCGTAAATTTCGTTTTTACTGTGTGTCTCCTTTACTATCGCCCCGTCACTCCTTATTTGAAAAAGTTCGCCAACACAAGGCATTTGGTGAATTAGTACTGACGCTTCACTCTAAAAAAGATAATCATGACCCAGGCATTAAAAAGCGTGAAGCCATCTATCACCGTGAAGGTTTTACCCAATATGAACGCTATATTGCAGAACAATATATGCAGTGGATACGGGAATATGATGATGACGATGATAAAAACAAAAACAAATACAATAACGGATTGAAAGATGATGACTTAGACGACGACTGTGACGACGATGATGAATACCATCCACTGCACGAATGCCGTCTGCAAATTTACCGTTATGAAAATAACCTACGCTTAGATTATAACCACCCAACTCAGCACCAAGCCGTAAATTGGGAACGACATATTGATATAAAACGTACCGCAAGAGAGATAAACATTACTCACTTACCCAACTTTTATAGCCCTATGCCCTATGATCTGGTGCAAGAAGGCAAATTTGGTGATGAAGATGGTATCGCATTTGAACGCCATTGTGCTGAGTGGGATGACGATGATGATAACGTACCCGATTTTTATACGATAGACCGCACGACTTTCAAAACCCAAGATCAGCTAGACAAGGGTTTTCATAATTTGATCGATGAAATGGAAGAAGACAGTGGGACAGATGTTTACCAAGGTTTACTCGCCGCGCCCCATCAATTTGCCAAAGCGACCAATAAAGAACGCGTGATCGTTGTACTTTCAGACGGTATAGAAAACAACGACATGTTTAAACAATTAGTCGATGCGGGTATGTGCGACACCATTCGGCATCAGCTAAAGCATCATGGCAAATCAGCGCCCTATAATGCACATTTGCTCTTTGTTGAATTTAGCCAAAAGGAGAAGGACGATGAAGAAACTGATTTCTACGGTAGTCTTCCAGCCTATAAAAAGTGCTTTAAAGATAACATTATTAAAGCCAATGACCATGCTGATATTTCAGACGCAATACTCAACTATTTAACTGACGATAAAGGCCACAATTTCTACCGCTGATAGATCGCTTATGATGTGAATACAGTACTTTGCCTTTTAATAAGAATAAGTACTGTATTCACAGTAAACATAACTTACATCGAGCCTAACAAACGTAACCAAATATTAATAAGAGTTAGTCAAACTAGTCTTATTTCTTACTTTCTCTCCCTTATTGTTTTGATTTCACTCGCAGAACATATAAATGTCATTATGTAGTGATATATCTCTCTATCACTATGAATCACAGTTAAAACAATAATGGATTAAATAATGAAACTACGTTATCTCGCAGTGCTGCTTTCTGTAATGAGCTCATCAAGCATGGCATTTGATCTCACCACACCCCAAGCAAACAATACGGACAAGCTAGTATGGACGGGTCATTTAAGCCCAGACACCGACACTGTGACATCCGCAATTGCCGCAGCACATATTTATGGTGGTACTCCTGCCGTGCCAGAAGAGATTAATCCTGAAAGCCGTTTTGTACTCGAATACTGTAAAGCGACAGCACCAAAACTGCTTAAAGAGGTCTCTGCGCAACAATTTGGCTTGGTTGATTTTAACCAGCAAACACAACTGCATCATTCTGTGGATGAAAAAAGTATTGTCGCGATTATCGACCACCACGCCATTGGGGGAAACCCTGTAAACATGACACAAGTTGCCTCGATTGATATTCGCCCATGGGGTTCAGCTGCCACTATTCTTGCAAACCATGCCGAAACGCTTGGCATCGAGTTTCCAGCGACTATCGCTTGTACTACGCTAGGTGGTATTTTATCTGACACCGTGGTGTTCCGTTCACCAACAACGACAAAGTACGATCGTAGCTACGCAGAAAAGCTTGCTAAAGTGGCAGGCATTAAAGACATCAACGCCTTTGGGGAGAAAATGCTGGAAGCAAAATCAGACCTCAGCCATGTCAGCGCTACTGATATTCTTACTTTAGATTACAAGAACTTCACTTACGGCGGTAAGAAAGTGGGTATTGGTGTAGCAGAAACCATTACCGCTCAGCAGCTGTTAGACAGAAAGCCTGAATTTATTGCGGCAATGAAAGCTTATAAAAAAGAAGCGAACTTAGATCACCTCTTCTTCTCTGTGATTGACACTAAAAACAAACGTGCGAATCTTTTATGGATAGACAGCGCCGATCAAAAAATTGCTAACGCTGCATTTAAAGGCAAAGCATCTGAACAATGGCTAGTGCTTGAAGGTGTGACTTCACGTAAGCGCCAAATTGGCCCTGCCATTCAAAAAGCAGTTGAAGCGAAGTAGTTTAGTTCACCGTCTACACATAAAGCCCTTCATGTCACTTGGTCATGAAGGGCTTTTTATTGCCAGTACCAATGCCTCACTCATACTATTCACTATAGGCATGCATCATTCATTAAAAATCAGGTTGCATAATTAATACTTGTGCAATTTATTAAGATAAGCATGAATAAATTTTCTGAAAATCCTTTCAACACAATTAGTTATCAGCCATAAAAACAGTCTTAACCAGTTCAAGAAATGAGATTCAAGTCACCATAAAGTGGTAATCCAAATGGGAGCATACATGCATAATTTGAGAATAATCACAAATGGTACATACCTCCCATGCCCTACTTACATTTTATTTTTGGCCTTGCAGTCGTCGCCGTTCTTGCATTATTAGCAAGTAAAGACCGAACAAACATTAAGCTTCGCTATATCGTCCAGCTACTAGCAATTGAAATGAGTGTGGCTTACTTTTTACTTAACTCATCTGCGGGTACTGGCATAGTTACCGAGTTCGCCGAAGGGTTTAATGGTCTAATGGCTTTTGCCGCAGAAGGGACCAACTTTGTATTTGGAGGCCTTATTAATGAAGGCGGGTTCGACTTCTTCCTGCAAGTCTTAATGCCGATTGTCTTTATTTCTGCACTTATTGGTATTTTGCAGCACATCAAAGTGCTACCTATTGTGATCAGTGCCATTGGTTTTTTACTGTCCAAAATAAATGGCATGGGAAAATTAGAATCATTTAATGCCATCAGCGCCTTAATGGTTGGCCAGTCTGAAAACTTCATTACCTACAAAGCTATTTTAGGCAAAATGTCTGAACGTCGTATGTACACGTTAGCGGCAACGGCAATGTCTACCGTTTCTATGTCTATCGTGGGTTCTTACATGCAGCTTATCGCACCCAAATATGTGGTTGCAGCGCTATTTTTAAACATGTTCAGTACTTTCATTATTCTATCGATCATTAACCCATACGATCATGAAGCAGAAGAAAACTTTGATGATATGGTTGCTGAGGCTGAAGGCGAGCGAGTGACCTTCTTTGAAATGCTGGGCGAATACATTCTTACTGGCTTTAAAGTTGCGGTTATTGTGGCAGCGATGCTAATCGGCTTTATCTCATTAATCGCAATGATCAACAAAGGTTTCACCGTCGCACTAGGCATCAGCTTCCAAGATCTAATTGGCTATGTGTTCTATCCTGTTGCTTGGCTAATGGGTATTCCAGCAAGTGAAGCACTACAAGCTGGCAGCATTATGGCAACTAAACTGGTTTCAAATGAGTTCGTTGCTATGATGGCGCTACAAGAGCAACTTGATACCCTATCAGCCCATACTGTTGGTACAATTTCTATCTTCTTAGTGTCATTCGCCAACTTTAGTTCTATCGGTATTATTGCGGGTGCTGTTAAAGGGGTGAACGAAGAGAAAGGTAACCTTGTCGCTCGCTTTGGTTTACGCCTACTTTATGGCTCAACTTTGGTAAGTATCCTTTCCGCGATGATCGCAAACATTATGATGGCCTAACGCAGTTCCCCCTGCCTAACATCAAGAATTTGCGTTGAACACACCACACTAACAAAGCCGGCTTATGTCGGCTTTGTTTTGATATATCACCCATTAATCCAAGTAACTTGCTGTATCTCGCAACAAGCAAAAGGCCAGCACATCTGTGCTGGCCAAACAAAAGACAAAAAACGAAGTGACTTAGTAGTTAGTCATGTGTACGACAGGGTGATCAGCATCCGTCTTGAAGTACATGTCTACTTTTTTACCATCAATTTTGTAAACCGTTGATGTCACTGTACCCATCATTTCACCGCGACCTTTCCATAATGGTTTGCTTTCTAGCAAGTGACGAATTTCAGCTTCGGGGGTGTCTGCGTTTGCATTTTTGACAAACTTCTCTGCCGCTTCTTGGCGAGCCAAGCTATGCGCTGCAAATTCACTGTCAACAAACGCTTCAGGTGTACGGTAAATTGAGTGGTTAGCATGTGCTTTCCAGTCGCCAGTGCTGAAGTTAACTTTACCTGCGTAAGTATTTTCGATATTCATTGCAGGAGAGTTAGCAGCAGCGGCTGTGTAAGTAAAGTACGCCGAGTACTCAGGGTAGCGAGTGAATACGTCCCGGATCTCATCATAAGACTCTGCATTCATTACAGCCCAGCTTAGGTGAAATGAAGGCGTGGCTGTTTCAGTTAAGACTTCACTGCCAGCCAATTGGCGCAATGTGCCTTCGTCAGCCATGGTGTTCATTGCCATCGCTTGAGCACCTTTGGTTACACCACCGTAAGGGATCAAACCAGCCCAGGTTTGAATAACACGTGTTTTACCATCGGTGTCTTTATGCTTAAGCATGATAAGACCCGTGTAGTTAATCCCCATGTAATCGAAGTTAGATGCAGCCCAAGATTTATCACCTTTTGCTTTCACTGCGATTGAAGTACATTTCGCAGGCGCTTTCGGATCATGGCCTGTTTTTTCTGCTTGTAGGAAACCCATGCCACCATTGCGCTGAGACTCTAAAATTGCCTCATCAGACATCGCCACTACTAATAATAAGTTTGGAGAACGATTTAAGCTTTCAGCTAAACCTTTGATGTACGCTGCAGCATCTGGGCTCGATTTTTCTAACTTGCCAAATACATTCTTAGACTCAAAAGATTTTGAAAGCGAAATCACATTAAGACCAGGCAGCATAACACCTAACGTCGTATCAAAGCGGTCGATGCTGTCTAGGATTTGCTCTTTAGCAACCTCACCAACGTGCTTACCCAGTTCATAAGTCGAGCCAGTGAATTGTACTTCTGCAATTTGATCTGTATGTTGAATCAGTTGCGCATTTACTGTTGCTGACATACCCATAGCTAGGGCAAGAGCGATCATTGTTTTTTTCATTATGGGATACCCGATGTTCTGTAACTTGCATTAATTCAACGTCAAATTACAGAGCTAATGGTATATAGTCAAACCATTAGACACCATTTGTTACTCTGATCACGGGCCTAAATTGTGGTTTAATTTTCAAGCAACAGCAAAATTAAAAGTTAAACTCCCCCTTTTACCCTGCTTTACTCGGTCTCTAGCGGCGGTTGTGAAGTCTTATCCAACATACTTAAATGGAGTGAAGAACTGACTAAAACGCATTTCTGCTAACTCATTTACTTTTCTAATCGTTATTCATTGCGTTTTTTCGGATAAAAATAGCCAATCAACTTCATTACGCGGTAAATTCAGCCAAAGTCTTTAAACAATGCTGAAACAAACACCTATGATGAACCTTGAACAAATTCTTGCCTTTGTCACCACAGTTGAAACAGGCTCTTTTTCTGCGGCTGCACGCAAACTCAATAAAAGCCAAAGTTCAGTCAGTATTGGCGTGAGTAACTTAGAAGATTGTTGGGGCGTTCAATTGTTTGATCGCAGCTCTCGCAAGCCGATACTTACCACCGATGCTCAGCGACTCTACAGCCAAGCAAAGTTACTATTACGCCAAGCAGATAAGATGAACAGCTTCGCTTCAGCAATTAATAATCAGGTAGAAAGTAAAATTGTTATTGGTGTAGACCCAATGGCCCCACTCTCCTGCCTCGATTCAATGCTGCTCACTATCGATCGACTTTACGCTAATACCGAAGTAGAGATTCGCCTGCTTGATCATAAAGCACTGCAACAAGGGCTACTCAATCACAGCGTCGATATTGGCGTGCACTTTGGTGATGATAGCTATCCGCAATATTTGAATTTTATGACCACCCACCAGTATGAATGGCTTTGTGTTTGTAGCCCCGATCATGCCTTGGCAAACTGCGCACAGATCAGCAACGAGGAGATACTCTCTTCGCGTCAAATCATCAGCCAATCGCTAAAAAATCACCCGGTACTCAGCAAGACTTCCATCATGTCGCAAGATACATGGGAAGCAGACAATTTAATTCAATCAAGCCATATGATTGAGTTGGGGTTAGGTTGGGGGATCTTACCTGCTGATTGGTGTGCTGAACGCTTCAGTTTAGGATCGCTAGTCGCAATCACGCCTGAGTTTAACCAAGCCCAAATGTACTCAGCACTCGACGTAGTCTGGGCGGCCAACCGCAATATTGGCCCAGTATGCCAAGCGATCATTGAACACATTACCATTCGAAAATCGAATAGTAATTAATTTAGTCTATTCGAATTACATTGATAGGATGCACTCATCGCAAATAAGGAATATTAATTATGAAAAAATCAGTTATCTCTCTCGTTGTATTATCTATCCTAGGTGCGACCGCTCCCGTTCATGCGGTCACTTACCATGATCCTGTCGTCGAAGTAGAAGCTGGTTTGAATAATTTCGGTGCAGGCATCGATAACTGGGAAGAGCAACATCTTGGCGCCTTCACTTATCCAGATGCGCACCTTTACCACAAGCACGCTTACATCATGAATAACGAAGCCAACAAAGCGCCAATGGTTAAGTCGCCAACTCAGGTCGACATTACTCAGGTGAAGGTATTTGGCGGCACCAAAATGATGGATTTGTACTCGTTTATGCGTGATCGCGCCAACATCCACAACTTCGTATTAATGGATAGCCAAGGCCGTATCATGGCCGAAGATTACTGGAACGGTACTGATATCAATACCGCCAACCATGCGATGAGTGCGGGTAAATCATTTACATCAATGACCTCTTCTATTGCGGTAGAAAAGGGTTATTTCAAAATGAGTGACCCTATCGAAAAATGGATCCCAGAGTTTAAAGGCACGCCACTTGAAGGCGCTACAGTGCAACACTTTGCTGACATGCGCTCTGGCGTACGTACTATCGATGCCGAATACGACGACACTAACGGCTACCACTGGTCGATGGGTGAATGGTCTACGTGGGATTGGTCAATGCCACTTGCAGCAGGCTACAACGGCTTTGACAAAGACGCGAACGGCAAGCTAATCAACAAAAAAGGCGCACACGGTCGCCTAGACGGCATTGAAGATTTCATCAAAGTGCTTGGTCAAAACGTGAAACTTGGCAACAAGCACGGCGAAGGCTACAACTACAAGTGCGTTAACACCGAAATCTTAGGTGTGGTGACTGAACGTGCAGTGAAAAAAGCGACGGGGCTAACCTTCAACGAGTTCATGGAGAAAGAGCTATGGACGAAAGGTGGTTTCCAAACCCCACTTGCAGTTTACTCTGATTTGAACCACGGCCGTATGCCTTACAGTGGCGGCGTAAACCCAACAGCACGTGATTTCGCAC
This sequence comes from Photobacterium kagoshimensis, assembly GCF_050337045.1. Classification (NCBI taxonomy): domain Bacteria; kingdom Pseudomonadati; phylum Pseudomonadota; class Gammaproteobacteria; order Vibrionales; family Vibrionaceae; genus Photobacterium; species Photobacterium kagoshimensis. Next base: position 221,261 of record NZ_JAKJSO010000014.1, on the reverse strand, counting down.
TTATGGCTCAGCTAATGGCGAACGAGGGTAAGAACTTTAAAGGTGAACAGCTGATCCCGAAATGGTTCGTCGAACAAGTTCGCAACGGTGATGATGAAGTAAAAGCCGCTTGGAAATACAAAGATAACCAAGAGCAAATCGCTGACCCTGAAGGTTTCTACACTAACCAATTCCGTACCGTACATATCAATGGTCGTAAGATCTCTGCCATGGTGGGTGTTAATGGTCAGTTCAACGTTATCGACTGGAAAACAGGCAACACACTATCCATCTTCTCAAGCTTTGGTAAGCCATCTGGCCCATCGATGATCGCCACCTTCTTCAACGTGATTGACGGGGCATTTAGCGCAGCAGAACAAGCGCAAGCCAAGTAACCCGCAAGCGCTTAGTTTATAAAGAAGAGATAAACAACAGCCCCGCTTTTTTAAGTGGGGCTGTTTTAGTTTAAGCCTAAGTGACTGCATCGCCACCGTCACGAACCACTCAGCTGCCTGTTCGGCAGTGAAGACTATAATGCGCAGGGAAACAAGGTTCGCATTTTTCTAAGCTGCCTGTTCGGCAGTGAAGTCAAGTACGATAAGTCACTGGTGTTTTATGATTTTCTAAGCTGCCTGTTCGGCAGTGAAGGCAAGAACATTTACAAATCTTGCAGCCTGATTTTTCTAAGCTGCCTGTTCGGCAGTGAAGTCTTGCAGCTCCCGAAGGTGCTCAAACATGCTTTTCTAAGCTGCCTGTTCGGCAGTGAAGTCTAATTGATGTACTTTCGGAAGTGCCATCTCATTTCTAAGCTGCCTGTTCGGCAGTGAAGATAATTACGTTAAAAAACTTGTTAACCATATTTTTCTAAGCTGCCTGTTCGGCAGTGAAGCCCTTATTAATGCGGTAACTAAAGAAGTTATCTTTCTAAGCTGCCTGTTCGGCAGTGAAGCTGGCGGGTTGACTGGCCAAGTTGATACGTTTTTTCTAAGCTGCCTGTTCGGCAGTGAAGCACCCGCGCATTGGTGGCTGGTGATGTGCAGTTTTCTAAGCTGCCTGTTCGGCAGTGAAGGCAGCGCTTGTATGCTTAGCCACACCATCAACTTTCTAAGCTGCCTGTTCGGCAGTGAAGTAACGATAGCAATATCAGTTTCTCTATCATCTTTTCTAAGCTGCCTGTTCGGCAGTGAAGAATGAAGTTGAATTCGAAACCGAAGCCAAGCATTTCTAAGCTGCCTGTTCGGCAGTGAAGTTACGCTAGACAATGAAGGGCAAACTATCTTCTTTCTAAGCTGCCTGTTCGGCAGTGAAGATCTTTTACTTGCTCATAGATGCGCGTAGATATTTCTAAGCTGCCTGTTCGGCAGTGAAGTCACTTGCTTCTCCCAATCGTGTTTATTTCTCTTTCTAAGCTGCCTGTTCGGCAGTGAAGATCAATAACATGGCCATAAATCGTAGTCTGGATTTTCTAAGCTGCCTGTTCGGCAGTGAAGAGCGATACGTGACTACGATATGCAGATCGCACTTTCTAAGCTGCCTGTTCGGCAGTGAAGCCAAATCAAGAAGCATTACCTTCATATCATCATTTCTAAGCTGCCTGTTCGGCAGTGAAGATTCAGACTTTGACTGGTTCATATTGAAATAATTTCTAAGCTGCCTGTTCGGCAGTGAAGGAAAAATGATCGATTCTCAAGTGTGCCTGGAATTTCTAAGCTGCCTGTTCGGCAGTGAAGAGGTTGTTGCAACTACTGGTGGCCTACCTTACTTTCTAAGCTGCCTGTTCGGCAGTGAAGCCGTCGCCCTTGCCCTTTTTCGCCATCTTGTCTTTCTAAGCTGCCTGTTCGGCAGTGAAGACTGACATCCTTGATTTAAACGATGTTATATGTTTCTAAGCTGCCTGTTCGGCAGTGAAGTTATCGAGGGGTTATTTACTGACTCTGCTAGTTTTCTAAGCTGCCTGTTCGGCAGTGAAGTTAAGCCCGGCAATCATGCTGGCCTCATCTTCTTTCTAAGCTGCCTGTTCGGCAGTGAAGACACATAAAGTGCATAGAAGGTGGTGTTCATTTTTCTAAGCTGCCTGTTCGGCAGTGAAGCGCGGGTGTCAACAATTTTCTTTCAGCGTATGTTTCTAAGCTGCCTGTTCGGCAGTGAAGTAGATGATATATTAAATCAGGTGAAAATATATTTTCTAAGCTGCCTGTTCGGCAGTGAAGTCTAGCAAATAGTTACTTGTTAATTCTGCGATTTTCTAAGCTGCCTGTTCGGCAGTGAAGGCTCCCAGTGTTAGAGGCACCCCGTCATTGTTTTTCTAAGCTGCCTGTTCGGCAGTGAAGCCTAACGTGCCCGCCACCTCAGTGCTTGAGTGTTTCTAAGCTGCCTGTTCGGCAGTGAAGATAACGGCGTCCCTTTTTGCATTCCTCGCGATTTTCTAAGCTGCCTGTTCGGCAGTGAAGCATCCTTTAGCGTTATTACGGCAATTCTTGCGTTTCTAAGCTGCCTGTTCGGCAGTGAAGCAAATATCTTGGCTGCATCGATAAAGCTCTGATTTCTAAGCTGCCTGTTCGGCAGTGAAGCGTTGAGTTTATCGCTGAAGGCTTGATTGTTAAAGAGCTTGAGGGAAATAAACGAGAAAAACCCTATTTTTTAACTACCCTACTCACCAGTTAAAAATCAATGAGTTACAGGTAGCCTAAAAAATAGGGTAAGAAAGGTTAGAACCAAGGAATAGTTGCTTGGCTACTAAAACCGTAGCTAGAGTATTCACCGCTTACTGCTTGCTGACTGATATCACCATGCTTGACATAAATACGCAGTACGTTTTTATTAGAAAGGCTTTGTATCTGCAAATATGGCAAGTTCAACTGAGGTTGTTTGCTCTCGGGAATTTGGTGTCTTGCTTCTTCCTCTGTTAACCAACCTTTTGCAATAGATCGCTTACGCAAGTTTTGTGGGCTTTTCTTTTGCACCCGCGAAACGGTGCGATAGCCGAATAACTCAGCAGGAACAGGTAATACATCACCAACCTGGGTATAATCTCTTAGCCCTTTTAGCCAGGGCTGCGCCATTAATAAATCAATGGATTGCTTCGAGCCATGTAAACGCAGCACATCACCTAGCACTCGACCATGCTTTGGAAAGCTTACTGCAACCTGCCCTTTGCAAGTTTGAGCCATTACGCGATGGAACTTGGCGAATAGATTATTTAACAAAGCAGGCGCCGTAATTTCGAGATCTGGCTCTACTTGAATATCAAGGTAGTAATCCATTATTACTCTCCGAATACGCCACCGCGAACCAACATCGCCATTAGGTAATGCTGTTCATTAAGCTCTGGGGTTTTATCTTTCAGCATCCAGCTATCAAGAATATTATAGAAATCCGTTTTGTCTTTTGGTTTACGGTAAGCAACACCACGGTTGGTTACGCTACCATACGGTTCAATGGCAATTGGACCAAACTCGTCACTTTGTGGGTACCACGTATCAATCGTGCGCAAAGCATTACCAATTTTTTGCGAGTGCATGGCTGCTTGGTCGCCAAGTTGATAAAGGAACTTACTCTTCTTGTCACCCGAGTTCATCACCAACTCTTGTGATGGGAAAACAGTTTGCGCTTCGCCAAGTTGAACGTAGGCTTCAACTGTCAGCAGTGTTGCTTTTTCACCTAAAAGCCCGAGTTCAATAACAGATGATATTTGATCTAATTTATCGTTATTGTGATCAAAAGATTTCAAACAAAGATCTTGTGCATCGAATGTCCACTGCTGTTCACCGTGGCTGATACGCACTTCTACTTGCTCTGCACCTACGCGGTTACGCCACAAGAAACGACCATTAGCTAAGTTGGTAGCGTAACGCTTCGCCAGCTCTTTAAAGCCATTTGCTTGAACATAACTAGAGATCTTATCCGCTAAAGCAGACTGATACTCTGGGTTATTACAAGTTGATGGCACAGCTAAGTCGCCTAATACACGTAGTGTAAAGGTGACTTTCAATGTGTCGGAATCAAATGGTAACGCGGCGTTATCGACAGTTTGTAAGTTAGCTTTTTCTACTTCAGCATCGATTTTACTGGCTTTCGCGCCTTTCAAGCGGTTTGAAATGGTGCCTCGTACTGACTTTTCTGTCACTTGAATCGCTGTCCAGCCATTTTTTACAGCGCGATCTTGCCAGTTACCTGAGTGCATAACGGCATCTGAACACGCAAGTTTAGATTCAAAAGCCAATACGGAAGGGGTGGTTAATTTTGTCATTGTTACTTTCCTTAAAAATCGAAATCTAATTCTTCATCAGCCATTGTGTCGTCCTCTGTAATTTCTTGAGTACGACATACATAAAACGGGGCGTGGTAATGGTATTTCCACATTATTTCTTGTAGCGATTCCAGCTTACTTGGCGCTCCAATCCACTCGCCAATGCTGTGCACTGGCTCAACAAAGCTCACTGGTGTTTGGTTGTCGCGTACATTTGCGACTTCACCTGCTGAGTAGGTTGGCGCTATTTGCTTGTAGCCGATTTGAATTGGCACTAAGTAGCCCTTAGGTTTTGCTACTCTGTCCCATTTCACTTTGCCGCTTTCGTCAGACTCACTTAATGGCTCATCTGTCGCAGCAAATTTAAGTGCTGAGAAATCCAACCAGTTATCTAACGAATTACCGCTTTGCTCATTCTTTTCAGCCAGTAAGTCTGAACGTTCACGTAGCACAAAACCGGGCAATAAACGGCGCAAAATCGCTTTATGGCAATCACTCTTCGCTAGAGCACAACTGTCGATAGAAGTAATACGCCCGCCCGCTAACTTATGCCTTTCGGCTAACGCTTTGATCGCGGCACATTGTTCATCCCGTATTTGCTCACTGACAATATTGATACCGCTTGCTTTAATCACTAAAGAGACGGTTAAGTGCATGCGCCCTTCTTCATTGATTGGCGCTGTCTTTCCTTCTTTCGTTAGTGGGTTTCGAGTTAATGCAAAAGAATACGGTTCGTATTGATTTTCTCGATAAGCATGAACTTGATGCTGATGACACATGATGCCAACATCGTCTAAACGAATGCCGTGGCTTTGCTGTAACTTACGCGATAACGCATGCACGTAACCAAGAAAGTGCGTAACCGCAGGGAAACCATAAGTAAACCCAGCAATCGCATTGGCATTACTGATGCGTATTTTTTTTAAGATAAGATATTGTGCTGCCATTAGCTTATCTCCCACAGTGCTTGCTTAAAGGCTTCTTGCCATTGATTTGATTCCACAAGGCCGAGTGAGAGCTCATCTTTGGCAAAGTGATTTACATTCGCGACTAACCAACTACCGAATGCTTTGGCAATATCTTGCTGCCATTGATCATCATGCTGATCCCACATAGGGTTGTTGGGATCTAGCCAACGACACTGCGCAGAAGCTAGTTCATTGGTCTCGTCACTCCACCCTAGAGGCAATTGCTGCCATTGGCTTACTTTTGCAAACACTTCATCTATCACTTCATCAACTAACCGCTTAACTTTGTTTCGGATAGTTAAGTTACTTTCTCGCTCTTGCTGATTCACTTGAATCAAAAAGCGCACTAGGCGCTTGACAGCAAATCGCGTGGCATAACGAAGCTCTGGATGAGTAAAGATATTGTCACTGGTTAGTGGCGCTTTAAGCTGCGATTGCCACTCTGGTGGGCGAGTAGAAAACAGATAATTACGCCCACCTCGCCCAGAGTTAAGCTGTGATACGTTTTGTGGTTTAGAGCCCCCAGCAATCGTAACGGCTAAGTTCGGGTATGCCACAACAGGTTCTGAATGCGGTACTTGTTTTTTCCGCGCTTCTCGGGCTGCCACCATCTCTGGGCTAAAGCGGCTGTAATTGATCGCTTGATAGATCGCCTGAGAAAGCGAAGAAGAATACAGCGGCGCTAGCAAGTGATACTCGTTATCCGCAATGGGAAAATAGACCTGCTTAGCCAGTGTGTGGCTGCTTGGTGTCGCATCTAGTAAGGCTTGCTTTAAGCCAACTCGCCACTCTTCTAGCTGAGCATCATTTTTAGCAATGGCCTTCAAAGAAGCCACATCATCTGATTTTAAGTAATCAAGCAAAGACTTACCGTTGTCATCCGATAATTGCAGTAGCCTTGCGACATCAAGCGCTGCTGCGTTACCTACTGCGTCAATGGCGGGCATTTGTAGTACGGCTGTATCTAAATAACGATAGTCTTGGCCTAAATCAGTGGCCAGCACGTTTGTGCCTTTAGCGGAACTATGAGTAAACTTAATGGCATGCGTTGCCATGCTGATCTGCGAAGCTCTTTTTGCCGCGCTATCCAACCAGTTGGGGATGTTAAAGTCTGACTGTAGCTTGTCTTGCTTATCAGCAAATTTGACTTCAACGTCTTCTATATCTTGTGCCGTTGTCGCTTTACTGCGTTCCTTTTCATAATCCTTATCGAGTGTTTCTCGCTTGGTTTGATAGCGCTCCTCGATAAAGTGATGAATTGCTTTGGTTAATGATTCTGTCATTTTCCCTCCATAAGATATGGTGTTGACAAGATACTACCAATTCAACATCAAACACTCAACCTATACAGCAGTATTTGTTTTATGTTGGCCATTAATTTACATCTCACTGCCATTGGCTTAAAATCTCCCCCCTACGTTCCACGTAGTTTAGAAATATACCGCAGTGTTTTTCGTACCATTGACTACCGCACAGGTAGCTTACTGAGCTAGCACAATCGCTAGCTCATTTCTTTCCCTTCAAAAATCCCAAGCACAGGGTGATACAACCACTGCTTACCCAGTTCGTTCTCACGCGGAGCACGTAAACTAACCGAAGCAAACTGAATACAGGTTTCTTGCAACTCTGTATCGTGCCATTCGGATAGTTGTTCAATAACCTCTGGTAACTCTGCGGCACCCCAAATTGAATTACTATCGGCCACCATAAGATCACCAAAAGGCTCAAAACCAGACGAGTCAATAAGTTCGTTCGATACCCTATCCCACTGTTTGAATACTGGCTCTTCACCAAGCTCATCCAACATGCACACGTAATCAATCGATGGGCTACTTTGCCTAAATGGTGTCTGTTTTTGGAACTCCGCAAATAAATGTGCTTTGCTATTGCTATACCAAGGTTTAACTGTATCTCTTAGCTTTAAATTCATGGCGAGATGTTCCAACTCAATAAAACCACCCGCTTGTTTTTTTACTAGCAACTGGCTTTTTTCAGGCTCAACAAATCTAGGTGAAGAGCTAATCTCATGTAAATTTTTTGCTTCCATCTGCAAACATAGATCATGAGACAAAAGCTGAAGACATGGCACCTCACTACCATTTTTGCTTAACTTATAAGTTTGCTTACTTTCAAACCCAGGTTTTGAGTAGGCGGCTTTATCTAGGCCTTTAAGTGCCTTAACATTTTGATTTAACACTAAAATATTGGTGGTTTGCGGGGCGATACGCCTGTGCCTTTGCACGCGCCCCGCCAATTGAATGATCGAGCGCATAGAACTTGGCTCAACCACAGCCCAATCGTAGTCATGATCGCGCCCGACTTCCGCCACGGGCGTTGCGAGTACCACAAAAATATGATGCTGCTCAGGGTATTGATCCAATGCAGCTTCAACCACTGGCGTTTTGATGATCCCTTGAAGATCGTCTCGGTCACGCTGCAACAGCCCATCCAATTGTTGCTCTATAGCCGAACGCACCGCTAAAGGGTGCTGGCTATGATAGATACAGTAATGGATGCGCGTATTTTCAGGCGGCGGGGTTGCTAACAAGTGCTTTGCTACAGCCACTAAAGGCTCAATGTTGGCCATGCGAACAATACCTGCCGATACTGTTTTACCTTTAGAGCCTCGTAGTTCAGAAACAGTTTTATGCTCAGCGGCAAGCTGAGTTATTCCTTGAAACACCCTAGTAGCAAAAGTTTCAATAACTTGGTGCGGTGGAAGTTTAGTCTCTGCTATTTTCAGCCAGTCCCCTTTATGTAGATGCTCTGAGTGTTTGGTCAGTTTATCTGCTCTAAGCTTTGTAAACTCATCATGACAAGCTCTAAATTCAGCGATACCACCTGCACTATTCGATTTCACACCAAATTCATCAAACCATGCGCATGAAACAGGCATGGCAACTTGCTGTCCTATCACTTGATTATATTGCGCACGCCCGCTTTGGTAGCAAGCAAATAAATGCGTCACTAACGCTGGCGGCAACGTTGCTGAGGAAAGCAATACCCTTGAACCAAGAAGGCCAGCAAAATAAACCAACCTAGCAAGGGCGGGATCATCTTCCAACGAAAAATCATCGGGTTCATCAAGCACTAAATCGCTGGTTAACAGTCGTAACATTGGCGCTATCTGCTGGCCACCTGTCACGCCTTCTGATACGGGAATAATATGATCTATGGTACTAACCGATAGTGGAGCACTTACTAGCTTATGAATCGCGCCTCTGTTTTCTAACCAACGATGTAAATACTGGTTATCAATTTCACCGTCATAACGCACATATTCATGCTCGGCAAAGATCTGTTCTGACTCACTGCCACCTTCGCTAGCTCTCTCTAATTTTTCTAGTTCTTCTTGCTGCTTTTGCTTATAAAACAGCTCTTTCACCGCTTGAGAACCAATGTGTACTGCGAGGTCGTCAGTATCTAGGTTCAACCTTTGCTGTAGCGCATCACCCGTTTGTAAAGTAAGGGTACGTAGGCCTAATGCCACACTAAAACGACAGCCTATTGTCGGATTGGAAAGACCATACATAATACGCGCGTTGGCAAAGGTTTTACCTTGGCCTGTAGATGCCATATTTACGCCGAAAAAACCCTGTTGCTCAGTTTGTTCAGCAATGCTGTAGGCACAATCGTAGGCCTTATCTTGCCAGCGAAATTTACTGATTTTGCTACGACGCTTGAAGCCTTTATGATTGGTGATTGCAGGCATTACCCCGCGAAGCTTAGGCATTGTACGTGCTAATATGTAGGCGTGATGAGCCACGCCCACGCAGTGCTCATCGAGCTTTTGTTTTGGCTTGCCTGTTTCTCTGTAGGTATTGGCATTGGCGTTATAGCCATCATCTTGCCAATAGGTATTCGGCTCCCCTGAAGAATATGCATGATCAGCCAACATCAATGCCATGCGAGCAATGTGTAATGGAAAGGCTTTATCAAGGGAGGCGTACTCCGCCAAGTTAGCTTGATTCAATGCTCGCTTCGCAAGCTCTTTGGCCTTACTGCGCCATTTATAACTGCGCATTGGTGTACCATGAGGAAACACGGTAACAGCAGCTCTTTCTGCTGGGGTAAACTTATCTATACAATGGTTTAGCGCATTCCAATTGGCGCCAAAGCCCGTAAGCCAGCTATCCACATCATTTAAGTCTTGTTTTGGTCCATCACCAAGGCATTTTGGTAATCGGTGATGAGATAAAATCAACCAGACTATACATTGGGCAAGCGGGGACTGAGACAAATCAGTAAAGCTAACACTTTGCGTTGGGTCACAACCTTCAATTAGTGGTTTGTCATCATTTTCAGAAACAGTACCAAGATGCACTAACCACTCTTGATCGGTTCGGCCTGCCACAAAACCAATAAACAGTTGGCAAGATAGCCACTCGTGGCGGTAAGGTTCGAAACCTTTGCTTTTTGATTTAGGTTTTAGCTTCTGTTGAAACAGCTTGTTGCCTTTACCGAAGTCGTGGAACAGAGCCGCAATTCCAGCCATAAGAGCGGAGGCTTGAATGCTATTCATGTTGTTTTCATCTTGGCTTCTAAGAATATCTCGCTGAGTCATATTAGTTGGAACACTGCCATCTAAATTAAACTTGCGACGATTACCAACAACCCACATTAATTCCGTATGGTTTTTGCCACGTACCCAATGGCAAGCTACAGCGGTATTGCGCCTTGCTGTTTTCTTTAATAATTGTCTTAATGTTTTTAGCCCTTCATAGGTGATTGGTGTCTGCCATGTTCGCCTACCTTTACGCTCTGCAAATTGGTCTAAGACGCGGCGTGTTTCTGGTAAGGCTTGCTTGCTGCACTCAGAAACCAATAAAATATTCACCCTTACTGCTCCACTTTGTTATTTTGCGCCAATACTGAAGCCGTGCTTTGCAATGTATCGATCATCACATCTAATGCATGCGCTGAACGAAACTGATTTAAGCATCGCTGACGAAATTCTTGTTCGTCGTCTCCTTCCATGGCGGCGATAAAGGCTTGGGGTAATATTAACGCATCTTTAATTATATCTGCGACGTCAAACACTAACCCACCTCGGCGCGTTTTACCATGCAATACCGCTAATCCATGAGGTAAGCCAATCACCCAACATGCTGTTGCAGCCAAACCATAGGCAAGATAATTACCATGATCTAAAAATCGGTTAGCAATATCACTGCTGTTACCTCGCTCAGAACGGGTAAAGTCGCCATATTGGCTGGCATGGCAAGCAAGTTTATAGAGCGTTTTGGTGGTGGTGGCTTCTAAAGAGAGAAGATCTTGCGTAGTAGCACAGGTTTGCATTTTGTCTTCAAAGCGATTTAGAGCCCCTTCTAGCTGTTCACTATTGAGGTTAAAGTCATTTTTAATATTGGCAGACAGCCAGTGTTTACGAATTTGCTTAATGCGTTCAACTTGAAATAGTTTGGCAGCATCAACACGTTTTTTGTCTTCAAACCAAAAACTTACCCATTGCTGAAGATATTCTGTCGGCCTATATTCAGACTGAGGAAGCAACCAAGACACGTCTACTTGCACTTCGTTGCCTGAGTACAAGGGTGTTCCACCGCCACCGCAAAAACCAACCAAAACCCCAGCTTTGGCTAACTCCCGCATTGCCGCTTGCGTAATGGATGTACCCGTACCTAACATTAGCGCGGTCGTATTTGCGATAGGAATATTCCAATACAGACTTTCTTTACCTTGGTCGGTAACATATTCAACTCGCCCTGCATTTACCAATACACGACAATGCTGCAAGTAGTAAAGATTGGCACGCTTGGAGTGTAGAATCGTTTTCAGATCGCTAGGAGTCATTACTTTAGCCATAGGTTCACCTAATGATTGATATTAAACCTTAGTTTCACTCATACCGTTTTTACTTATCGTGATGCAAAGCGTAATTTTCTACCCTATTTTTCAAGGCTCATAACCACCAGAATCAAAATGATGACTTTGAGTGACATTAAAAAGGGAATAAGGCTACCTATATGATTTTGTCTGTTTGCTCGCTTAGATCTTTTCATTACCGCCATAGTAACGATCAGCCGTCATCACTTACCCTCAACAGATAAAATCTTGAACAAACACTAAATGTTACGGCGCGGTAAGCAATATGCTACTTACGCATATATTGTTAACCACCGTGTGAGAGGCGAGTCAATTTCTGCTTGCACAGTATTGCTAAGTCATTGACCAAATAGATAACTTTGCTCAAGAATACATCGCTCACAATAAATTCGGTCACTATCAAAGCAAGCTGCTCGTTGGCTAAACAATTACATTTATTTCGCGTAAAACAACTTAACACGCAAAGCCAATCTACATATTGCACTTAAATACAGCGCCTATGCTGTGAACTATTACAAGGTATCTGACAGGATTTACCCCAAATAGGACATTAAATTGCCCTGTGTTTTAGTGGTTTTAATGCAAGGAATGTAGATATGAATTTTAAAAGGGTTGTACTCTGTTTAGTCGTTAGCTTCATTGCCGGTTGTGGCGGCGGATCTGAAAAAACAGGTAACAGCACCGCCGCGACATCAACAGCATTTTCTAATCCGTACCTGCCTGCCCAAGGTGGCGCAGTATGGCGTTATGATGTCGCAGATTCTAGCGAGAGCATCACGCTGTCGAGTAGCAATGTTATTAAAAATAACGGCCAAGAAAGTGTGGAGTTAACATGGGATCACAGCGGGTATAAGCAGACGCTACGTCAGAAAAATAATGCAGTCTATATCGACCGTATCAAACTCAATCAGGTTACTGTCGACAATAAAGACTATCAAGTTGACGTCGATTTATCAGGAGATCCCGTTTTGCTACTCCCTGAATATGCAGTTATTGGCAATATGGCAGGGGTTGATGGCTATCATGATATGAAAGTGACAATATCTCCCAATGTCGGGCCAGCATATGGTGAGTATACATATGAGTGGTCATATAAAGGTGCTGAAACCGTTAAAACCAATACTGGCAACTATGAAGCCTTACATATTAGCTACCGTCTTATCCTTTTAATATCTGTTACGACACAAGATTATGGCACGGTACATACTCAGGTAGATATCAATCAGGAATTCTGGCTAGTACCTGATATAGGTATTGTTAAATTAGCCGACTATAGTGCTGCCAGTTCTACCCCATTTATTGCTATGCTTAGTGGCTTCAATAAATACAAAAATGAAAATAATGTTATCGCCCCCTTGCCGCATAAAATAACGATCCCATCAGATAGCCCATGGAAAAATATCCATAGCATCTACAAACTCAACGAGTTATACGGGAACTGGGAGAATGAATACCAGTGTGATAGCAGCACAGAGTACAGCCCTTCATTCAAACTGTCGTTAAATGAAACCAGCTATACACTGCGTACACTTGTGACCAATAACGAGAGCTGTAATGAGGCCGAGGCTCGCGAATATATCGAGTCTGGTACTTATAAACTACTTGGCCACGACATTATAGATACCGATTACTTACACTTAGAGTTAATGCCAAGTTCATCGGAGCAGAACTTGTACCGATTTGGCAATTTAGTGCACAATACCCAGAACTTTGCTTACACTCATGACATCAATTTGGCTAAAGGCAAAAACGGAGAGCTCAAATTCGCTGTCAATACTATTCCCGAAAAGTTTGTCGATCAGCGTCTCTACACAAGATTAAAGCCTACAAAAGCAAAAACACCTAACATCGAAGGTTTGGAAAAAACAGCACTGGTTTATTTTATAAAGTACGATGACGTTATGATGATCGCCCCAGAAGATGACTTTGCAGGTTGGGGAATGCAGGTATGGAATGATAAACAATGCGATTCTATTCTCGATTCACAACTCAAAGACATCAGTTGGGAGAAACCACTTCAACCTTTAGGCTATGATCCAAGCTACGGTATTTACTTTGAATTAAAGATAAAAGAGGGGAATACAGGCTGCGCGAATGTAGTTATCCATAAAGGTAATCAGAAATCTGTGGATGATAATATGAGATTGAAGTTATCCGCTCCGCTTTATTCTACTATTACCTATAAAGACACTCTCATTAGTTATAATTAACTATTTTAAAATAATAAGAACCGCTGAAGCCTCAGTGGTTTTTATTTTACGATCCAACAAAAAAACAGGCTTTATCATTTACCCGTTAATACACGGTTCAAATGATAAAGCCTGCCAATTTATTTTAATATGATGCAGCTTGCCTTAATAAAGATAGAGCAAGCTGCAATCTAAGCGATTAAGCTTGTGGAAGTGTACCTTCACCGTTAGAAACAACAGCGTCGATTTGAACTAGTGCGCCCATTTCGATTTGAGAAACACCTACAACTGTACGTGCTGGAAGCTCACCGTTGAAGAATGTTGTGTAAACTTCGTTTACTGCGTCGATATCAGCAACATCTTTAAGTTGGATGTTGATTTTAACGATGTCGTCCATTACGTGGTCAACGCTTTCAACGATAGCTTTGATGTTTTTCATGCACTGCTCAGCTTGCTCTTTAGCACCGCCAGCTACGATTGCATTTGTTTTAACGTCAACTGGAAGTTGAGCTGCAACGTGGTTGTAGTGAGAGAAAGCAACTGTTTGTGTGTGTAGTGCGTTACGTGGTGCTGCATCTGTGTTGCTTGCACGGATAACGATGTTGTGGCGGTCTTCAACTTCTTGTGGAGGTGTGCCGTCGCCGTGTGATACAGAAGCATCGATTTGAACTAGTGCGCCCATTGGTAGCGCGTCTGCTGCGATAACAGAACGTGCAGGTACGTAAGCAACTGTACGTGCGATAGCTGAATCTGGGAAGAACGTTGAGTAAACTTCGTTTACTGCGTCAGCATCAGCAAGATCAGTTAGGTACATGTTGATTTTAACGATGTCATCGAAAGGTACATCGATGCTTTCTAGCACAGCTTTCATGTTTTTAAGACACTGAGCTGTTTGCTCTTTCACGCCGCCTTCTACTAGTGCGCCAGTTTTAGCGTCTACTGGTAGTTGAGCAGAGATGTTGTTGTAGTGAGAGAAAGCAACTGTTTGCGTTGAAACTGGGCTTTGTGGTGCATTTTCAGTGTTGCGAGAAAGCTTGATAAGCGCACAAGGAGCTTGTGGAGCAGTACCTTCACCGTTAGAGATAAGCGCATCCATTTGAACCAAAGCATCGCCCATTGGCAGTGCGTTCACTTGAACAACTGTGCGAGTAGGTAGAAGATTAGTGAAGAATGTCGCGTAAACTTCATCTACAGCTTCAATATCAGCAATGTTTTTAAGGAAAACGTTAATTTTAACAACGTCGTCCATCACGTGGTCGATGCTTTCAACGATAGCTTTAATGTTAGCTAGACATTGTGCGGCTTGGTCTTTTACGTCACCAACAACGATTTCACCTGTTTTAGGGTCTACTGGCAATTGAGCCGAAAAGTTATTGTAGTGAGAGAAAGCAACTGTTTGAGTTGATAGCGTGCTTTGAGGTGCGTTCTCAGTATTACGAGAAACTTTGATGATCGCGTCAGTCATTGGAATATTATCCTATTATATAGTACATAAATACGTTTTTATATTGAACGTAACGTATTTGAAAGAATGTTTTAAGTGCGGCAATAGTATGTGAATTAATTCAGGGTAAATGTGACCCAGCTCTAAACATTTTTTTACTAGCGAGACGAAAAAATAGGATAAATAGTCACTTTACGACTAATTATCCACGAATTAATTAAAATTCTGGGTATTACTTCATTTTATTTTTACGTTCGATTCGTCAATCGTGAATATAATCTCATCGAGTTGAATGACATATTTTGTGGATTTCGTTTAATTATGATAACCAGTTCACACTAAGCTTGTTAAAGTTAATACCATCACACCATTAGACCGACGTTTATGCCGTTATTAATGCATAAATTCTCCTAAAAGCAGCATCCTGCCCACAACCTGGTAATCAAGTTGTTAATAATGTTATTTGTATTAAGGAGAATAAATATACATGTGGGTGTTTTTCATAAAACAAAACAAGGTCGGGCTAGTAAATAACGTTATTCAATAAGCCGTTATTACTTTATGCATACAATACAACTGAGGCTTTCGTAGTTTATCTGGCTATAGCGGGCTTTTTCTTGATACGGCGAGGCGTTCTGAATGTGGCGGAGCGCTGTGGGTATGGCGGATTTGATGCAAATCCTTTTCACGTTAGCTCAAACGTAAAAAAGGCGCTAATAAATTTGCGCCTTTCTTGAATGTGGCGGAGCGCTGTGGGTATGGCGGATTTGATGCAAATCCTTTTCACGTTAGCCCAAACGTAAAAAAGGCGCTAATAAATTAGCGCCTTTCTTGAAGGTGGCGGAGAGATAGGGATTTACTGCTCGCAAGCTCGCGCCCTTCGGGCTATTGCCTTTTCGCGCCTTCGGCACGGGCAATGTGCTTTCGCTTCGCTCAGGTGAACCCTGCTCTAGGGTTCGGCACCCTATCTATAATCACAAAATTTAGACGAAAAAAAACCGCTGACGTTTCAGCGGTTTTTTCGAATGTGGCGGAGAGATAGGGATTTGAACCCTAGATACGCTACAAACGTATGCCGGTTTTCAAGACCGGTGCTTTCAACCACTCAGCCATCTCTCCATGCGGCGGATAATACGGATGTTGCTAAGCACTGTAAAGCATAAATTAAATATTGGCGCTCAAGCGGATAGTAAGTAACCATTATGCGTTAATTTAGCAACATTGGTGCGTGCACACGCATATCACCGGATCACATATCAAAATTAATATTGCAACATTAAGTAAGAATATCTGGAAGCAAGATATACTCTAGCAATAGTGATTATTATTAGTAAAAACAACAATATTAATAACTAAATATACTATTGTTTGCGTACCACTATTACGGTATAACGTTCCATATTTAAGGGTAGATTCATCTTCACGGATAGGCATCATGGGTAAAGCGCGTACACTTTCTCTCATACTTACAAAATTGACACGCCTTCAGCAATCAACGAAGCATGATGCAGTTAAACAACTGCGTGCTGAAATCAATCAAATGATCGCAATAGAAGGAATCACTCTCCCTGACGAATACGATTGTTTTTTAACCGCTTACGATGTTTATCGTAGCCAGGCGATTGAACATGCCATTCCCTACTTCATTCATTGTCAGATACTCTGCAACTCCAATAACAATGAAGTGTTACACCTATATTGCGATGTCCACCTTGGTACTATTTACTCTCTTATTGGTCAATACCACCAAGCGTTAAAGCACTTCTTAGCTGCTCAGCAAAGTAATACGGTTGAAGATGAAAACTTAAAGCTACTGCTTAATCTTAATGTCGGTGATACCTACTTATCACTGGGTGATTTTGACCGTGTTAAAAGATATTGTTTAAAGGCTGCAGAAATGGCAGTAGCCAGCAATGAACAAAGCTGCCTAACCTTGGCGCTAGACAATATCGCTCTGGCCGAGGGTCACCTCGGAGAGTTAGAGAGTGCTTTAGATTACATTGAACAAAGTATTGAAATCGCAAAAAAACTCGATTGTTCACGCTCAATGGGTTTTGCCTATGCGTATAAAGCGCGCTTACTAACCTTAAAAGCTGAACATAGCGCAGCAGCCGATTTATACCGTAAAGCTGATTTATCTTTCCTGCAAACATATGAATACATGGGGCGCAGCGATAATTTATACCACTATGCACGATTATTAAAAGCATCAGGCGATCTTGATTCATCACTTGAGCAATGCCATCAAGCGCAATTGCTCATTCACCAAGAGCAAAACTATCAGCTAAGAATTAAGCTCTTTCAGCTAGAGGCTGAAATACACCAACAACATGGTGAGGTTGTACTTGAAAAAGAAGCTATTACTAAACAAGTAGAGCTTGCCAACCAAGAACTGAAACGTGCAACCAGTAATGAGACAGAGTATATAGAAAGTATTCTCAAACTCGGCGCAGATAAGCGTGAGCATGACTCCCTACAAATGTTACACGGTAACCTAAAAATCATCACACAGATAGGCCAAAATATTGCAACCGTTAATAGCCTTAACGACTGTCTTCTTGATGTCTTTAACCAATTAAACAAAATCATCCCTATTCACGTATTCGGGATAGCCCTTTATAATGAAGACAAGCAAGCACTTAATTACAATCATTTTATTGAAGACGGCGAGCTAATTACTCCTTTTACAATTAGCTGTGAGAATATTTCAAGTTTAGGGGCTTACTGTATTCATCACCAAAAAACGCTGCTGCTAAACACAAGTTCCGAGAATGAAGTATCAACATACATTGATCTTAACCATTTAGATCGACAGATGTACTTTGGTGATGGTGAACGCAACCAATCCGCAATTGTCACCCCTATAAACTTAAATAACAAAACTATCGGTGCACTTTTTTTAGAACATAAAACGGCATACCTATACCAAAGCTACCACTGTGATCTTGCCGAACAGCTAGCAAGTTTTATTGCTGTTTCACTTGAAAACCAACGTCAGACTCAAACACTGCGTAAACAGCAACTAGAACTGAAAATTATTAACAACAAGTTAGACACCCTGTCGCGCCAAGATCCACTCACACAGTTACTTAATCGATATGAACTTGAAAAAGTTGTACCCAAGTTGTTACACAATGCACAGCACTTTCAACTACCTATCACCTGCTTAATGATCGATATCGATTTTTATAAAGGGTACAACGATTATTATGGCCACCATGAAGGTGACAAAGTGCTGGTTCAGTTGTCTGCCATTTTTAAGCAACAATTTTCATCTAGTGATGATTATGTTTTCCGCTTCGGTGGCGATGAGTTTTTAGTGCTACTGTACGGACAATCGCTTGAAGTGTGTCATAAGAAGGTTCAGCAGGTTCAACACGCCGTTGAACAGCTTGCGATCCCGCATCAAGCCTCTAAATGTGATTCAAAAATCACCCTCTCTATTGGAGGATACTGCTGGCATACCAACAGTAATAATACTGATGAGATGGATATTAATGGCTTGATTCAGTACGCAGACGAAGCGCTTTATCACGCAAAAACACAAAGTAGAAATACCTTTGTTGCTTATGAAAGCCATACATTAACAACACCATCAATTATAGAGTATTGATAACTCTATATTTTGTTGCTGTAAAAGAAAAGCCGCACCATTGCAGTGCGGCTTGTTTGTTTTGATCCTTAGTCTACCTAGTTCAGTACACTCAAGGCCATTTGTTACTCTACGTTGTTACTGTCTATCTTTATTACATGTACGTTAAATAGTACATTTGAGTCGTGTAACATTGTACTTGGAGCTATGTTGCTATGTCTCTGTAACAAATGTAACTTTATATCAGGCTTCGCCACTCACTACGTTGAGTTTGCCGTGCTCGTAACGTCAATCGTTGATCGAGCGCTATAATTTAGCGAAGAAGTATTTTAGTTTTGTGTTGCTATCCAAATTGTAATGTACCAGCTAAATCACAACTGATGCATTTGATGATGCAAGAGCATTTTCTACTCGTTACATCCGAACCTACACCCTTGAGACAGAATAAAACAGCTTTCCTCCGAAATGCTATGAAACAACTCATTGCAGGTTCACTATAAATATGGTCATAAATTTGGTTTTTGGCAAATTAAATAATGATTTTTCATGGGTTGGATCACCTCTTACAATACTCTCTTCTAACCAATTGAAATTAAATAATAAAGGGAATAAATGCCGATTTCCTCATGAATTTATGACTAAAAATAGTGTAAAGTATTGTTTCTTTTTCACTCAAACGTACAAGGCTCACAGTATAAATGGCTAGTTTGGCGTCTCGACTACAACGCATTCCAACCGCCCAATCCGCCCTAGCTCTTGGAACCACGGGTTTAGGTCTAGCCTGGTCTTTATTTCTTCCTGAACATTCGCATGCACTTCGCAGTATTTTTGCTTTTATCGGTGCTTGTTTGCTTATACCTGTACTATTGAAGTATCTGCTCAATCCTGCATTGTTCATCCAAGATTTAAAACACCCTCTCTATGGCAGCCTGATGGCACCTATGACAATGACGCTTCTTGTACTGGCCGATTATTTATCTTCTATTCATATAAATAGCGCACGATTATTATGGTATCCGGCACTTTCGCTGCATTATGTCATGCTGGTTTGTTTTTTCTATTTTCAGCTTAGAAACTTCCGCTTAATACACCTCTACCCAAGCTGGTTTCTTTATCCTGTTGGGGCTATTAGTGGCACGCTAGCGGGTGTACAAATTGGCCATCATGCTTTTTCACTCGCAATGACAGATATCTGTATTACTTTATATTTCATCATGCTACCTGTTGTTTTATACCGTTTATGTTTCGCAGGCAGGCTTCCGCGAAAAGCTCGACCAACGCTTGCCATCATGGCTGCCCCTGTGAATTTATCGTTAGCGGCTTATCTGCTCAATGTGCAAGACCCCGACCTTATCCTAACGGGGGCGTTAGCTGGCGTAGGGATCACTATGACCATATTGGTTTATCTATGTTATTTCGATCTATTAAAGCAACGCTTCCAGCCATCGTTAGCTGCCGTGACTTTCCCATCGGTTATTAGTGCTGTTGCCAGTGAACGTTTAAGACAGTTTTTGATTGAGGATTTCCCACAGTGGGCATGGATTGAAAAGCTCGGGTTATTAGAAATGACGGTGGCGACAGGGCTCGTTGCTTGGGTAAGTTATCAGTACGCATGTTATTACTATGGTCAGTTTCAATCAAAGCCACTGACAAACTAACCGCGATAACCCACAAAAACAAAAACGGCTCTGAATTACTCCAGAGCCGTTTCATTTTAGATGCTCTTTCTTGGGTGCTGCTTACTGCTAGCCCCCAAAAAATTAGATGTAAAGCTTAGCAACATCAGATGGTTCTAGCTCGCGACCTTCAAGTTGGTCATTCCAGTTAAGGCCAACAAGAACGCCATCTTCAGCAAGTGTGATCATCCAATCTTCAACAAAGATATCTAGCGGTAATTCTGCAACACGGAATTCTGCCCACTCGTCGACGCAATGCGTTTGTGCGTCTTCTTTGTTTGACCAAAATGGCATCACTTCTGAGTTTTCGAATTCAGAAGAGTCAACGGCTAGCCAATCACCTTCTTCATTACAAAGGCCCCAAACAAAACGGGTGTCTTGGCTTTCAGTCACGAATAGGTCCTGATTAGCTTGGATATCCGACGTTAACTTGGTCATAATTTTCTCTCTACTAGTTCGTTGCCAAATTGGCGATGATTGAAGCCTATTTTATCAAAAATTCCAAGCAATACGTGAAGTTATTATGCCCAATTTTTGCAACTATCCCTTTATGTCCAAAAAGTGAGCAATCACCTACAGTCCAACTCGTTATACTTAGTGAGCATTTTGCTATCAACAAGGCGCGTTATGGCTACGGTCGACTGGTTAAACTACCTCAACACCCAATCTTTACTTCCGCCACGACCACATGTTGTCGAGGCAAATCAATTTCTTGGTGAACGACAAACAATGAACATTGCGGTTGATTGTGGGTGTGGCGCAGGACGTGATGCCCTGTACCTACTTGAACAAGGGTTCCAAGTGTATGCGTTTGATAAAGACTTACCCACCATAGAGAAATTAGCACAACATACTTTAGCAACCGCTAATCCAATGCTTGATGTCAAGATAAGTTCATTTGCTGAATACCAGTTCCCACGATCTCACCTTGTAAACGCCAGCGCCTGTTTGTTTTACAGTGAGCCTGAAGAATTTACGACGTTTTGGCAGAAGATGACAAAAAGTTTATTTAGTGGCGGTATTTTTTGTGGCCACTTTATAGGAAAAGATGACATAGGCATTGATGAGAAGCTGCCAATTCTTACCCATACCAAAGAAGAAATAGAAGCACTATTAAGCGGTTTTTATATCATAGCTTGGCAAGAAAAAAGAGAACGATCATCCCAACTTACGGGCCAACAACGCTATTGGACTGTCTATACAGTGACGGCATTAAAAAAGTAATGCGAAAACTGATTATTTTTCATCAAAACGTATGATAAATAACTTCTCGTGAAAGCCCTTTAATGACAAAATCGCATCATTCCTGACTCCTTTATTATTATGGGCTACTCATGCAGTCTCAACGTGCGGGTAATGCTTTAGCCGCTTTTTCATTTGTACTTTGGGGTTTATTACCTCTGTATTATCAATATCTGCCAGGTGCAGATATAAATGATTTGCTCGCTCTGCGTATTATATTTTCTGTGCCATCTATGTTATTGATTTGCTGGGTGTTACGCCAGCCTCGACCATCGCTAGCGTCAATCTTACAAGATAAGCGATCACTTATCATGACTGTGATTGCCGGCTTGATTATGTGTGTGTCTTGGTACGCTTTCACCTGGGCGATGACGCATGGACAAGTGCTTGCTGCCAGTCTTGGATTTTTTATCAACCCTTTATTTGCCATTGCACTCGCCGTTTTATTCTTAAAAGAGCGCCTTTCCCACGCGCAGTCTATTGCTGTTGTTCTAGGTATATTAGGTATTGCTTATCAAGTATGGCATTACGGTGAGTTGCCGTGGATTTCACTGATCATGGGAAGCTTTTTTGCACTCTATGGTCTATGTAAAAAGAATATCCGATTCGATGCCATGACATCAGTGACATTAGAATCGGCGATCTTAGCGCCCTTCGCCATCTTGTACCTACTGTGGGGCTATAGCCAAGGCACAAGCACAGCATTGAGCGCCGATTTTACCACGCAGCTACTTTATATTGGTTCCGCACCCGTTACTTTGGCTCCATTGGTCTTTTTTGCTCTAGCGATCAATCGTACGAGTTTAACTATGGTCGGCTTAATGCAATATATAGAACCAAGCTTACAATTTTTACTCGCAGTACTTTTATTCAATGAAGTCTTTGACGAGGTAAAAGCCGTCAGTTTCAGCCTGATATGGCTAGGCTTGCTACTATGTACATTGGAAGCGGTTCTGAGGATGTTCAAACGAAGTAAGCGCCTGCAAGCCTAACCTTGTAAACCACCTGAGCCAATACTGCGATTGGCTCAGATTACTCTTATTTTTCTAACTAGCTAAATTATCAAAAAACCACATAACTCTAAGCTGCTACAAAGTGTTTATCGCTCAGTATTATACATTCATCACATTATATACATATAGATTCGCAACCTAACCATTTCCCCAATATCTTATAGTTAGAGTCATTTCGCATGGTTCAGCAACAATAGGTGAAGGTATGGATATTATTCAGTTGTTTAACGATAGCTACGATAGATGTAACCGTAACGATGAATTTCTTGATATTTTTTATACCAAGTTTTTTGAGAAGGGTAAAAGATTCAAGCAGATGTTTGACGGTGTTGATATGGAAAAACAAACAACTATGATGAAAGCATCACTGCTTATCATTATGTTAGCCTCAACATCTGCCTCAGCGCGCGCCAATGTGAAAAAATATGCCTTACGCCATGGTAAAGATGGGCTAGGTATCAGTGAGGATGACCTGAGTATTTGGTTTACGTGTTTATTAGAGGCGGTTGCAATCTGTGACCCCAAGTTCGATGAACGTATTGATGAGGCATGGCGTCATTGCTTTGCAGATGGCTTGCAGATTATGCGGGAAGAATGTGGGTAATTGACCTACAACTACCCAGAAGCTCTCACAACCCGTGATTATTTATGACCTACACCGCGGTTTTCTTTTTGTGCCAACGTAATGCGACCAAATCCAAGCTTTTTGAAGTGGTTATCACGGTAATCTTTGGCTGCTTTTGTCGATTTAGAAACGGCTTCAACTTGCTGTTCCATTTTAAGAAATGCTGTTAAATCAATACCTTCCTCAGCTGCTACGGCTTCATGAATAGTACGGTATTGATCGTATGAAAACGTCAGTGTTTTTTCCTGTTTCTTGTAAGTATAAAGAATCGTGCGAGACATCAGTCATAAACTCATTTTACAAATAGGCGCAGACTTTACCTTATTTGGCGCCGTTCTGTAAAATAAATTTAAGTCATACAAGCATAGAAGAAAGCAAGATGTAATAGCGGGTTTTAATTATGGAGGGTCAACACTGTAACCCTCCTTAGCTAAAGAGCAGGCTACTCTTCGATCATATTATTCAGTTTACAAGATAAATAGTTCGTAGCATCGCTACCATCCATATTATTGTTGTCCTTATTTAATTGAGCGGACGCACAAATAACAGGGCTTATATTACTTGTATTTACAGTCTCACTTGCAATAGCACCAATAGAATACACAGATGCAAGCAGTACAGGTATTAATAATTTTTTCATACAATCACCATAAGTATATTATTGACAATAAAAGTATTCGAACTTTCTTTACCATTGCGAATTATCTTCGCTATGTCATTACAATAACGTATTAAACTTAACAGTTGTTGAATATTAGAATTAACTTGAAACAAGTTTTAATATATTCAACTGTGATTCAGATTATATTAGTTCATTATTATTTGCCTAACTTACCACTTTTTCAGCATCCATTAAGGCTATTATATTTTCAATTGGCATTGCTTTGTGAAAATAGAATCCTTGAACATAACGTACACCTAAGGAAGAGATGTATTGAAGTTCATCAAGTGTTTCTACCCCTTCAACAACCAGTTTGGCATTGGTGACTTTTCCCAATTCAACTACGATACGAAGTAACTCTTTACCTCTTGCGGTATCCAGTTTTTGGATTAAGGAACGATCAACTTTGATTTTATCGAAATCGTATCGAGATAAATAAGCCAAAGACGAAAATCCGGTACCAAAGTCATCTAAGGCGACCGAAATTCCTAAAGCACGCAACTGGTTGATCACAGCGGCTGTCATTTCTTCATCAGACACTAGCAGCTCTTCTGTAATTTCAATCTCTATCTGTTCATGTAGCAGTGCACTTTCGATGATCAATTTATCGAGATACTTTACAAAACCCTTCGTTAATATAGTGTCAGATGACACATTGATAGACAATAAAAAGCCTGAGTGATGGCTATAGGGCGCTGTTGCTTGAATGGCTTGCTCTAACACCCAATAGTCAAGTTGCGGCATCATTTTAAGCTGTGAGAAGGATTGAATAAAGGTAGGAGGTAATACTGTTCCTTGATGAGTACGATAACGTAAAAGGGCTTCCATCCCAACGATCTGGCTATTTTCCACATCAACCTGAGGCTGATAATACAAAATCATTTCACCTTCTGTATTTAAGCGCTCAACATCACGTTGTGCTTGTAGATTACTTTGCATAGAAGGAATAAAACTTGCGAGCTTAGACTTCGCATCTATATCACCATTAATAAAGAATCGGCGATTAAAAATTCGCATCAGATCAATGCCATCACTGCGTTTATCCATCACTTTGAAAAAAGGATAATAAATAGCAACACCTACTACTAATATGAACACTTGTAGTATTACACCACCAGCAGTACCACCGGTTGATAAATAACCACTAACTAATGGCGGCAGCAGCCAGCTATTCACTTCACTGATAGGCGCAACCCACCCAGCCCAAAAAGCAAAGTAAGCAATAATAAGGCTGATTTGTGGCACTAATAGAAAAGGGACTAACATTATTGGGTTGAAAATGATGGGTAACCCGAACAATAGCGGCTCATTAATATTAAACAGCGCAAGAATAAATACGGCTTTTGCTAACGTTTTATAACCACTACTTTTAGCAAAAAGTAACATACAAATCACTAAGCTAAATGTATTGCCACTACCGCCCATACCCGTGAAAAAATCATAAAAATTAGCACTTAAGATATGAAGTGATTCACCATTATTTTGCCACGCGGCTATGTTAGCGACTGTCACTTCATACAACTCAGATTTATATGTATGCAACAAGTTGTGACCATTAATACCCAATGACCATAAGAGTCCACGGCTAAATTCATAGATCATTGCATCACTAAAAACCAGAGGATCCAAAACGGGAAACCACTGATATTGAGAAATAATAGGTATAACTGCGATTTTAATAAAAGTACTAGTAACTACAATCGTTCCTAGTGTTAACACGTAGCAATTTAGTACTTTTAGACTGTTATCCATTACACTGCTTGAATTATCTACGTGTAAAATCTTGGTGCGGTTTATTAACTTGATGATCAGGCAAGTAATGAATGCACTCAATAATGCAACAATAAAACTATGAGGTAACGGGATAACCGAAGAAATGAGTCCCCATTGATACGAAATGATAAAAAATGCGGCTAATGAACATGCAACTGTCGCGGATTTGGGTAGGCGATGCGTATCTGATAAGTACATGGCCATGTATATATTTATGAGTATTGGGAATAGATGCGCAGTCAGCCGCCCAACATTGCCGACAATGTCAGCTAATAGCAGCCAATCCATCTTAAATGCAAAAATCTCTATTAGATTGCAAAATGTTGCTATTAAAGAAATAGGCAAAGCCATGATGAATACGTTACATAAAGCGATGGCAAATCTATTGTTCGACAGGCGTGTTATAAGCTGAGAAAGCACGATTAAACCTTATCGGTCATTCCGCATAAGCATGACCATATCGTTAGATGAGAAGCTTGATTACTATTCTATCTATGATAAGTGAATATTCAATTAATTTAGTGGAAAAGGAATGAATTAATACCCAGATGAAATCAAAATGTTTAACTAGCTTTATTAATGTATTAGGCATTAAGCATGAAAGCGCTTTCATTTGCTAGCAGTATATATAGTTTATTGGAAAGCTGGCGAGTGATTAACTCGCACAACTTTTACTTATTATTACTTTGCACACTAACAGGATCCAACATTAAAACTGGTTACACTTTACGTAATTTTAGTTCGAGACAACTTGCCCTTTAGATTTAACCTGTAATTGCGTTACCACATAATCAGGCGCAATTTTCCCTAATTCATCCAAACAAGCTTCCGTTTTATCACTTGCTGTACGAACATAAATATCGCACACCGCATACAATTGCTCGGGTGCGCCTGAAATCAAGTAAGCTTGTTCAAATGATTTCACCGACTTATCTATATCTAATGGCTCTTGTAACACACCATTTAAATACCAAAAGTAGCTATTAGTTTGTGCCATATTCGCGGCAATTTCGATCGCATCCGCCGCTTTAGCTTTCTGCTCTAAGCGTACTAAGGTTAGTGCTTGTGAGTAATACAAGTTGGACTCATTTGGCTGAAGAACAATCGCTTTATCCAACGCCACAAGAGCTTGCTCATCTTTACCTTGGCCGCGTAAATTATCAGCTACACTCAACCAAACCTGAGCATTTTTTGGATTGGCTTTGATCAAGGTCTCATACAGCGACTGCGCTTTATCCCACTCTTGATGCCAGCGGTAAACATCAGCTAATAACAAAGCTGACTTTAGATTCAACTGTACATTCTCAGACGTACTTTCTTGTATATCTTCTTGTATATGGCCTTTTACATTAGCTTGAGCGCGAAGAAATACCACCAGCTCTTGGTAGGCAGATTCAATAGTGTGTTGTTGCTTTGGTGACATGTTGCCAAAATCACGGATTAAATTGGTTGTAGCTGTCACTCTGACCTGCTGGTTTGGATCGGTTAACAATGGCTCCAGCATTCGCCAGCGATTAGTAAATTGGTAAGGTTCCGCCGCAATAACAGCAGCTTCTCTCACTGCCTCGCAGTCATCTTGCAAACCTCGCACCACGGCAACAAGACTGTTTTGGCTCGGGTATGGTGCCAGCTGGCGTAAAGCATTGGCTCTTACTTGATCACTCTGGCGTTTATCTTGCGCGGTATACACCCACTGTTGTACTTGCTCGGAGCTACTATTAGCCATCGAATTTTGCGCTGATGATGACTGAGAATGAGCATCTGAAGCGAGTGTCGTCGTATCAGCCTGACTCAATACGCTATGTTCCGCTTGGTTCTGTATATCACTATCTGTGTTTACCGCCGAAGCGTTGACAGTCGATGTATTTGCCGCGTACGACTGTGTCGTCATTAACGCCAACGTAGTCAATACTGTTAAGAGTTTCTTCATCATATTGCTCCTAAAACTTCGTTGGGAATGCGTGCGCACGTCTAACCTGTAGCGCCATCACTTCATCGCTGTATTTACCATGTGCGACTGGGTTCCCCGTCATACGCAACACATACGCCATTGCCTTGTCTGCATGGCTAAAGAATTTATGCCACCCCGCACATAAATAGTTAAGCCCCGGCTCCCCTTCTTTGGTGCGAATGAAACGATTTTTCGGACACTCACCATGACAAGCAAATTTATAATCACATTGCTGACATTGCGTCGTCAAAGTTCGGGATTTCGCAAAACCAAACTTTTGCTGTTCAGGGGAATACGCCATCTCATCAAGCTTCTGATGATGAATATTGCCAACTTTATACTCAGGGTAAACGTAGTGGTCGCAGGTAAATACATCGCCATTGGGCTCCATCGCCAACCCTTTGCCGCAGATCTCACCTAGCGTACATAAGGGGTTCTTGCGACCCATCCAAGTCTCAACACTGGCTTCAAAGTATTGAACAAAGACTTTACCCAGATCCTTCGTTACCCACTCATCAAACACCGCAATCAAAAAGTCACCCCATGCTTCAGCAGACACACACCAAGGTTCAACTACAGAGGCTTTGTGGTACGGGTTTAATCGGGCATCGCCTTGCGTTAACTGATCTTGTGGCTGCCATTTTTGCGGCGCTGTGGTGCGAAATGTTTTTTGCTCAACAATCGGAATAAACTGCATTTGTGGCGACTTCACCACATCACGCAAAAAGCGGTAAACCTCTAGTGGGTTTTGGCTGGTTAAGTTATTCACACAGGTTAAAGTCGCAAAGTTGACCTTGTACTTGTGTAATAGCTCAACCGCTTTCATCACTTGCTTAAACGTACCGCGCCCAGCTTTGTTGGTACGATAGGTGTTATGCAGTAGCTCGGGTCCATCAATACTTAATCCAATTAAGAAATTATTGTCAGCCAAAAACGCACACCACTCATCGTTAAGTAAGGTGCCATTAGTTTGTAAATCATTTGAAATTTTCACGCCTGCTGGCTGATATTTCTTCTGGAATGCGACTATTTTCTGAAAGTATTCCAACCCGAGCATCGTCGGCTCACCACCTTGCCATGAGAAGATGATTTCAGGGGTGTTTTGCCCTTCGATGTATTGTCGAATGTAAGTTTCTAATGTGTCGTCATCCATTTTTGGCGAACAGCTTTTTTTGTACTCCAGCAAATCCTGTTTACTCAAGTAATAGCAGTAAGTGCAATCAATATTACAAGCAGCACCTATGGGCTTTGCCATCACGTGCAAACGCTTGGACGCCTTACCGTTAAACTGTGGACCTTGAGTGACTAACATATCTCACCTTTCGAGCGACAAACTAAGAGTGACCATAATAAAACCTGCCCTGCGCTATAGCTTGTTATACCCCTTATAACCAATGGGAATGGGAAGATTGCCTACAATGGATGCTCGTTTGATTAGGTTTTGGCTCAGCTCAACATGGCCTCAATGTAATCTCGACTTAGCTTCGATTTGGAGATACATCCATGTTTGCATTAAGTTCTAAATACTCTCTCGCGGCCATTGCGATAAGCGCAGTTACTCTAAGTGGCTTATTTGCCTGCACCATGTCAACAACACCTCACCCTATCGCACAGCAAATTGATAGCAACATGGTTCGAGTCGAAGGCGGTAGCTTTGTCATGGGCTCAAATCAGCCAAATGCCAGCAAAGCAGAAAGCCCAGCCAGAGACGTCACGGTCGATGGTTTCTACCTCTCAAAATTCGAAGTTACTCAAGCGTTGTTTGAATCTGTAATGGGCTCATCGTTGAGCTACTTTAAAGCGCCCGATATTCCGGTGAACAACCTCAGTTGGCAGCAAGCCAATTTCTTTATTGAGCAACTTAACGAACTGACAGGCGAACATTATCGATTACCCACCGAAGCCGAGTGGGAATTTGCAGCAATAGGTGGCAACAAGAGCCAAGGTTTTACTTATAGCGGTTCAAATAACCTTGATGACGTCGCCTGGTATGCGGCCAATGCCAATAACAAAGCGCAACCAGTTGGCCAAAAACAACCCAACGAACTTGGGCTGTACGACATGACAGGTAACGTCGGCGAGTTTGTTATTGATGCTTTTGATGACACCTTTTACCGCTATGGCCCTACAGACAACCCCAACAATGCCAAAGATGAAAAAGCCGGTTTAGCCCACAAGTCTGTCCGTGGTGGTAGCTTCGCCTATGACCCTGATGAATCAGAGAATTTCCGTCGCGACTTTGCCAGCCAGTCTATAATTATGTCCGATATGGGTCTTCGACTGGCGAAAGACGCGAATTAAGATCGAGTAAACTCGAGAAGCGACGTTTAATGCCACCTCAGGGTCTTAGAGTATCTGTCTATGGTTAGGGTGAGGATTAATCACGCTGTTCTCATTGATGTTTCACCTCAATGTATTGCACCAATACACTCAAATTTAGGTAAATAATAATATGAACAAAAAACGTATTTGTACCCTCGCTGTCTTATCTGGCCTATCTTTCTCAACCATGGCGATGGATTGTGATCCCAACCAGTTACCATCTTGGAAGGACGGTAATAGCAAGGCCGCCATTGTAAACTTCGTTGATCAATCTACAGACAAATCAAAAGAGACCTTTGTACCTGTCGCAGAGCGCATTGCGGTCTTTGATAATGACGGTACCTTGTGGTCAGAAAAACCCTATTATTTCCAATTGGCGTTCGCGCTTGATCAAGTCAAAGCGATGGCAAAAGATCACCCTGAATGGAAAACACAGGCGCCATTTAAGTTCGTATTAAACGACGATATTGAGAATGTATTTGCTGGCGGTGAAGAAGCACTGCTTGAGATCGTCAAAGTCACTCACAGTGGTATGACGGTTGAGGAATACCAACAAACTGTCGACCAATGGCTAACCACAGCGAAAGATAAGCGATTCAACAAAGCCTATACTGAGCTTACCTACAAGCCAATGCGTGAAATGCTCACTTACTTGCAAGCGAATGATTTTAAAACGTATATTGTGTCAGGTGGTGGCGTAGACTTTATGCGAGCATGGGCACCTGAGGTGTACAATATTCCAGCAGAACAAATCATTGGCAGCGCCCTTAAGTACCAATACGCATACAATGACGGTCAGCCGACCATCACCAAAATGGGTGAGATCCTCACTATTGATGATAAAGGTGGCAAGCCAGAAAACATCCAGCATATTATAGGTAAAAAGCCTGTACTCGCCGTCGGTAACTCAGACGGTGACCACGCGATGATGCAATGGGCGACCAGCCAACCAAATTCTATGGCGATGATTGTGCACCACACTGACGAAGCACGTGAATGGAAATATGACCGTAAGTCCAGTGTCGGACAACTAGACAAAGCAATGGATGAAGCTAATACCCGCGACAACTGGCATCTTATTGATATGAAAAATGAATGGTGCACCGTGTACTAAGCTCTTCAGCCAACACACTAAGAGCTCCTTACTTTGAGGAGCTCTTAAAGCAAAGAATACCAATCGTCAGGTTCTACTCTCCGCTAACTTTTCTTTATGACTTTCCCCGCTTGCTTCACTTGATTCCTCAGCCACTTATGGGCACTTTCACTGGTTCGGCTTGGGTGCCAAATCGCACATAAGTCATAAACCTTATCGGTAAATGGCAGCGGAATGCCTTTTACATCATAAGTATTTTCAAATGCCTTAATGGTCGATTCGGGCAACATACCTATGTACTCACTGTTGTGGATCACAGGTAACATTTCCACTACACCGGGTGCACGATACTTAATATCTCGCTTATCAAGGTCTGCGATATCTTCATCATTCAACAAGCTTTTCCTACTGTGCCAGCGAGAGACCACTACGTGCTGTTCTTTTAAAAACTGTTCAGGCGTGATGGAATCTTTGATACGCGGATGTTGTGTACTACATACCACCAATAAGCGTTCAGAAAAAATGGGTTCTACTTTTAAAACGGTCCGGCCGCGAGGGACTAAATCAACGATCAGATCATAGCGCTGAAGCCGTAAATCACTTTCAAAATCTTCAGTAAACAACGGGTGCACTTCAATAGAAATATGCGGCGCCTGTTCGTGGATCTGTTTCATCAATTGCGGCATCAATTCATAACTTGCTGCCGAGACACAAGCAACTGAAAAAATACGATTTGAGACTTTAGGATCAAATGCCCGTGAAGCTGATAAGGTCGAACTAAAGTTTTTAAATGCAGCAGACATCGCGGGGTAAATATCGCGGGCAAAAGTGGTTGGCTCGACACCTGAAGTATTACGATGAAACAACGGATCATCATAGATCTCACGCAAGCGTTTCAGTGCTTTACTGACGGCAGGCTGAGTAATATCCATCCGCTTGGCGGCGCGCGATAGATTTTGCTCTTCAAAGATAGCAACAAAAATGGGGATTAAATTGAGTTCAGTACTTTTCATTCTTCCTGCTGATAAAGCAAAACCCATTAAGCATGATGAAGCAAGCTTAATGGGTTGAATACATGTAATTCGAGTGTAGGAAATCCCACGAAACGGGGCGAGCGTTATTACTCAATAGTTTGAGCTAAAGTTCGTTTTTAGTGTTTATTGTCTTTAATGCAGGTAACGCTTTAGGCAAAGAGCAGCCTTTGATTGTCACCTTCTTTATTTTCAACCACACACTGATAAATCCTGCACGGCTCAACTTAGCTTGCTGCAACCGCTGACTCAATGAATGCCACGATGACGAGGCTTGATACTGATGCAGCTCAAGCTGTTGGGTTTGACCTCGTAATTTACGATAGATCAGTAATCGTGCTGTGGCCCAGCTTTTCGTATTTAGTGCGCGACTAAATGCTAACCATTGTGGTGTAGGTCGAGTACGGTAATAACGAAGCATCATTCGAGCCTGAATATAACCCACAGCCAACAAAGCGAGCACGGTAAACAAAATAGGACCATAAAGTGACAACCAAGAGCGCACGGTGTGTTTAACCGTAAAACGACGCCCTTCAAGCGTCAGTGTCTCAAGCTGCTGTGTATCTGTATTCCACCACTGTAACTTCAGATCTGGAAAGTGCAGCTCGCCCCCTTTTTGCAGTACGTACACCACCTCTTCTGTTCGTGATGACTGATAATTTCCCCGTGACTGGCTATCGGCTAATGCATTTGGCTGCGGGTAGCGATGATAACTGTCACTCGGCTCATGATTCTCTGTCGCGGCTAGCAAGGGAGGAAGCAACACCGATAAAGTGTCCGTGCCTGTTATTGTCACGCTGCGTGTAATGCTATCACCGACTTTTAGCTCGCCCTGTTCACGTGATACTTGCCATTGCTCGCTTGCGGTTAACGCACTGGCTGCAACCCATCCTTTGTCTCCGCTTAAAAAGCCAGACGGAAGACTAGCCTTGAATGCCAATGGCGGCGTGGTTAAATTCGCCTGTACATTCTGGCCATTTGGCGCTGAAACTTGAGCCGTTACACGGGTCGGTGGAATATGAAATTGTCCCGATACCTGTGGATACAAGGTAATTTCCCAACGTTGAATTGACCAAGTTTGTCCATCACGACGTTGGGTATAATTGGTCGCCAACGGGTTACGTTGCTTAACGATGACATTAGGAATTTCAATATTGTCGATCCGAGTACCACCAGTTAACCAACGCGGGGTCGAGACTTCAACCACCATGATGATCTGTTCACTAACCGCATACACGGCTTCTTTCTGGGCAAGTGCTTCTTTCTGATCAAATGTTTCTTTATCGCTGTCGGTATTGCTATGCTTTGCACGTTTAGAATCCTTGGCATTTTTATCAGTCCCTTCAAGCCAAGCATTCACACTCACCCAATTTTTCATCTCTGCCTGATCAGATTTCGAAATAATGCCATTATCAGCTGCCATAACAGGGTGTAAAAACAATAAGATAAGACTGAGTAAGACCCACTTTAGCTTATTCATTGGCTTCATCAGCGCCTCCTTGTGAGGTAGTAGAACCAATTTTGCCCTGCTCTGCCGTTTGCGCTATACGCTGCAACTGGAATTTAGCGCGCAAAAAGTATTTAGGATCCGCCTCTACCCGTCGCAGCCATTTATCGGCCAGTTCATCACTCCCGAGAATTTCATTGGCATTGAGCGTCTCTCGTACCATCATTTCCGAACTCACTTGCTCTTCTGCTCCTTCGGCAGTTTGCGGGTTATCACCCAATTCAAATGATTCTTCAGGGCCGTCGGTCGTGCCTGATTGACTTTCACTGGTACGGTTAATCTCTTCAACAATGCCTTTAATCACTTGGTAATTATGATCGGCTTGTTCGCGAATAGTCTCGGTTTGCGCATGTTGCGCCAGTTGTAAGAACATGTCGCGTGCGGCAAGGTATTCTCGCTGACGTGCCAACGCATTCGCGGCATTGAATAACCCTAATTCACGTTGTGCAGAACGCGTGTTATCCAGTGTCTCGCTACCCGTCTTTCCTACTTCCTGACTAACAACTGTTGGGCTTTGCTTACCCACTTGTAAAAAGGCACTGTGCGCCAACTGATATTCAGCGCCGTAGTAATACGCCACGCCTTTGCGTAAGGGATCAGTAAAGTGCTGCGCCGCTTTGACATACTCTTGCTGGTTAAAATAAAGCTGGCCTTGCTGATCTGGCGTTAACCACATATCGAGCCACCATGCCGACACTCGGTCAAATACTGTGACTGTCTCAGTTTCTGCCGCAATTTCCTCTGCCGTTGGTGTCGCTTTCGTGTGAACACTTTGTGCTGACACTGGCGCCGAAAATGTCACGGGAAAAAGCACTGCCGCCACCAAGCACCATTGAACCAGCCACCCTTTCCTAAACCACAACAGCAAAATAAAGGTGATAGGAAACAACACGTAATAACCCATGTCTTTCCATGGCATTGCAGATTCATTATTAAGCTGCATGTGGCGCTCAACATAACGATTCAAAGTTTGCACATCACTGGCATCAACCGAAACCTCGACCAATTTGCCGTCAGTGCTATCTGCTAATTGATTTAAAGATTTCAAATCAAAAGACTGATGACTCATCACATCCGAGTTCCCCATCGCCAGCACTAATAACTGGTGAGGGCTATTAGCAAAATAAGCGCTAAAAGCATCGATCGTGGTGGGGTTTGCGCCATCAGTAATGAATAAAACCGACCCTGCTAATTCGTTACCCAACAAGCTAGAGATAAGCGGTAAGGCTTGTTCAGCAGATTTACCAGATTCAGGCATAATGCTCGGATCTATTGCCGCTAAAAATGGCGAAAACACATCGCTATCTTGGGTGGGTGGCATCGCTGTATGGGCAGAACCGCTATACACTACTAACCCTGTTTTACCGCCTTGCCTTAGCGCCAACAGGTCACGCACCTTTTGCTTAGCGCGCTCTAGACGGCTTGGCGCCACATCTTTTTCTAACATGGACTCGCTGGCATCCATCACCACCAGCATGGTCGCTTTGTCTTCACCAAATGGGGACGCTTCACGCTGCCAACTCGGGCCTGCACATACTAAAATCGCCAGCACCATCAACAGAGTCAGCACTTTTAGCGGAAGTTGTTTTTTCCAACCTTTCTCACCAATCGTCAGCGCGTCACGTAAATGCTTTGGCAACACCTGTTGCCATGTTGATACATCATCTAGCTGCCAGCGCCAATAAACCGTGACCGCCAAGGGAATAAACGCGAGTAACCACCAAGGGCGAATAAAGTGAAAAGCACTCAGCAATTGCTGCCAAAACAAAGAATCAGTCATGCTGTTCGCCTCCTTGTATGTCTGCGAATCGCTTACGGCGCTTAACCACAACAACACGTTTTAATGTCAGAATGGAGAAAGCCAGTAAATAGATCGCCACAACCGCACTGATCAAATAATGATGAATCGTCTGTTTAGGCTGATAGGTTGTCGCTTCATAAAGCGCGGGCTCTAGCTCACCGATAGTGGCATAGGCTTGTTCCAGCTCAGACTGATCCAAGGCTTGAAAAGATTGGCCACCGGACAAAGCGGCAACACGCTTAATTGTATTCATATCTAACGCCTGCTCACCTACGGTTGCGGGATCTCCCATGGCGACCATGTGAATGCGTACACCTTTCGCCCCTGCCACTTTGGCCGCTTCTATAGGCTCAACAAAGCTGCCGGTGTCGTTGCCATCTGTCAGCACAATCGCCACTTTTTCTCTCGCTGGTTGGCTAGGGTCTTGGTCTTGGTCTTGGTCTTGGATATATGTTTGGTCAAAGACTTTGATCGCCAAGCCAATCGCATCACCCAAGTACGTACTTTGCCCTGCCATCGCGACATCTGTTTGCTGTAACAGATCCAGCCAGGCTTGCTGATCGGCAGTAAACGGGGTTTGTAAAAACGCAGCGTCACCAAACAAAATTAAACCAAGACGATCCCCCTGGCGCGTGTTAGCAAAATCTGTCAACACTTGCTTGGCTGCAGCCAAACGAGAGATTCGTTGTCCCGCTTGAATCCCCTTTTCGAGGTTATCTTGAGTCGCAACAAAGTCGGTCTCTGCCATCGAGCCAGATAAATCCACCACCACCATGACATCACGGCCAAACTGCTCACGTACCTGAGGCTTGCCTAAAATCATTGGCTTAGCCAATGCAGTGATGACCAATATCCAAGATATAATTAAGACCACTCTTTGCCACCAGCTCGGTGTTAATTGGCTTGCACCTTGGTTGGGTGTTTCTCCCAACACTGCCATTAAGGTGTCAAAAAATGGAATTTTTATTGCCGTTTTCTTGGTGCGATAAGCGGGAATAAACCAATACACCAACAGAGGGAGTGGCAATAACAAGAAGCTGTAGGGGTGAACGAATTCAATTGATGCCCCTAGCCATGCGCTAAATATTGTCATCATTGCGCCCCTTTATTGCTTGCGCTAATTGGCTCTGGCTTACGATGAAGCAGCAACCACGAACGGGTATGCTCAATCAAAGTCGCTAATTCGGGATCAGTCAGAGTGTGCTGGCTCGACAAACTTGCCGCTAACCACTTTTTACCAAGCTCCCCCTGATATTGAAAATCAGACTGAAAATTTGACTGAAAGTCAGACTGAAAATCAGCATGATGTTCAGGCTTAACCTCAGCATCACCCTTGGCACTGCTCGGCGTTGCCGATGGCAATAAACTATCGAGTTTTTGTAATAAAGCCTCACCAAATAACGCGGCATTTTTAGGGTCGAGATAAACCAACACTGCTTTGATAATGGTTAGCAAAGACATGGCACTTTCGCGGGGCAAGCCAAGATCGAGTGTTGCCAATGCTTGCAAAGCTTCGCGGCGATAGCGGTTTTGCCACCACACATTGATGTGACGATAGCCCCAGACGAAACAAGCCATCAAGATCACGAGGGCGAGTATCTGCCAACCTATGGTTTGTGGCCACCACGCCACAGATTCTGGGACCGCAACATCAACAATATCGCGTAAAATATAGGTACTAGGTGGAGTGTGAATACTCATTAGCGCCCTCCCACCGCACGTTTAAATTGCTCGAGATGTTGTCCTTGAGTATCAAGTTCGATCATCGGAAGGCGTTGAACTGCCATAAGTTGTAAAAGCTGTTGTTTCTTTAATTGATGGTGTTGCTCTAACCCTTGCCGTGCTTTCTCCATTTGCTGACGATTAGCAAGATTAAATTGATAATCACCGTCCCCCACCACCCAAGGCGTAAACGAGCTGGGATCTGAAGCCTTATCTGCAGAATGCATCGCTGTAGAATGCATCGCCACAAAAGCACTCTCTAAGGGATCAGCAATGAGTACACCTAATACATCGTTGTGTTTTTGCAGATGCTTCAAATGAAGAATATCGTCACTGGTGACACCAGACCAATCACTCAAAAATATAATGGTGTTATTGCGGCATTTTAATCGCCCGAGTAATCGCACCAAAGCCGTCATACCAACATCGGGGCTATCTTGGCGGCTGACATCCAAGGCTTGGTTAGCTTGAGCTAATTGATTGAGATTAGACAGCACATTGGCTTGCGAACGCTTAGGCATGCTGTATTCGATGTAATCATGACGGCTAATCACAAAACCGACCCGATCGCTGTCTTTCAGCACTCGCCACGCAGTTAAGGCGGCGATTTCAGCCGCGACCACCGATTTCATCCTATTAACCGATGAAAAAAACATGCTGCTGCGCTGATCAACACAAAGGATCACACTACGATCTTTCTCTTCGGTATAGCTTCGTACATGAGGCTTACCCGTTCGCATCGTGACTTTCCAATCAAGGTTACGAATATCATCACCTTGTTGGTAATGACGTAGCTCTTCAAAGTTCAGCCCTCGCCCACGAAACGATGAATGGTGCCGACCCGATAGCGCGCTACCTGCTTTACGCTGAGGAAGGAAACTGAACCCATCAACCTGCGCTTGGAGTCTCACTAAGCGTGAGTAATCACAGTAAATTCGTTCATCGAATTGCTTTAAAGAATGATTTGAAGCGTACTTTGAAGAGTGTTTTGAAGTGTCACCTTTTCTTTTATCTGCCTCATCTTTGAAAGTCATAGTGCCGCCTTAGCCAATAACGACATGATCAAGAAGCTCATTCACCACATCTTGGCGCGTAATGCCATCGGCTAACGCGTCATAGCTCAGCGTAAATCTGTGCCCGAGCACATTGGCAGCAACCGCGCGGATATCATCAGGCTCAACGTATGTTTTACCTTGTAGCCATGCATTGGCACGCGCACATTTATCTAATGCAATCGACGCGCGAGGACTCGCACCCACATCAATCCAACGCGCAAGGCGAGAGTCAGGGTAACGCTCGGGTTTTCGTGTCGCCATCACAAGGCCCACGATATAACGTTCAATTAGATCAGACACTTCAACCGTTGGCAGAGCTTGGCGTGCCGCTAAGATATTGGCAGGATCGATAGTACGTACTTGAGTGTGGGTCTGGATCTGACTATCGCCACCGTTTGCAGTGCTATTCGAAGTGCTATCGGGACTCACCACCTCTTCACTGCGCACCAAGCGAATAATATCAATTTCGGCATCATCGTCAGGGTAATCCACAGTCACCTTCATGATAAAGCGGTCCATCTGCGCTTCTGGCAGTGGGTAGGTCCCTTCTTGTTCTATGGGGTTTTGGGTCGCCAATACCATGAAAAGCTCAGGTAATTGATGGGTTTTATCCCCGACGGTTATGGTGTTTTCCGCCATCGCTTCAAGCAAAGCCGCCTGCACTTTGGCTGGTGCACGGTTAATTTCATCAGCAAGCACTATGCTGTTAAAAATAGGACCTGGCTGAAAATGTAACTGCGGTTTACCATCAAGATCTTGATACACCTCTGTGCCAGTGACATCCGAAGGAAGGAGATCTGGGGTAAATTGGATCCGACCAAAATCCGTATTCAAGGCGTTTGCTAAGGATTTCACCGAACGCGTTTTTGCGGTTCCCGGTAAACCTTCCAGCAACACGTGTCCATTAGTGAGTAACCCTATCACCAAGGCCTGAACCACATGGCTTTGCCCTATGACGCTTTTTTCAGTTTGTTGAATTAATTGGTTAATAGCTTGCTGTGCGTGGTTCATAACGTGCCCTCGAATGCTCAATGCTTCACTGGGTACAAGCTACCCTCAAATCCTATAACTATTGGTTATAGTCGCTATCCGCCCCTAGTGATAAATCAATCACTCATTCTTAACATTCAATGTCCTCCTCACCAGAATATTGCGGCTAAATGAAAACGAACTCCCACCTTCTAGCGATTTACTAGCCTGATCAAGCTCACAATCTTTGATGTATCAAGGTTTACGCTGCATCGACATAAACCTTCTAAAATCCTTTAAAAACAAGCTTCTTAATCACTTTCATAACAAATGGTTATAGTGACTATAAAGCGACAATTTTCAATCACATCATTAACTTATTAGCCAACGACAGCACAGGTGTTTATCTGTGCTTCATTTCCAACTCTTAACTAATTTGGAGTTTTTATGGCTTACCAAATGAGCAAACTGGCCGTCAGTATCGGTGTGTTGGCAACCTCTGGCGCAGCAGTTGCGGCAGATCAGCCAAACATCCTTGCTATCTTTGGCGATGATGTGGGTTACTGGAACATCAGTGCTTATAACCAAGGTATGATGGGTTATGAAACCCCGAATATCGACCGTATTGCGAACGAAGGTGCATTATTTACTGATCACTACGGTCAGCAGTCTTGTACTGCGGGGCGTGCCGCATTCATTACTGGTCAAGAACCGTTTCGAACAGGCTTGTTAACCATTGGTATGCCAGGCTCTGATCAGGGTATTCCTGATTGGGCACCAACCATTGCCGACCTTTTGAAGAATCAAGGGTATATGACGGCGCAGTTTGGTAAAAACCACCTTGGTGACCAAGATAAACACCTGCCGACTAACCATGGTTTTGATGAGTTCTTTGGTAACCTTTACCACTTAAACGCTGAAGAAGAGCCTGAAACTTACTACTACCCGAAAGATCCTGAGTTCCGTAAGAACTATGGCCCACGTGGCGTTATCAAATCTTTCGCTGATGGCAAGATTGAAGATACCGGTCCAATGACCCGTAAGCGTATGGAACATGCCGATGAAGAGTTCCTAGAAACGTCACTGGCATTTATGGAAAAAGCGGTCAAAGCCGATAAACCTTTCTTTATTTGGCACAACACCACACGAATGCACGTTTGGACGCGCCTTCAAGAGAAGTACCAAGGTAAATCAGGCATCAGTATCTATGCTGACGGTATGCTAGAGCACGATGATCAAGTGGGTATCCTGCTTGATAAACTGGATGAGCTTGGCGTAGCCGATAACACCATAGTTATTTACTCAACCGATAACGGGGCGGAAACCGTATCTTGGCCTGACGGCGGTGCGACACCATTCCACGGTGAAAAAGGCACAACATGGGAAGGCGGGATGCGTGTTCCTCAGCTTGTTCGCTGGCCTGGCGTGATTGAACCGGGCACTAAGATCAACGAGATGATGGCGCACCAAGATTGGCTACCAACCTTGCTTGCCGCCGCTGGCGTTGACGATGTGAAAGAGAAACTTGCTAAAGGTTATAAAGCCAATGGTAAAGAGTGGAAAGTGCACATTGATGGCTACAACTTTAAACCTTACTTCCAAGGTAAAGCAGAAAAAGGCCCACGTGATTCCCTACTCTACTTCACCGCGAATGGCGAGCTCAATGCGGTACGTTGGAATGATTGGAAACTGCACTTCGCAACACTAGAAGGTAACATTACTGACGCCGTACGCTTCTCACCAAACTGGCCGAAGATCATCCACCTGCGTGCCGACCCATTTGAAAAAGCACCACACGAATCAGGCATGTACCTACGTTGGATGGCAGATAACATGTGGTTATTCGTTCCAATCCAAGATGTATTAGGTGAGTTCTTCCAAACACTGCCAGATTACCCAATGCAGCAAGGTGCGATCATGAACCCAGCCAGCATTGATTACCAATCTTTGGGCCTTAAAGCCAAGATAAGTCAACTTGATGAGCTACAAAAGAAAGTAGCGACCATGAAATAATAGTCAGTTGACTCATTGTTCATAAAGACAATAAATAAAAAAGCGCCTATCAACTCTGATAGGCGCTTTCTTGTTTGTAACTAAGATTTAGAAACGATAAGCAATGCTATAAACAAAACAGTGTTCACGGCAGTAATCCCCTTTGTTATACACAGAAACAGTGGATAACTTTTTAGCTCCCGCCCAAACTGCTCAATTTTTCATCGAAATTAATCAATTATAAATCTTTAAAGTGATGAATGATTTGATTGTCACTTCCCCGCCAAACTAATGATGGATCGTGTTTATCTTGCTCAAACTTACCGTCAATCATCACATCCACCAGATCAACCACAGCCTTCTGCTCAGCACTGAGTTCGCCCAGTAAGTACCCCGACCAGAGCCAAATATCTTTGTCTGGGCATTCTTTGCGTACCCGCTGAACCAATTGGAGCACAGCTGCAACATTCTGTGGATGTAATGGGTCGCCACCTGATAGTGATAATCCGCGACGCTTAATCCTTGTATCATTCAAATCCGCGATAACGCGATCTTCCATCTGCTGGGTAAACAAATGTCCACTGTCTAATCGCCACGTACTCTTGTTATAACAGCCGCGACACTGGTGCACACAACCCGACACAAAGAGTGTACAACGTGTACCTGGTCCGTTTACAACATCGACAGGGTAATAATTATGATAGTGCACAGTGTTTCCTCGCAGCTAGAAAAACAAAAGAAGCGCACGGGGCACTTCTTTTATTTAGTGTTAACGTATTTCTTTATATATCAATGTACTACATGTGCTTAACACGGCGTTTAACTTCTTCTTGCTTACCAAAGTTAAACGGACGTGCATCAGGGCTACCTAAGTAACCGCATACACGACGCGTTACAGATACTTTCGATGGCTCGTGGTTACCACATTTAGGACAAGTAAAGCCTTTACTTGTACAGTCAAATTCACCCGTAAAGCCACAATCGTAACATTCATCGATTGGGGTATTCGTACCGTAGTAAGGTACGCGGGTATAGCTGTAATCCCATACGTTTTCTAACGCTTCAACATTGTGTTGAATGTTCGGGTATTCACCGTAACAAATGAAACCACCATTCGCGATTTCAGGGTATGGCATTTCAAAATCAATTTTGTCGTACGGGTTAACTTGCTTCTCTACATCTAAGTGGAAGCTGTTAGTGTAGTAACCTTTTTCAGTTACACCGTTTACCACACCAAACTCTTTCGTATCGATGGCACAGAAGCGGCTACACAAGTTTTCACTTGGCGTGCTGTAAAGGCTAAACCCGTAACCTGTTTCTTGTTTCCACTGCTCGGTTGCATCTTTCAGGCGTTGAACAATCGCAACGGCTTTGTCACGAAGCTCTGCACTATCGTAAACATGCTCATCTGTACCGTATAGCGCATTGATCGTTTCATGGATACCGATGTAACCC
Source organism: Photobacterium kagoshimensis (assembly GCF_050337045.1). Lineage (NCBI taxonomy): Bacteria > Pseudomonadati > Pseudomonadota > Gammaproteobacteria > Vibrionales > Vibrionaceae > Photobacterium > Photobacterium kagoshimensis. The sequence goes on along the minus strand of NZ_JAKJSO010000014.1, from coordinate 179,108 downwards.
AGTGAAATAGATGCACGGCCATTTTTGAAAATTTCAGCAACATTATCGTCAGCGTTCAAACGTACACCACAAGCCCCTTCCATATATAGGATAGGCGCTACACGTGCTTTCACACCGTCAAGGCGCGAGATACGCGTTTCTAGAGCACGACGTGCAAGTTGTAAGCGCTCATCAAGCAGTGCGAAGAATTGGCTCTCGTTGCCTTTTGCTTGTAGTGCAATACGTGGCAAGTTAAGGCTAACAACACCAATGTTATTACGGCCTTCGTGTACTAACTGGCCATTCTCTTCGTACGCACCAAGGAAACTACGACAACCCATAGGGGTTTTAAATGAACCCGTTACTTCAACGACTTTATCGTAGTTAAGAATATCTGGGTACATACGCTTAGAAGCACATTCAAGCGCTAATTGCTTGATGTCGTAGTTCGCATCGCCCGTTTTGTGGTTTAAGCCATCTCTGATTGCAAATACCAGTTTCGGGAATACCGCTGTTTTGCGATTCTTACCTAGGCCAGCAATACGATTCTTTAGGATAGATTGTTGAATTAAACGAGATTCCCAAGATGTACCCAAACCAAAACCAAAGGTTACAAACGGTGTTTGGCCGTTAGCGGTGTGCAGTGTGTTTACTTCATACTCAAGCGATTGGAATGCGTCGTAACATTCTTTTTCTGTGCGCTTTTTAGCAAACTCTTCTGGCTGAGCGATTTCCCACTCTAGCGCAACGGCTAAGTGCTTCTCGTAGCTCACTGTCACAAACGGTGCTAACACTTCATCAATACGGTTGATGGTAGTGCCGCCGTAAATGTGGCTAGCCACTTGTGCGATAATTTGCGCTGTTACCGCTGTTGCAGTCGAAATGGATTTTGGCGTATCAATTTCCGCATTACCCATTTTAAAGCCATGAGTAAGCATGCCGTCTAAGTCGATCAACATACAGTTGAACATAGGGAAGAACGGTGAGTAATCCAGATCATGGTAGTGAATATCGCCATTCTCGTGTGCTTGCACGATATCACGTGGTAGTAAGTGCTGTTTTGCATAGTGCTTAGCAACAATACCCGCTAACAAGTCACGTTGCGTTGGAATGACCTTACTGTCTTTATTTGCGTTCTCATTCAACAGTGAAGCATTGCTCTGTTCAATCAAACCACGAATTTCATTGTTTAAATGACTTTTCTTCTCACGAGAAAGATCGCGATCATGACGGTACTCAATGTACGCACGAGCCACTTCTTTATGTGGTCCTGCCATTAGGTGGTTTTCAACCGCATCTTGGATAGCGTGAATTTCCACTTCCTCTGCCGACATAAACTGTGAAAGCACACCGTCAGCAACAGAAGCCGCATAGGCTTGATCCATCACTTCCACTGACTTAGCAGCACTCAGCACGGCCTCTTTAATACGGTATGCATCGAAAGGTACACGGCATCCATCACGCTTAATAACAACAGGGTTCACAGCAGGCTCCTATAATGACACTGTCACAAAAACACTAAATGTAGGGGTATAACAAACAACCGCTACAATATATGGTGCGTATTAGGCAGAATTTAAAGAAAACAAACATTGATCAATATCAAGTTTTTACAAAGAGCGGATAGGGATCGAACGATGATTTTGACCTACTCCAAAAAACCAAATGTAATTTATTTCCTGACACTTTTTGTCAAACCATTTATTCGCTTTCAACCCACCTTTTCAGCAAAAAAAATTCTTGCAATCTCTAAAATAAAGTAGAATGGTTAAACACTTAATTAGGATGTTTTTTACATGGATGAACTCAGCCTAACCGCTCGAGTAGACAAAGCTGCACTTACCAATCTATCAACAGGGTTTCGTTGGGCTTCTGCTGTATCTCTCTTCTTCTTATTGATGATGACCTTCTCTTTTCGCATTGAAAAAACGGACATCATGGATGGCTATTACGACCAATTCTTCCTACTCTCCATCATAAACAGCTTCATTTTTATTTTTGGTACCAAATTATTAAACATCCCGTATTTTCAACAGCACTGGAAACAGGCCAGTATTATCTACTCAGGGGGGTTTGGCGCTGCCTGGGCGGCTATCATTTGCGTACTATCGATTGGCGGTGACTATTATGATGCTGCTGACATCCTTAGCGATATCATGTTAATGATTGTTTTATTAGGTTTTTTCTCTTACCGACCAGCGCTTTACGCCGCTATCATACCCATTTTACTGGTCAGTACTGTGCTTAGTTTTATCGCTGCTAAAAACAGCTTCATCTTACCGATAGAGAAGTTCATTGCGGCTTGTTTAGTCATCGAGTCAGGGCGACGGATCCTTTACCGCTGGTTTTATAACAACATAGAAAAAGAGCATGAAAATAACCGCTTAATGGAAAAACTCTCCGATATGGCTTCACGCGATCAGCTGACTAACATCCATAACCGCAGGTTCTTTGAATACGAACTGGATAAACAATTCCTACAAGCAAAACGCACGCAAGGCGAGTTAGGGTTGGTGATGATAGATATCGATCACTTCAAAAGTTACAACGATCAGTTAGGGCATGTAGAAGGCGATAAGTGTATACGTACCGTCGCAAGCATTATCCAGCAGAGCTTAAAGCGCCATACTGATAGTGTTTCTCGTTATGGTGGTGAAGAGTTTGTGGTCCTGCTCCCTAACACGGATATCGCAGGTACGCTGCAGGTGGTTAAACGCATCCAAACCAAGTTAGCAGACGCGGCACTACTCCACCCAGATTCCAGTACCAGTGAGTGGGTTACGGTAAGCCAAGGGATTGCGCAATGGCATCAGCATATCGGCCCAGAATCTTTAGTTAAAGAAGCCGATAATTATTTATACCTTGCAAAGAAAGCGGGGAGAAACCAATACCTCTATTCAACAGCATGACGCACTACCGCTTAATCATCTTTACTATACTGACTGAACAATCACTATTGTTCTTCTTTCTAGCTAAAGATGGTGACCCTTGTGAAGATATTAGAGACACACAATGACGCCCCCCACTGTCTTTACAACACGGTAACCGTCCACCTATCAATGCTCAAGTCGGTAATCACCGCACTGATCTTGCTCGTTATTAGCACGACAATACTCACAACAACAGTACGAGCAATAGAGATCTCCCCCATTCCTACTATGCGTCATACAGGGGATCTCAATACCATTAAAGATGAAGGGGTTATCCGTGTACTTGTTGCTGCTGATCTCGGCTTTTATTACCTCGATAAAGGCAAGCCCAAAGGCGTGGTATCGGAAATGCTTATTTTGTTTGAAAAATACCTCGCAAAGCACACCAATAAACGGCTACACCTCAGCGTTATCCCCATCCCCCGCGATCAATTACTGCCTGCTCTGATGGCGGGCGTTGGTGACATTGCCGCGGCAAACCTGACGATTACCGCCCAACGCGCAGCCAAGGTTGATTTTAGTACCCCTATATTGAAAGACATTGACGAGGTTTTCATTACCTCAAACAAAGCTAAACCCATCACGGGTTTTGAGCAACTTGCAGATCGAGATGTATGGATCCGACCTAGCTCTAGTTATTATCAAAGTATTCGGAAGATAAATCGCGCTCTGAAACAACAAAATTTACCGCCAATGCAGGTACATTTTATAGAAGAGACAATGCAAGATTACGAGCTACTAAAAATGATCCAATCCGACATGATTTCGATGACAGTGCTTGATAGCCATAAAGCCGAGTTTTGGGATTTAGTCACTGATGATTTACAAGTACATACCCAATCCCCTATTCGAACAGGAGGACAAATTGGCTGGATGTTCAGAAAAGACAGCCCCGAGCTTGCCAAGATCGTTAATGGATTTATTGATAGCAATCGCCGCGGCACACTCAACGGTAACATCATTTTTAATCGTTACCTCAATAGCCAGGCATGGTTCAAAAAAGTGGTTAGCCCTGACAACATCAGAAAATTCAAGAAGCTCGAAAAGCGATTCACGCGTTATGGCGACAAATACGAAATTAACTGGTTGATCATTGCCGCCCAAGCATTTCAAGAATCACAGTTTGATCAATCAAAACGTTCGCATGCAGGTGCTGTCGGCATCATGCAAGTGCTGCCACAGACCGCACGCGAGCCTTATATCAATATTCCTAACATCTACAACATTGATAATAATATCCACGCTGGCGTGAAATACATGGATTTCATTTTAGAGCACTATTACCAAGACGAAGATATTGATGAAGTTAACAAACTGTATTTTGCCCTCGCCAGTTACAATGCAGGGCCAAATAGAATAAAACGTATGCGTAAGCTCGCAAACGAGCAAGGCTTCAACGGCGATGAATGGTTCAACAATGTAGAAGTGATAGTAAGAAAAAAAATCGGGCTCGAGCCAGTTATCTACGTGGGTAACATTAGCCGATATTACACCATCTACAAACAGATCTTTGCACTACAGAACATTGCAGGGCAGCGTCAACTTTCTCGTATTATGCCAAGTCGCTAATCCAAACTCTATATTAGTCAAAGTTACAAAACGAGTGCGAATAACCTCGCAAAAAACAGCGGTGTTTTTCCTAATCGGCAAATAAGAACCTACACTGTTCTCATGAAAAAATATCTTATCTTTCTGATTGTTGGGTTAGCTTGCGTGGGTATCACCACACACTTGCTGCTGCCCACAGGTAATCACTCTGCCCCTTCATCACTACAGCTAAATAGCGATAATAAAACTGACGCCCGACCTGATAAAACCACCGCCATTACATTAATGAGCTGGAACTTAGAATGGTTAACGTTAACCCCGTTCAAATATGCCCCTCCCCGTGATGCAGCAGACTACCAAGCCCTTGCGCGTGTCTTTGCCGATGTTTCCCCCGATATTCTCGCCTTTCAGGAAGTCGATAGCCTTGAGGTATTACAAAAAATTGTTCCTCATACACAATACCAATTTTTCTTATCAGATCGCGCAGACAAACCAGATGATATTTTCCGAGATGTTAACCAATACACAGGGTTTGCGGTTCGTAATGGGCTGATCATAAAAGACATCAAAGACCTTGCTATGATGAACCTTAATCTTTCAAGAAAGCCGACCAAACTCCGTTATGCCAGCCATATTACTATCCAATCATCACCAACGACGCAGCCTGTACACTTACTCTCGGTTCACCTCAAAAGTGGCTGCTACAGCTCAAGTCACGCCAAAGCTTCGTCTCAGAAAGTAACCCCCTGCAAGGTATTAACCCAACAACTGCATACTTTGTCCCAGTGGCTTGACGATCATCAGGATCAATTTGTGATCATCGCAGGCGATTTTAACTACCGCTTATCTTCGACTAATACGTGGCTTCAAGATCAACTTAACCTTTCAACACCAAAGGTTGTATCACTAACGATGAATACACAAGCTAACTGCTATATCAAACAAATACGACAAGGAAAAACACATTATCGGCGCTATAAACATCTGATTGACCATATTTTTTTATCATCATCTTTGGCTGACATACACGAAAACCCGCTTCAACCAGCCGTGCAGTATCGCTATCCAAAGGCCGATGTTAAGCAATATCAACTCACCGATCACTGCCCAATCATTAGCCGAATTCAAATACCGTAAAAACATCTCCCCTATTGAAATGAGTTAAAATCCATCAACCACCAATAAATTTTGAGATATAGAGCAAAGTTTCATAAAAATGAGATATTAATCAGAAATAATTCAGCTTATTGATAGGCATTAGAACCACATTAACGAGCAACTCAAGCTGCCCTTTTGCTATTGAGCTGGGACAAGCATGCTCATAAGGAGATTGTTATGGATGCAATCACGCGCGGAACTTTCGTTGCACCCACAGAAGATGAATTACTGATTGAACAACCTGAGCCATTTTGCTCAGCAGATAACCTCACAGCAGAGCTTGAAGATAGTGTCATTGTTTTAAATATTATCTGCCACGATGCGTAACCTTACGCCTAGCGAACACTATCACGCTTAATACGCTGAAAAAATAAAAAAAAGGGCTTCATCTCAGTGAAGCCCTTTGTTATTTCTCGCGTACTATCTTTTATTACACGTGATGATTACTCGTCATCCAGATTAACTAACTTGGTTGAACCACCGTGGAATTTCTCACGTTTACGCTGGACAAGCGCAAAGAAGCCAGGGATCAAGAAGGTACCCGCTAACAGCACACATAGCAGACCCCCTGTGAGTGAAATACCCAATGAGTTCTGACTAATGTGGCCCGCACCAGATGCAAAAATCAGCGGTAAAATACCTAAGATGAACGACCATGACGTCATGTTCACCGCACGGAAACGTAATTTACCACCTCGTACCGATGCTTTTTCGATATCCAGCTCTTTTTCTTCACGCTCAATCTTGGCAAATTCTACAATCAAGATGGCATTTTTCGCAGCCAAGGCTATCAAGAGTACTAAACCAATTTGTGCATACAAGTTAAGCGGTGTACCCGTTATGGCCAGCGCAATAAACGATCCTAATGTCGCAACAGGCACTACCAAGATAATAGCGAGAGGAATACTCCAACTTTCGTACTGAGCAACCATAAAGAGATAAATAAAGATAAGCGCCAATGCAAACGCATAGATAGCCTGATTACCCGCTTTTACCTCTTGATAGGCCATACCCGTCCATTCGTATTGGTAGCCTTGTGGCAACACTTCAGCTGCAACACGCTCCATTGCGGCAATTGCATCACCACTTGAATAACCTTCCGCAGGGCCACCCTGAATAACCGCAGAACGGTACATGTTATAGCGCCAAGCAACATCCGGCTCAAACACTTGGTCTATGGTTGCAAGCGTACTCAATGGGATCATTTCACCACTCGCTGAGCGAACATGGAAACGTTCTAGTGCATCAAGATCATTACGGTATTCACTATCGGCTTGGACTGTCACGCGGAAGTTCTTACCATACATAGTGAAGTCATTGATGTACATTGAACCCAGGTTACCTTGCAGGGTTTGGAATACCTCTGTTAGCGGTACACCTAATTGCTTGGCTTTTACACGATCAATATCAACATAATAATGCGGTACATTGGCACGGAAGGTACTGTAAGTGAATTGGATCTCGGGCTGTGCATTGGCCTTTTGAATCATCTCACCCATCACGTTAGCTAAATCTGTACGATTTCGACCCAAGGTGTCTTCTAATACAAATTCAAAGCCAGATGCTGCGCCCATACCAGGAACCGCTGGCGGCCCCATCGCAAAGACAATTGCTTCAGGTAATTCCATGGCGGCACGCGCATTAATACGGTTAGTGATCGCAAATGATGAATGCTCACCTTCCATGCTATTACGCTCATCCCACTCTTTCAGCTTGATGAACATAGAGGCACCGTTAGATGCCGCTGCGCCCGTTAGGAACGCATAGCCATTGGCAACCGTTATGCCTTCAACACCGGGTTCTTGCTCTACGAGTGCTTGCAGTTTAAGTGTTGTTTCTTCTGTACGCGATAAAGACGCCGCATCTGGTAACTGCACATTAACCAACAAGATGCCCTTATCTTCTTGAGGTACAAAAGCGGTCGATGTGGTTTTCGCAAGAAAAGTGACAGACAGTAAAGCGACGATAAAGAAGCTGATTAATAGCCCAGCCTTTCGTACCAGGAAGCCTGCAATCGCCCCATACTTTAACGTAATTCGATCTAAGCCACGGTTAAACGTTTGGAACCAACGCGCTGTGTTACCACCACCTTGTTTCAATACAAGCGAACACAATGCTGGTGACAATGTTAAGGCGTTAATTGACGAGATAACCACCGAAATACAGATCGTTAACGCAAACTGACGGTACATGATACCCGTAATACCCGGCAGCATAGCGACAGGGATAAACACCGCTAACAATACTAAGGTTGAAGTAATGATAGGACCAGTCACTTCTTTCATTGCGATTAAAGTTGCTTGACGCGGTGTGAGACTTGGATCGTTTTTCATATTGGTATCGACGTTTTCGATAACCAAAATGGCATCATCCACCACAATGCCGATTGCTAAGATCAAACCAAATAACGTTACAGTATTGATCGTAAAACCAGCCATTAACATGACAGCAAAAGTACCAATCAAAGAAACTGGGATCGCGACAACAGGGATCAAAGTGGCACGCATACTACCTAAGAACATATAGGTAACAGCAATAACCAAAATGATCGCTTGAATCAGCGTTACGACTACTCCTTTTATTGATTCGGCAACAAAGAGTGTGGTGTCGTAACTGGTTTCATACGCCATGCTTTCTGGCATATTACCTTTCATGCTATCAAGCAAATCCATCACAGCTTTACCACTTTCTAATGCGTTAGCATCAGACTGCAGTGACAGTGTCACAATGGAAGCTGGTTTACCACGGAACATACCGTTACCGTCATAGAACTTTTTACCCAGCTCTACACGTGCTACATCTTTAAGGTACACCACAGAACCATCGGAATTTGCACGTAATACAACGTCTTCAAACTCACTAACCGACTCTAACCGTCCTTTTGTAACCAAGTTAAACTGGACTTCTTGCACGTTGTTAAACGGCGGAGCACCGACCTTACCAGCTGCAACCTGCACATTTTGTTCAGCAAGCGCGGCATTCACATCAGACGTTGTTAAGCCAAGATTGGCCATCTTTTCAGGATCGAGCCACACGCGCATTGCATATTCGCCACCACCAATAACATTAACTTCACTGATACCTTGTACACGTGCAAGTTGATCTTTTACATTCAAGTTAATGTAGTTGATCAAGAACTTATCGTCGTACTTATCATCTGGCGAGTAAAAGTTTAGTACCATCAGCAAGTCAGGAGAACGTTTCTTTACTGTCACCCCCACCATGCGTACTTCGGCCGGTAACTTAGATTCAATCTGCGAGACACGGTTCTGGACGTTAACTTGCGCCATATCCGGGTCGGTACCGACATCGAAGGTAACATTGAGGTTATAGGACCCATCGTTGGCACTCTTAGAGGACATGTAAATCATGTTCTCAACGCCATTGACTGAAGCTTCAATCGGATCAGCAATGGCTTCTTCAACTACCTCTGCACTTGCACCAGAATAATATGCAGTCACACTTACAGATGGTGGGCTTATTTTTGGATATTCCGCCACAGGCAAGTTCATCAATGCGATGCTACCTGCGAGAGTCAAAATAATGGATATCACCAACGCAAACTTAGGGCGTTGGATAAAAAAGCGACTAAGCATAATAATTCCTTACGCCTTAGGCTCTTCAATACGAACTGTCATTCCATTTCGTACGCGTTGCAGGCCTTTAGTTAACACCACATCATCAGCATGAATACCGCTAATAATAATGACTCCTTGCTCAGTTTGAGGACCAAGTTCGACATTACGGCGTTCTACGACATTGTCTTCCTGCAATACCATGACAAAATCACCTTCAAGATCACTTTGAACCGCACGGCGCGGGATCACATTGGCTTTCATCGGTGTCTTTTCGCGCAAGAATACTTGAACATGCTGGCCAGGAAGCAAGGTATGCTCAGCATTAGGGAAACTCGCACGCAGCGATATCGTTCCTGTTTTCAGATCAATACGGTTACCTATGAAGTCAACATAACCAAGATGCCTATACGTTTTCCCCGCACCTAACGACATAACAACTTCAATGTTTTCATTGCCGCCACCAGCACCATCTAAAGCGTCAATTCCTAGGTTCAATCGTTCACGCTCGCTCACTTTAAAAGTCGTATACATAGGGTCTAAGCTAACAAGCGTGGTTAATGGGCCTGCAGATGGCGACACTAAATCACCAAGGCTTGCGTTACTGTCACTAATTCGCCCAGCAAAGGGTGCGGTAATTTTAGTGTGTGATAGATCCACTTCCGCTAAATGAAGTTGTGCTTTCGCCGCTTTCAGTTGTGCTTCTGCACTTAGCTTGTTCGCTGTGGAACGATCATAATCTGATTGACTAATGCTGCCCTTTGGCAACAAATTTTTATTACGTTGCCAATTTAATTCTGCATTGCTTAATTCCGCTTCAGCTTGTGCAATTGCAGCGTTTGCACTCGCGACTTTCGCTTCGTACGCAGCAGGATCAATTTGGTACAACAACTGACCTTTCTTCACCATTTGCCCTTCAACAAAGAAACGCTCTTTTAAGTAACCAGAAACCTGAGCAATAATGGCAACGTCTTCTTGTGCCTCTGTTCGCCCTACATATTGCTTACCTTGTTGGTAGTCAATCACCTGAACAGCTTGCGTTGCAACTAACGGGCTTGGCATTGCATGTTTGCTATCAAGCTGATCGCCGCAACCGACTAATAAACCAGCACAAATAGCGACTGCTATAATCTTCTTATTCATCACGAGAAACCAATTAAAAATCGAAATATAAAACCTACGGCTGTAGGCACGGTTTAATTTTTATAGATATACCCAAGCAACATAAAACGCAGTAGTCAGTATTCATGCCAGGCTTAGCTCACCGTTTGTACTCACTTGGGTGTATTAAAGTAACAAGTTGTCATTAATGAAACCTGAATAGTTTGTGGCTATCGTGTCTACAAATAACGCAATTGTTTCAAAATATTTCATCTGACTATTTACGCTATATAAACCAAGACTTTATATGCCACAACAGCAATATCTATCATTATTCATGCTTGGCAAACACACGCAAAGCGGAGAATAATTCAGTGACTCACAATGAAATTCCATGTCGAACGACAGTGCTTAATAAATAGAAATAAAATAAGAGAGGATGTGATGATGTTTGTGGTGGTAGGAATAAGTGATGAAAACGGGTTAGCCGCAGAAATGAAAAAACGGCTCTGAGTATATACTCAGAGCCGCTTCCCCGTTCCTAATAACCCCGTTCCCGCAGGGTCAATCTATTAAGCGTGTAGTAGCGCCATAGATTCGTTTGCGATTACCCACTCTTCGTTAGTTGGGATAACCATAGCAAGCGGTGTATTTGGCTGGGTGATAATACCTTTGTTGCCAAAACGTGCTGCTGCGTTCGCTTCTACATCTTCACGGTAACCAAAGATTTTTAGATTTTCTAAAATCTTGCTACGGATAGGTTGAGAGTTCTCACCAATACCCGCGGTGAAGATGATGCCGTCTAGTTCATCTAATGCAACCATGTAAGAGCCTACGTACTTAGCAACACGGTAGCAGAATAATTCAAATGCTAGTGTTGCGCCTTCGTGGCCACTTTCCATTGCTTCGATAACACCGCGACAATCGCTTGTTAGGCCAGAAACACCTAACAGGCCTGATTTCTTGTTTAGTTCGTCGAATACTTCTTCTTGAGTCCAACCTTTCTTCAGAAGGAACTCGATGATGCTTGGGTCAAGGTCACCACAACGTGTACCCATCATTAGACCAGCAAGTGGGGTGAAGCCCATGCTTGTGTCTACGCTCATGCCGTTTTTAATAGCACAAACAGATGCACCATTACCCAGGTGAACAGAGATAAAGCTGCTTTCTTCGATTGGCTTATTAACCATTTTTGCAGCTTCACGGCTTACAAAGTAGTGGCTTGTACCGTGGAAGCCGTAACGACGGATACCGTAGTCGTTGTATAGTTTACGAGAGATAGCACCTGTGTATGCCTTCGCTGGCATTGTTTGGTGGAACGCAGTATCAAATACAGCGTACTGAGATAGCGTTGGGAATGCTGCCATCGATGCGCGCATACCAATAACATGAGCAGGGTTGTGAAGCGGAGCAAGATCGCTTAGGTTTTCAATTTCTTCTAGTACAGAGTCATCAATCTTAACTGTGCTAGTGAATTTCTCGCCGCCGTGAACAACACGGTGACCAACAGCGATAATGTCATCTTTCAGGCCTAGTTCTTCAACTAGTGCAACGATGCGGTCAACAGCAAGTTGGTGGTGATTACCTTCGCCTAATGCGTATTCACTTTTCTCACCGTTGTATTTCCAGCTAACGTTAGCTTCTGGAAGGCCAAAACACTCACCAAGACCGCTCAGTACTGCGTCGCCGACAACAGTATCGATCAAAGCGAATTTAAGGGAAGAACTACCAGAATTAATTACAAGAACTAGTGAATTGCTCATGGTTATCTCATCATATCTAGGGTAGAGAGGACATCTATGTCCCGTACACGTCATTGACTATCACTGATGAAAATGTGTGGAGCAGCATTTTCTCAGTACTTTATGTTATGTTGGTATTATTCAATTTTTTTTGAAAAACTCAACTTTTGTTTTCAGATATTTACGAAAACTTCAAAAATCACTGGTTAAGATCAAAAAAAAGCGAGGAAATCGTTTGCTCCTGCTTAAAATTACATCGTATTTTAAACTTTAGTTTAGCTAAAAAGTAAGAGTTCGCTTTGTAACTAAACTATATTTTAATGTTTAAACACAGAAAACAAGCTCACCTTGTTGTATATATTTGCTGAAATTATCGGCTCACCGCACTAACTGATGCGAATCAACTCAGTGAATAATCAACATCCCCAATAGATCTGCACGCTAATATAGAAAATGCACGTAACGCATACCGCACTTGAATCAAGCCCTTACATCTAATCTTCATATGTTATGCGATTAACTTCGCAATCCCTTTTCATTCTATATAAAACTATAGTCAGCCTCTGTGTGGATTCGCTATAACAGATAAATAAGTAAAAGAGATAATCATAACGAGAGGTTAAGATGAAAAGTGCCTTAGTACTAGGTGTAGAGCATGTAATGGGAGCATGCTTGTGTGAATCTTTGACCCAGCATGAATGGGAAGTGATTGGCGTTGTCAGCGATACCGATAATATGGCGCCTGTTATTGCGAACTTAACACTGGCAGAATTACTACCAGAAGACATCGATTTTTTGTATCAGCTAGCAGAAGAGGTCGATACTGTTTTTTTCCATCAGCCTTATGAAAGTGATGAAAACAACGCGCCTTTTAGCTTAGAAACCATTATCTCTTTATGCGAGAATCTACACCTTCAATTGGTTATCACAACTAACCAATATGACTTCAGTACAAACTGGTTACCTTCGTTGGCTTTCTGGCGTAAAAAATCGCCGATACCGGTATCTGTTCCTAGCAAATTACTTCAGCGATTAGAAGCTGCCCGTCCACACTGTAAACAAATCCATGTTGTTTGCTTGGGGCATACGCTGGACTGTCGTAACAATGAGGGTTACTTAGGACTATTGATCAAAGAAACCGACAACCGCCTTTATATACAGTCGCCAAGCGCAACCAATTTACAGCACCATTGGACCTACCTACCTGATCTCGCTGATTCCATTGCCACGCACCTTGAAGACAGCCCAAACCGCACGAGTCAAACATCACTACATATTAGCTATTACGCAGGACACGAGGCCAGCATCGCTGATATTGCACGCTGTCTAGCACTCAGTTCAGGTAAACCCGTATTTATCACGCCGTTACCTTGGTTAGCGATGGATATTATTAGTCTATTCTCACCACTATTCAGGCGCTTCATGCATTTACGCACTTTATGGCAGCAAGGTATAGCAACACCACGCGCTCACTCACTGACGAAACTTGCTAAATCATCAACACAAACTCCGCTCGAATTAGCATTGTCGCATTCTTGGCGTAAAAAATAATGCTACCGTGAGCCGTTGAGCATAGATAAATCAAGGATATATACATGACGCCACACTTATTCATCACTATTTTAAGCCACGTATAATCCACCATCGATTCTATCTATTGCAGCCATTGAAAGAATCCGCTTTTGCTCAAACTCATAAACCGTTACATTGCCTGCATAGTCAGTACAGGAAGAAAAATGATGACAACTATGACAACCCGCTGCCCTCACTGTAAAGCAATGAACCGTTTACCTATCGAACGAGTTGCCGAGTCAGCAACCTGCGGTGCATGTAAAGAAAAACTCATTGATGGCAAGCCAGTTGAAGGTACTAGCGATAACTTTCTTTCGTTAATTCAAAGCGAAACACCAGTTGTTGTCGATTTCTGGGCCCCATGGTGTAACCCCTGTGTCGGCTTTGCGCCCATTTTTGAAGATGTAGCAGCAGAAAAAGAAGGACAGGCTCGTTTTGTTAAAATTGATACTGAAGCCCAGCAAGCGCTAGCGGCACAATATCGAATTCGTAGCATCCCAACCATTATGGTATTCAAAAATGGCCAGATGATTGATCAGCTAAACGGTGCGCTACCAAAAGGGCAATTTAGTGAATGGCTAAACGCGACACTAAGTAACTAATCATTGCTTATGTCTATCAATAGGTAAGCCACTCTTCTGTGGCTTACTGTTTGCAACTTTTCTTTGCCATTCAAGTAATAAAAACCCTTCGTTTCATATCTAAGACATCCTGCCCTAGCATGACTCCTTTACACTTGATCTACTCAGGTCAGTTTAAAGAGGCGGTTATGGCTCGTTTTCAACATTCCACCAAATGGTTGTTTACAACCCTATTTTTAACACTCACAGCCTGTAGCTCAACGCCTTTATTTGTCTCTAAGTCACCCGAGATGTACTTTTTGCTCTCAACCCAGGCATTCATTGATATGAATGACACTCGCCGTAATGGTGCTGTGGTTGATAAAGGGTTATTTTACCCCAAAAATACCTACTCCTTTGCCTACCGTTATTGTGCCACCAGCCCGGAAAGTGCCATCACTGATATTGCCGAATACCAACAACTCGCCAAGCGCACCTGTGATGCGAACCAAGGTAAGTTAGTCCATCAGTCCACAGGGACTTGGTGTGTAAGTAATGCCAACACTATTGATGAAGCACCTATTTTTTATGCCCGAATATCCAGCACCGAGCTATGGGCAGATCTTTGTCTTGATGGCCCTTTTATCACCATGCGCGTGATTGAAAATACGGATGCTGCCCCCGATGAATGGCAGGCATCAGCAAAAATACTTGGGTATCAGCCGTATACATCAACACGCCAGTTAATTTCAAAAAATGATACCTATGGCCAACTCTATCAAACACCTGTAGCCCCACTCGATGATCAGACGTGGGATCAAGAGAGTTTGTATATCTACAACTCGACGGGACAAACTGTTTGCTTATATGACCAAGCGAATGACAGTCCACTCGGTCATACTTTTTTAGGCACCGTCGACAGTGTTGATGTGGGTAAAGTACGAGTATTAGTGACGGCGAAAATAAAAGGCGACATTCGCACCGCCCCCATTATGGAAAAACTAGAATGGCACGATCGTGCTTATATTACTGCGCCCGCCCATTCTTGGTTTGTATGCGGCTAATACCGCTCTATCAATGATCAAATCATGATGGGTAACGTTTTTGCTGCAATTAGCCTAAATAAAAAAGAGGCTAACCATGGGCTAGCCTCTCACGTGGTAACTATTAGCTGGTTATATCTAATCTGGATTATTACACCGTTGATTTAGCGGGTGCACTGCCATCTGCATCTTGTGGTTTATCCGCTGTTTTACCGTGGCATTTTTTCTCCCAGTAATCTGCACCTTTAATGCCGAGTTTTACAGGGTCAAAGGTAAATTCTGTCACGCCTGCTTTTTGCTGGGCTTCATAATCTTCCAACGCTTTAAGTGCAGGTTTTGACATAAAGAAGATGATCAAAATACCCACTATATTCAGCCACGCCATCAGGCCAACACCTACGTCACCCATCGCCCAAGCTAAATCAGCCGCTTTCACCGTACCGTAAAACACCGATACCATCAGGATAATCTTCAGAACAAACATCATGCCCGAGATTTTTAGCTTACGACGAATAAACGCAATGTTCGTTTCTGCAATATAGTAGTAAGCCAATATCGTCGTAAAGGCGAAGAAGAACAGGGCAAAAGCAATAAAAGGTTTACCTAAACCCGGTAGCGCACTTTCAATCGCCATTTGCGTAAAGACAGGCCCATTGGCACCAATTTCAGCTGACAAGTTTTGTATTAAAAATGCCCCTTCACCGCCACCATGCACATTGTAAGCACCAGTCAGAAGGATCATAAATGCCGTTGCAGAACACACGAGCAATGTATCGATGTAGATAGAGAATGATTGAACTAAACCTTGCTGTGCCGGGTGCTGAACATGCGCAGCGGCAGCAGCATGAGGACCTGTACCCTGACCGGCTTCGTTAGAGTAAACACCACGCTTAACACCCCAACCAATTGCAGCACCAAACCCCGCCATTGGTGTAAATGCATCACCTAAAATCATCATGACAATACCAGGTACTTGGCTGATGTTTAGTAGAATGATAACAAACGCAATAATGATGTACGCCAATGCCATAAATGGCACAACAATTTGGGTAAAATGCGCGATACGCTTAACACCACCAAAAATGATAAAGCCAAGAATGATTGAGATAATGGTGCCTGTCGCAATTTTCGCGAAGCTAAAAGTACCAATCGCGGTTTCGATCATCGCGCCTGAGCCAAATGCAGCTTCAACAGCATTACCGATACTATTGGATTGCACGCCTGGTAATAATACGCCACACGCAAAGATCGTTGCGATCGCAAAGATCCACGCATACCAACTTTGCCCCATACACTTTTCAATGTAATAAGCTGGGCCACCACGGAACTGACCTTCATCTTCTTCTTTGTATATTTGCGCTATCGTAGACTCCGCATAAGCCGTCGCTGCACCTAAAAAAGCAACGACCCACATCCAAAAGACAGCACCGGGGCCACCAAAACCAATGGCAGCAGCAACACCTGCAATGTTACCCGTACCTACACGGCCTGATAATGAAACAGCAAGTGCTTGGAAAGATGATATCCCTTTCTCTGAACTTTTCCCTGATAACAAAAGACGCCACATTTCACGAAAATGACGTAATTGCACAAAGCGCGTAGTGACCGAATAGAATAACCCCGCCCCCAAACACAAATAAATGAGCACTGGGCTCCAAATAATTCCATTCAAAAAATCGACTACTGATTGCATGAAACACTCCCTGTTTTACATTGCTTCTTGATTGATTTGTATACAGCATAATAAACACAATGTAAGCGATATGTTAAGAATTATATCCCAAGGGTGGTTTTGGTGTGATTTAAAGCACATTAATCTAGTAAATTGGGTACAAATGAGATGTTTGTGAAATGAGAAGATAAAAGCTGGCGAGAAGTGTTACTTTGAAACAATATTCATAATGATGAATGCAAGGGTGGTAACAGAGAAAAGCGCTATACGTTAACTGTCATACCAGTAGATATTGTTTACGCTTCGTACTCAATACCATCCTGTAAAGCCACACAATTTTTGCCATTATGCTTGGCTTGGTATAACGCACGATCTGCTTTCGATACCAGCTGATCCAGTGAGGTGATTTCAGGACTCATGGTTGCAACCCCCATGCTTGCTGAAAAGAATAACGGGCCAAGATCTGTTTCTACGGCCACTTGCGACAATGCCAGACATAGCCGATTGGCAACTGCAGCCGCTTGCAATTGATCATGCCCAGGTAAGCTCAAGATAAACTCTTCGCCCCCCCAGCGCCCTATAATATCGGTCTCCCTTAAATTTTGAAGACTAACAGTTGCGAATAGGCACAATATTTCATCGCCAATCTGATGCCCATACTGGTCATTGATCTGTTTAAAATTATCAAGATCTATCATGACACAACTTAGCGGTTGGTTTTCAGCGCTAGCGACTTCAAATTGCTGAGTCAGAATTTCTGAGGTTGCTCGGCGATTGAGCAAGTTTGTCAATCCATCATAGTTAGCTTGGTGTTCTAGTTTTTCACGCAGCACATGTTGTTCGGTGATGTCCATCGCTGTCACTTGTACCGCTAATTCACCATCCCAAATCACAGGACGTGACAATAAACTTAACCAAATCGTAGAACCATCAGCCTTAAAGCCTTTTACTTCTGCTTTGATTGTTTCAGCGGCTCCGTTAATAAGAGCGGCGCTCTCGTCGAGGGCTTGCTGATGAAATGGCAATGC
Organism: Photobacterium kagoshimensis; assembly: GCF_050337045.1. NCBI lineage: Bacteria > Pseudomonadati > Pseudomonadota > Gammaproteobacteria > Vibrionales > Vibrionaceae > Photobacterium > Photobacterium kagoshimensis. The sequence continues at coordinate 161,200 of NZ_JAKJSO010000014.1, read as the reverse complement.
GATGAGAGGCATAATTGAACCATATTCAATCATGGCTTGTTCATTATCGAAACCATGCATCTGCGCATAAGCTCGATTACAAAATAAGGGGGTCAAATCACGATGAACCACAATGCCTTGAATTGAACCATCAATCAACTCGCGATAGCGCTCTTCACTGGCTTTAAGTTGGCGCTGGGTTTCAATCTGTGAGCTCAGATCAATGATGGTAATCTGCATCGCAGGTTCACCCTGCCATTCAATAACGTGGTCAACTGTAAGGACGATAAGCTCATTACCTGCGCTATCGATATTTTTATACGAACGTACCCCAGGTTTTAACCGCCCAGACATAACGCCAGCATACGTCGCGAGAGCCTTTGCATGCTCAGGTTCAGAAATTAGTTGTAGTAATGACGGAAGCGCGAGGACCTCTTCACTCGATGTGTAACCATAATGGGTTGCATACGTATCATCGGCATAGAGGGGTTTGAAATCACGGTGTATAACGACGCCGTAATGAGAGTCGATGAAGACCTTTTCATCTTTTAAAGTTATTGTCGCCACGGATCTACTCACTGAAGCATTTTCATGACCATTCGCTGCTTATCACACCAGAGATTTGATCAAACCAAACGCTATATTACACCTTTCACTGTATTCGTTATAGATATTAATTTGCGATGTATCCTCGACTTCCCTCCATCATGAACTCACATCTAATGTCGGCGATTTCAACAACGAACCCAATCGATTCAATATTAAACAAGCCTATTCCACCACAGCACGATCAGCGGCATCTACCGTGATCAAGTAATTCAAAAATAACCCGAACAACTCACTAACAGATGCAACGTTCAAATTGGCATATATTTTTTTACGATGATTTTTCACCGTTCCCATTCCAATATTTAGCTGTTCAGCTATCGCTTTTGAATCAAAACCTTGCACGATTAATTTCAGTACATCATGTTCACGCTCCGTTAGAACAGCTTGACCAAATTCATTGATTGCTTGCTCCACGGCATAACGAATACGCGCATTATTGACGGGGGCATCTGCCAATAAAAAAGATTGATTCAACCAATGCTGTCGAGTTAACGCAGCAATAACGTCATAGATTTGATGCAGGCTCTGTATTTGCTTTTTTTTCTCCGTCGAGAGCAGCCCAGAAGCTTTACCTTGTAAATAACCAAGATTGATCACCACGCACCTGTCAGTGTCGAGTGGGATCACAAACCCAACTTCATCGCTCCATCCCGTCGATTGATAAAAATCATTAATGTAATCAGGGTTTATTCCCAACTTAGCAGCCAATGCATCATGCCGATACACCCCTTGTTCCAGCCCTTCTTCAAAAGCACGAAAAAAAGGGTCATCAACATAAGAACGATTCAGGTAATGCTGAAACAATAGCTCCCTGTTTTTCGGTATTGCATCGTACAGATACACAGGCCGACGCTGGCGGTTATACCCCAAGATCACAACACAGTCGAAATCAACATGCAGACGGATCAATGCCACCAATGTCGAGGCAAAGTTTGCTTTATTCTGCGCATTGATGGTTTGAGCTAAGGCTGTTAACCATGTCGTATTGTTCATCGCTTTCTTTCACACAAAGAAACAAGTCGCTTAGCATAACAAAATGCCCTCTCTATCCCTATAGGGATAACCAAAAGTGAGGTAATTCACGTCAGGATAGCGGCATATCTCGTTCTACAGGAATCAATATGTCGACTATCAACCAAGACTTATTTAATGAATTGCAACAGCGTGGCCTAATTGCGCAAGCCTCTAACAGCGAGGAGCTACAGCAACACTTGGCTGAGTCACGTACCGTCTATTGTGGCTTTGACCCAACAGCAGGCAGCCTACATATAGGCCACTTGGTTCCTTTACTCATGCTTCATCGCTTCCAACTTGCAGGTCACAAGGCCGTCGCATTAGTTGGTGGGGCAACAGGCATGATTGGCGACCCCAGTTTTAAAGCCAATGAGAGAGTATTAAACAGCGAAGAAATCGTGAATCAATGGGTCGATGATCTAGGCGCACAAATCCAGCATATCTTAACGGATGAACACTCAACGTCAGCTGAGATCCTCAATAATGCCGACTGGATTTCAGGTATGAATATCATCCGTTTTTTCCGAGATATTGGTAAGCACTTTTCAGTTAATGCAATGATCAACAAAGAGTCGGTAAAGCAGCGTTTACATCGCCCCGATCAAGGGATCTCATTCACTGAGTTTTCATACTCTTTACTACAATCTTACGATTTTGCACACCTTAACCAGCACCACAACTGTAGCTTACAAATTGGCGGCAACGATCAGTGGGGCAATATAACCAGCGGTATCGACTTAACTCGCCGTTTGAACCAACAAAAAGTCTTTGGTTTAACCTTACCGTTAATCACCAAGTCTGATGGCACAAAGTTTGGAAAAACCGAAAGTGGTGCGGTATGGCTAGACCCAGCCAAAACATCACCTTACAGCTTTTACCAATTTTGGTTAAACAGCGCCGATGCTGATGTATACAACTTCTTGCGTTACTACACTTTCTTGAGTATTGATGTGATTGCTGACATTGAACAGCAAGATGCAGCCCGAAATGGGAAACCTCAAGCACAAAAAATACTGGCAGAAGCATTAACGATGCTAGTACATGGTCACGAAGCGCTACATTCAGCACAGCGTATTAGTGAAGCCCTTTTCTTAGGTGATTTACACTCACTTACACTTGCTGAACTAGAGCAATTAGCGCTGGATGGCTTACCATGCAGTAAATGGGATCCATCTCTGTCACTGCCTGCGCTGTTAGTAAAATCTGGGCTTGCATCGTCTAACCGTCAAGCGCGCGAATTTATGGCTAATCGCGCCATCAGTATTAATGGCGAAACGGCTATTTCTGATGACCTTAGCACCTACTTACCACTACAACAGCAATACTTAGTCTTACGTAGGGGTAAAAAACACTTTCACCTACTGCGTATTGAGAATTAAATAAACAATTCCCATTCACAGCCATAAAAGAAAAAGCCTTACTGAATGCAGTAAGGCTTTAAGTGTATGCAGATAAATAAGTGCTGACTTGATATTAGTTACACAATTTTAAAACGACCGATCATTCCCTGTAAGCCTGTTGCAAGTTGGCTTAACTCTACGCAAGCTTGTGAGGTTTGTTCTGCCCCTGCCGCTACGCTATGCGACGATTCATTAATATTCTCGACGTTGCGACTGAGTTCTTCAGTAACAGAAGTCTGTTCACTACATGCACTTGCGATCTGCATGTTCATGCTTGCGATCTGGTTTACGCCACCTTCGATTTGTGAAATATGTGTACCGGTTAACTCTGTTTGTTCAACGCATGATTGGATCAGCACACAACTTTCCTTGGTCGCTTCACCGGTGTCTTTGGCACGTTGCTGCAGCTTTTCAATAATCGCAATGATTTCGCTGGTTGATTCAGACGTACGCCCTGCTAAAGTGCGAACTTCATCTGCCACTACCGCAAAGCCGCGCCCTTGATCGCCAGCACGAGCCGCTTCAATCGCAGCATTCAACGCAAGGAGGTTTGTTTGCTCTGCAATACCGCTGATCACATCAACGACCATACTGATACTGGCGGAATCTTGCTCTAGTTGATTAACCATTTCACCCGCATGCTCAATAACAGCTGCGACACGTTGAATTTCTTCGATGTTTTTGGTTACAACGCGGGTGCTCTCATTCGCATCTTCGGTCGCTTTATTGGCCGCACTAGAAGCATCTTCAGTATTATTCGCAACTTCTTGCACCGTGGACTGCATCTGATTCATCGCAGTCGCAATCATTGTCAATTCATCTTGCTGGTGCTTCATACCATCCGATGCATGCGTAGAAACCGTACTCACCTCTTCAATAGCAGCACTTAGCTGAGTAACAGAGCTTGAAATATCATTCACCAAGTCACGTAAATGATCTTGCATTTTGATACATGAATCAGCCAATACGCCAAGTTCATCATTGCCAATGTTTTCTCTGTTCAAACGGTGAGTCAGATCACCCGCTGCAATTTTACCCGCCAACACGGTCACAAGTGATAACGGTGAGCAAATTTGGCGAGTCAAGAAGCTATTCATAACAACCATAAAAGCAATAAGTGCAAAAATACCAATTAACGCAAATGTATTCGACTGCTCAACAAAATCTAATGATTGATCCCTTTCACTCATGCTTTCTTTATGAGTTAAATTTAATAGCTTATCGAGAGAGCCTTGAAGAGTATTGAACGCTTGATAAGAATCTGAGGCAATCTTGTTAGCGTAAGCTATCTCTTTATTTTTAATTGCTGATGAAAAACCATTCTTGCTCGATACATATATATCCCAGTCTTTAATAACACTTTGAAGTTGATTACGAGACTCTGGCGTGATCGACATTGACTGGAACTGCGTCAGCTTAGCAGAAACGTTACTATTCGCTTTTTCAATGTTGGCTAATACTGTTCCCACTTGATCATTGTTACTGTTTGATAACAGGAAGAATTCATCCATTCTCAGCGAGGCAATATCTGTTTGTAGATCTTGAACCAGTACTATCCTTGGCATAGTACCGTCTGTTATGTCTAACAGATTATCTTTAATCGCTGCTATTTCTGAAATTAAAAAATAGCCTAGTGCAGCAACAGCTAGACCAATAGAAAAAAAGACAACGCCAATCTTTTTCCCTACAGACAAGTTCTTATAATGCATTATTAATGAACCTTATAGAAAATAAATAATATAAATGAGAGGTACAAAGTCGGCATATCATATAGATGACGGTATAAGTGTCAAATAATCAAGCAAAGATAAAACGGCGTACTGTAAGTATTTATTTACATGTGAATGTAAATAAATAACGTCAAAATTCAGTGACTAAAACAAGGCAAGGATTTTATAAAATATGAGGCGGTTTAGCTGACGTTTTTGTGACTTTAGTTCAAAGATTTATTATAACACCCCGCTTAATTTATAAAACCTTAACGCTTTATTTTTTAAAGTGCGCATTTTGATTTAATAATTAAGAAACGTTGAGCTGGTCTTGATTGATAAATCAAAACCAGCAATGATTGTAATCTTCACGTGCAAAGCGAACTCAATTCTCAACCCATACATCTTTAATTTCAGGCCAGCCCCAATTTGTTATTGCCACGCCTTGTAAAACATCTTGAAAACGCAGTGTTTGCTTGTGGTGGTATAAGGGGACTAGCCAAGAAGCGTTAATCATCGCTGTTGCCAGCGGTTCTATTGCTGATAAATAGGCATCGAGTTGGGTGGATTGCCGAATCGACACTAACTGTGAGGTTAGCCACTCTCTTTGTGCGGGCGATAATAGGTTATTTAACAGAGGATCGGCATATAGCCACCTAAATGCTGATGCAGGACGATTATCATCAAGGCTAGTACTGGTTAAAACCAAATCCTCTCGTACTGAATCTGTGCGGATATGTGCCTGAAGTTGTTCATAGCTATACCCCACCGTTGCTGTTTCCACACCTTTGTCTTCCAGTAGCTTAGCAATCCCCTGTGCTGCATTTCGCAAATCACTTTGATCGTAATGCGCGATAGATAGTTGCTTGGGTAAAGAGCAGGCATGTGCGAGAGGTGTAAACACCGCCGTCCAAATTGGCAAAAGGTTAGTGGCGGCTTGCAGCCCTTGAAGCTCTTCTGTCGTACCGACGGCATGCAGTATCTCTTTGGGTGCTAAATACGCGCGTAACCAATGGCGTTGCTCTTCCGTCAATACTGACTGACGCTGATTAAATACAAGATACACGCACCCGTGCTCTAACAAAGCGCGCTGCATTTCAGACTGTATCAAGCTGGTTTGATCGTACCCTGAAGCCTTTCGATTGGTATCTAAAACAGTCCCCTCGCCTTGATTACTGTCTAAGCACTGTAAATACTGTCGGCATGTTGGCAATTCAGGGAAATCATCATTAATCACCGTAGTCGCTTCACCATCTAAGGTAAGTTTCTTTTTATTAAAAGTTGGAACATGCCAAATCGTGACTTCATCAGTTAAAGCACGGCAGGCGTAATAATGCGGAAAGGCTTGTAAGTGCAACTTTTCTTTGGTGTGGCTCACCACTTGAAAAGGGCCACTGCCTATTGCACGCTTTGAGCTTGTCGATAATTGATTAGGTGGCTGGATTGAATATTTTGGATCAGCCAGTAGGCCAGCAAAACCTAAGTCGGCTTGGGTCAATTCGAAAACCAACGTATGGTCTCGGGTTGCCGTTACAGCGGCGAGATGTTCTAAATCCTGCTGATAAGCAGGCTGTTGTTGTAGCAGGGTAATTAACTGTGCGATCAACGGTGCGGTAATTTCACTGCCATCATGAAACGTTAACCCTCGGCGGAGATAAAACTTCCAACACTTACCACTACTATCATGTTGCCAATGGTGGGCAAGATCTGCTTCGATATGACCATGAGCGTCGCAGCGTACGAGGCAACTGTATATCTGACGCAAGAAAAAACGCTCGCTATTACGCTGAGGTTCATGGGGCACAATACGGCTAAACGGGCGGTAATAGGTAAGCTGTAAATGCAACTCACCAGAGCGTTGTGTCGCCCCTGATGTATCCTTTAGCAAGGATCCAAACCATTGCTGATTGCCATCTAGCATCTCTAAGGCCTTATCATAATAGCCTTGCTCTACAAACTGTAAGGCAATGATCTGCTGCAACTCTTTTGCTGCCAGGTGCAATGTCAATGTTGAACGTTGGTTTCTACCGACGCTTGGTTGCCACGTTAGCCAGTTGACAGCTTGCATTTGCCCCAATAAATTACGGGCATGGCGCAAACTAGAGCTCAACTTATCAGCAACTTCACTCAGTGTCAGCGAGAGCTCTTCTTTCGCTCCGAGTGGAATCAGCCGTGAATAATAGCGAAATAGTTTCACTTCCTGCAAAACAAGCACCTTCGTTTTTTATTTTTTCCGTATTTTAGGCAATTATCGAGAATTTTCCTATATTGTCGCGCCAATTCATCATAAATACGGCACTTAATAATAAAAATCACACTCTTTTTCGTTCCTACTTTTAACCCCATAATAGATTCAGTTCATAGAGGAACGATTATGAAAATCGAACATATCGCGCTTGCCTTCCCCATTTTGCCCTGAGTGAGAATAAGCCGACTTCCCCCCAATAAGGCGTGCTTTAATCAGATGTTATTCCCTGTCGAATAACAGGCAAAAAAACCGCTGAGTGCTTAATCATGGCACACAGCGGTTTCCCTTTATTGTCACACCTCTTTCCACATCTACGCCAACAGCCTAGCGCGACGCTAACTGCTCATGGGCACTACACATTGGAAACTTAACGTAAGCGGTTCTGGCTTATTTTTGTACAGTGTATGATGAAGCAGCATCTCTGTAAGAATTGAGCATGGCTGACTGGTAATATCTTTCCCAATAAATAACCGACTCACCGAATCAAACCAAGTCAGCTTCAATAGCTGTAAAAATTGCTGATTAGATTCAGAACCGATCTCACTGGCTACTAAGTCTTTAAGGATTTTATCCTCATCAGGGTTAACCACTCCCTCTGGCAATAAAGGTGCTAAATAAACAGCAAGCTGCATGTTCATAGGAAACACCCTAGCGTAGTTAAATAACGCCCGCATCGCATGATAATTATTGGTGACAATCAACCAATCTTTTATATTTTGAAGTACAGGCTCCTGATCGATCCTAAAGTAGGTAAAGACCGCATTACCCACAGTATCTTCAGATTCGACTTCTTGAAATATTCGCTGACTATCCAGCCCTTTAGACACAAGATAGTCGTACATATAGTCGGCTTCCACTTCCCCTGCTTTTCGCCCTTTACCTGAAACAACCACAGGGATAGTAGGATAAAGCATAGCAAGTTGATAAGCCTGATCGAGTCGACTTTCCAAAATACCGAGTTTAGGTGTCGCTCCTAACACTATCAGCCCTGAAGGCACAAAGTTTGGATCGATAGGAAGTATTCTACCCGTGTTACTTTTGATTGTGTCATAGGCTTCATTTATTACATCTTGTTGGACTGATGCAAGCTTACTCGCAACCTCGTCAACATTAATGGTTTGATTAACCCCTTCAATATTCATTTTTTCTTGATTGAGTTCACGATAGAGGCTGAAAACCGATTCAAAATCCCCCGCTTCAATCTGTGTTTTAATCTGCGCATCAGAAATGCTTACCTCATTAAGGTTATCTAATCGATTACCTATTGTTATACCGCTGGTCGCGTTTACGGTAATAGACACAGCTGTAAGCATTAATAAACATAACTTCTTGAACATGACTTCCCTTTTATATTGGAATGAAATCACCTAGCAAATATATATGTGGCTAAAATATTTTTTATTAGCTCTTCTATTTCTTGAAACTTAATTTTTTTGTCAATAAAGACACCTCACTCCAGATACTTGCAAATCGATAGCTAGAAACTCGACGAGTCGTTGGTTCAACTGGGATCGTCTTTTCAGATTCAATGTGCTTCTTAGTAAGCACATCCAATTTTTTGCTTTGTTTATTACAACTAAAAGGTACTAGCTTGTTTCTAGTAGCAAGGTTTATCTGAAGCTTATTATCCCTGTGTTTAATTCTACATTGCACGATAGAGTCGAGTGAAAAATAACCGTATCTAGTAATAGATTTTTTAGCCATTATAGAAAATGACTCTTGTAGAGACTTTTTGGACAATGGAAAGACCTTCAACAATCAGCATTCGGCAACTTTAAAAAAACTCATCTCATCCTTTAGTTCACTGACAGAGGCAGTGATCGTATTATTGATAAAAGAGGTTTCCTTACTATTATCAACATTGGTATTAACCGCACTATTGATACCTTCGATCCGTTCAGAAATATCTTTCGTCACAGACGATTGCTCTTCCGTTGCCGTTGCAACCAAGGCGTTTACATTTGAAATATCACCAATTTTTGCGGAGATATTTTCGAAAGCAAAAGTAAAATCCGTAATTATCTGCTTAGATTCAATCACCATCGTCACGTTGTCTTTCATACTCACATCGGCTTCTACTGAATTTTTTTGTAAGTTATCAATAATTTCTTGGATACCTACAGTCGCTTGCTGAGTTTTCCCCGCTAATGATCGTACTTCATCGGCTACAACAGCAAAACCTCGTCCTGCTTCACCCGCTCTTGCCGCTTCAATCGCCGCATTAAGTGCCAGTAAATTCACTTGATCTGATAGATTGTTGATCACTTGGATCACAGATACGATATCTTCAGAATAATTACGTAATCCATGAATAATCTCAGATGATGCAAGAATCGAATCATTCACTTGGGATGTGATCTCTTCCGCGCGAATGATCATCTTGCTGCTTTCTTCTATTACTTCTATTGCAGTTACCGCTGCATCTTCCGCTTCATGCGCATTTAGTGCTATCTCAGCTGCAGTCGCTGATAGCTCTGTTGCGGCGGTCGCCACTTGTTCAATTTCGGTATATGAGTATTCAGAGTTCTCGATGTTAACTTCTACGATATCTGTCAGGCGTTGCTGACTCTCTTGAATACTCGACATATGATGGGCAGATAACGATACGATAGAGCGAATACGAAGCTGGAGCTCTTCCAGTGAGTTCGCTATTGTATCTAGCTCATTCCCTGATTTTGTCATCTTCAATCGTTCAAAATCACCGGAAGCCATTGCACCAATAAAGCGTGTAATTGGGCTGATCCCTTTCAATTCATGCTTAATTACAAAGTACATAATCGCAACTACGCTCACATACAGCAGGAAGGTAATTGCCATGTTGTAGCCTAACGTAATCTTGATCTCTTCTTTTATTTCATGATCTTGTACACCATTACCTAAGAACCAACCCCAATCATCGGTTTTGATTGCAACGCTATTAATATCGGTTGTGACATCACCGTTGGTAGACTGCCAAACATAATTGACTGGCGTATTACTCGCTTTATCCGACATATTAGACATCAGCGCAAGCTCTGTCTGTTCACCGACAATTTCACTAAAAGACTTATCATGAATTTGGGGATCTGATGGTGCAGAAATAAATCGCAATAAACCTTGATTATCACGTGTTGCAGTCCATACATATTCATTATCTGAGTATTGAATGCCTCGTAATATCTCAAGCGCCACGGTTTTCGCTTTCTCCTCAGATAAGTCACCATTTTTTGCTAACAACTCTAACTTATTAACAACTTGGCTTTGTATTTGTAGGATTTGTTCAACTCTGACTTTATTTTGATCTCGCATTGAATCAAACATCGAAAATGCATTATACGAAATCATCAAAGATACAAAGATAGTCAGCAAGACTATCAGTACGACGGTTATTCTTTTAAACATTATAAATCCAGTATCGCTATACTATTTTTATTTCGACGAAGGTATATAAAATACCAACTATCACTCAATCTGCAGTTGTCATTAGCCAAGATATTTCGGCGTTAATAAGCATAAATACTGTCAATATCTACAGCATGGCTTAAGTAAAAACCTTGAATACCTTCGCATTTAATCTGAAGGCAAATATCAATGTCATTCACTGACTCTACTCTTTCAATAATTAAGGCTTGATTGCTATACTTTCTTAATTCAATTGATGGATGTATTAACTCACGAATACTAGCAACATCCGCTTTAATAAAAGCGATGCAATGCTCAGTTAGTAAACCGTGTCGAACGTCGTTATTAAAACAGTAGTCATCTAATGCAAACAAAACTCCGTAAGCATGCATCTCTTGAATGAGTGCTACATTTAATGCCTCAGGTTTTCGTTCTGTTATCTCAATCACTAATTTCACATTACGGGCGGCTAATACATCACGCAGCAAGATAATATCAGCAACGACTGAAGATAAAGCAGCAGGATCGACATTCACAAAAAGCTCATCAACCAGTAAATTTGTATTGCTGGTTTTAACGTCAATATATCGAACCAACCACTTCAACTGTTTCTTTGCAATGAAACAGGCCTCTTCATCGCTTAATTCTTGATAGAAAGCTTCTGTACACAAACCTTCTGGCCTAAAAAACACTTCATAACGGTTAATTGACGGTTTTGTATAACTATGAATTTGTTGCACAACTGGGGTAAAGCGCAGCTGCTTGTCCTTTGCATCAATGCGATAAGAGAAATTGAGGTCATCACTTATGGCTGGGGCATGGGTTTCACCCTCTAAGATGAATTTTCTCGGTTTAGTCAATATCACGCCATATCCTTAATTGGTATAAAAACAGGGCAAGATTACCGAAGCAGAACAGCGAGAGCATGTTAAATAAAGACAAATAACACACAGCCAAAACTTGTGATGTTCATCTGCTAAAACAGCCATAGAAAGTAATAAAATGCGATGCATTTTGTCGGTTTGACACTTATTTAGTTTTTTTATGTACAGTTAAAGACTGAAAAATAATCATTTAGCCTTATTTAACTTTATTTAACTTTAAGGCTTGTTAATAATAGCAACATCAAATTTTGCCGATTAAAAGTGGCTAATATAAAATGGACAGCATAAGTATTATCAATGAGAATAACTCTATTGAGTTATGTGCCGATCCGTACCAAATCATTATCAATGACGAATATAAAATCACACTTACCATTATAGAAGGGAAGCTATTCGAATTACTGTTGAATCATAAAACTGTCACTCGACAATTTTGCATTGAACAGTTATGGGAGGGGCGAGTGATCTCAGATCCCGACAAAAGTTTGACACAAGTGGTATCAACTTTACGTAAGAAATTCGATAAGGTTGGTATTACTCAATTAATCGTCACTACGCCTAGAGTAGGCTATCGTATATCAAGTCAGTGGCAGATCGTTGTAAATTCTACAGATACCACAACATATAAAATTGATGACAATAAAGAAATTACAACTAAAAAAAATCATGTTCGTCTGTTAAAGAATAAAATAACACTTCAGCTGACTATGTTCTTCATCATCAGCTTACAATTTATGGTTTTTTTTCAATATTTTCACAAAAATGGAAGCAACACCTCATCTTATTCGCTCATATACCTCAATGAAGAAGTAGATGCTGATTACCATATTTCAAGTTGGGACCACGATTTTTTCAACAAATCGTCAGACAACCTTAGCTTTAGTATCAATAATTATAGAGTTTACTTATCATGTAAGGCTAACAATGATCGAATCAATACCACCTACTCCATTAATGCCTTCATCGATAATCTACAACACAATCATGACTTAATAGATTTTTGCTCTTATGGTTCTTAAATATAAAGTTATTATCTTGACCCTCATATCAATAAATATTTACATCATCCACGATTGGATTTCATTTTATAAAATCAATAGAGGCCACTATATTACAACTATTAAAGATATTAATATAAATGGGTATAGCCTTGCAGAGGTTAAATTAGATATAAAAGATCATACGCTTAAAATACAAGTGAGCAATGTTAGCCCTGATGATTCTTGTATGGGCAGCGATGTTTCAGCTACTTACAATTACTATCAACACTTTCTGAGTAAAACGATCACGCTAACGCAAGGTCAGGTGGCGGTTAAACACCCTAAAAAAGCGTGCAAGGTGAGAGCTTATAATGAATTTGCACGTGTTCTCGGCTATGGGACAAGTCACCAGTTAAATGTGTTAAACGATACTAACGGCGATATTTGTTTTCGCTCTAACCAACTAGGCACTTATTGCTTTGGAGCCTCTGATGAATAAGCATCTCTTACTTACTTTAATTGCCCTGGTTTCATGGATGCCAACAAGCATTTGGGCTCAGCCAGAATCAGGGAGCATAACGCGTTCAGGCTGGTCTATCGACACACATTCACCCAATATGATCGTCGGAAGTGCTTCTTGCTCCTCTGATTTATGCTTTGTTCCTATCGTCTTAGCTGAACCAGACAGGATCAGTTTTGTGCTTAAGCTAGAACTTCCCGTTGACTGCTCTATAGACAAATCCTTACTCTCTTTGAAAGAGCACTATGCTTTTTTAGATATCTTCAAAGTCGATGGTAACGATGTTCGCTTTACTAAAATTACAAGCCGTGACGGTGTTAGCTTTCTAGAGCCCACGACCGATAGTGGCAATTATGTCATTATTAACAAACTTCTCACTCAGCCAGCGATTACATTTTATCAAATCACCTCTTTAACGAGCTGGGAAATAAATAACGAAGGTTTTTCCAGCCAATACAAGTTGTTAACTGCATTTAGAGAACTCTATAACAATGCGATTTAGCCGTAACTACAGCGCTTTATAGCCGTTAACCGCTACCCTCTCGATATAAAAAACCGCGCGTACATCAGATGAAATACGACGCGGTGCTTTCAATCGCGATATTAAACCATCGCCGCTCTATTGGGTCTCAATACTGCAACGACAAATCTGGCTTAATAAACCACACTCTGTACGAGGTATACACTGTCGCTTACGAACAAAATACCTAGGCGATAAATTCGTTTCAGACCGAGCAAGTACCATGGTTAAGCTAATCCGCAAACCAGGATCAACCCACAATGCCAATCTAAGAGATTATCAACATGCTCAGACTAATGGCATTCCCCAAGATGCTCAGCTTAAAGGGCTCGCATCAGGTGGCATTAACATTGGTTTTGAAGCGCTTGATCGCCACTTAGGCTCCCCCATCGAACATAAAACGGCCTTACGTTGGATAAGCAAAGATGCACAAATCATTAACTTTAGTTACCGCGAGCTCTACCTGCAGTCCAATGGGTTTGCGGATTTACTGACTCAACTTGGTCTTTCCCCTGGCAATCGCGTTTTTAGCCTTGTTGGTCGTCGACCCGAACTCTACATAGCTGCCATGGGCACGCTCAAAGCTGGATGTACCTTTACCCCTCTATTTTCCGCTTTTGGGCCCGAGCCAATTCGTTCTCGCATGGAGATCGGAGAAGCAAATCTTATCCTCACTACCCGCAGTTTATACCGTAAAAAGCTTAAAACTTGGTGGCGAGATCTTCCTCATCTTAAAGCTGTATTACTGATTGATGGCAATCCAGACAATGAACCAGGATGCTATGATTATTTAACAATGATGGTACAGGCCAACCATCAACGACCATGCCACAATACTCAAGCTCACGATATGGCCCTTTTGCACTTCACCAGCGGCACAACGGGCAAGCCCAAAGGGGTGATCCATGTTCATCAAGCCGTTCAACACCACCTTCTATCTGCTTACTATGCACTTGACCTCAAACCCTCTGATATCTACTGGTGCACCGCTGATCCCGGATGGGTGACAGGTACAACCTACGGCATTATTGCCCCGCTTTGTCTTGGTGTTACCATGGTTATAGATGAAGCCGAATTCGATGCAGAACGCTGGTACCGCATACTACAAGACCATCACGTTTCCGTTTGGTATACGGCGCCGACAGCGATTCGAATGCTGATGAAATCGGGTGATAAATTAGCTCAACAATTTAATTTGTCAGCCTTGCGTTTTATGGCGAGTGTTGGCGAGCCTCTTAATCCTGAAGCCGTAGAATGGGGTAATAACGTATTAGGCATTCCCTTTCACGATAACTGGTGGCAGACCGAAACAGGCGGCATCATGATTGCCAATTACCTTACGGAACCCGTAAAACCCGGCTCTATGGGACAACCGCTACCCGGTATTGAAGCTGCCATTGTTAATACTGATAAAAATGGAGCGCTTACTGTCGAAACCGCGCCGATGCAAACCGGTGAGTTAGCCATTAAAGCTGGCTGGCCATCAATGTTTCAAGGCTATCTCCACCAGCAACAAAAATACCAACAATGTTTCGCCAATGGGTGGTATTTAAGTGGCGATCTGGCAATGAAAGATGAAGACGGCTACTTCTGGTTTGTTGGTCGTAAAGACGATCTAATCAAATCCTCAGGTCATCTCATTGGGCCATTTGAAGTGGAAAGTGTATTGATGGAGCACCCTGCCGTCGCCGAGGCAGGGGTCATTGGCGTGCCTGATCCTGTCGCAGGTCAACGGGTGATGGCTTTTGTTTCACTCAAACCCGGTATTAGCGGTGACCAAGCGTTACAGCAAGCGCTACTCGGGCTCGCTCGCCAACGCCTAGGGGCTGTCGTTGCACCAAAAGAGATCGCTTTTCGCCAAAATCTCCCCAAAACTCGGAGTGGAAAAATCATGCGTCGATTGCTCAAAGCGCGTGAGCTTGGCCTTCCCGAAGGGGACATCTCAACTTTGGAGAGTGATGAACAATGACCAGTAGACTCCACATCAATCGCCATCACCTTATTGAACAGTTACGACAAATGTTACGTATTCGTCGGTTTGAAGAAAAATGTGCCGAGCTTTATGCTCTCGAAAAAATACGCGGGTTTTTACACCTTTACATTGGTGAAGAAGCGATTGCTGTCGGGGTTATGGCTGCACTTGGTAATGATGATCAGGTAATTGCAACCTATCGAGAGCATGGCCATGCTTTAGCCCGAGGTATGAGTATGGGCAGCATTCTCGCCGAAATGTACGGTCGAACCAATGGCTGCAGCCGTGGCCGTGGTGGGTCCATGCACTTATTTGATAAAAGCTGCCATTTTTATGGTGGCAATGCGATCGTCGGTGGAGGGCTGCCATTGGCTACGGGGTTAGCAATGGCGAATAAAAAACTGCAACGCGATGCGGTCGCTGTTTGTTTTTTCGGTGAAGGTGCCGTCGCCGAGGGTGAATTCCATGAAAGCCTTAACCTAGCAGCCCTATGGCGATTACCAGTCCTTTTTATCTGTGAAAATAACCGATACGCCATGGGCACAGCACTCTCATTATCGGAATCAAAAACCAATATCGCTTTAAAGGCAGAGAGTTATGGTATTGATGCTGTTCAAGTTGACGGCATGAATGTTGTCGATGTTGAAGCTGCGGCTCGCAGTGCCATTGATAACATTCGTCAGCAACAGCGCCCCTTTTTTATTGAATGCCAAACCTACCGTTTCCGAGGCCACTCCAGTTTTGATACCCAGCTTTACCGAGATAAAGCTGAAATTGCACAATGGGAAGAAAAAGGCCCGGTAAAAAAATTAATTCAATGGCTACAAAAAAACAGTCACTTTCAAGATCAAGAACTCATCCAGATGGAAACTGAAATTGCTCAGGAGATTGACGATGCCATCGCGTTTGCTGAATCGGGTAAATGGGAGCCCATCGAAGAGCTTACCCGCTTTGTCCATAGCCCAGACAGCCAAACACCAGTTCCCCCCATCAGCTGCACCCAACAAGAGACAAAACTGACTTATCGTGAAGCACTACACAATGGGCTAAGTGACGCCCTTAACGATGATCCTCGTATTTTTTTAATGGGAGAAGATGTCGGGCGATACGGTGGCTGTTACGCCGTCAGCAAAGGATTAATCGACCAATTTGGGCCTGATAGAGTAATAGATACCCCCTTATGCGAGTCGGGCTTTGTTGGAGTAGGCATCGGTGCCGCCCTTGGTGGTATGCGGCCTATTGTTGAAATAATGACGGTGAACTTTAGCCTGCTTGCGATGGATCAAATTATCAATAGCGCCGCAACGTTACTTCATATGTCTGGAGGCCAATTCAACGTACCTTTAGTCATACGAATGGCCTGCGGTGCTGGTAAACAACTGGCTGCACAACATTCACATAGCTGGGAAAATTTTTACGCCCATGTGCCCGGTCTCAAGGTTCTCAGCCCAGCAACTCACAATGATGCTCGCCATATGCTGAGCCAAGCTTTGGCTGATCCTGATCCTGTTCTAATCTTTGAACATGTCATGCTATTAAATGAAACGGGCCCAGTAACAGATACCCCTGATGCCGCTATGGATCGCGCGCTCATTAAACGGATAGGATCTGATATTAGTTTATTCACCTATGGTGGCAGCCTCGGTAAAGCGCTGAATGCTGCTGAACGGCTCAGTCACGAAGGGATCAGTGTAGAAGTCATTGATCTACGCTCACTACGACCACTCGATAGTGAGACCATTACAGCCAGTGTGTGTAAGACCCATCGAGCCGTGATCATTGATGAAGGCTGGTACACTGGCAGCCTCGCTGGTGAGATCAGTGCCATTATTATGGAGCAAGCCTTCTGGTATCTCGATGCGCCTGTTGCTCGAATATGCACGCAAGAAGTGCCAATCCCCTATCCTCATCACCTTGAACAAGCCGCGCTCCCTCAAACTGACAAAATTATTTCAACGGTTAGAGCAATATTCAAAGCACCTGACTTGCAAGGTGAGAATCGGATGTCAGATCATGAAGAGTAACCCAAAAACAAGTACCCTGATTGATATCACTATGCCTGCTCTTGGTGCCGATATGCGTGATGGCACTCTGATTGAATGGCATATTCAGCCAGGAGAGAGTGTTGAAAAAGGAGATGTCATTGCTGTCGTTGAGACGAATAAGGGAGCTATCGACATGGAGGCTTATCACAGTGGTACTATCTCTGAGCTCTTGATAAAACCAGAGACAAAACTTCCCGTCGGCAGTGTGCTTGCGCGTATGATAACCGATGATCCCTTAGTAACCGATAGCCCTTCCGTAGCCGAGAGTCGCGCAACCAACAGCGCCACTTCTTTAACTAACAAGCCAGAAACGCCATCAGAAGGTCACGCAGCCACGACATCTCCCCCGCAACAAACGACAGCTCGGTTATTTATTTCACCGGCCGCTCACCGGCAGGCGAATAAAAACGGCATTAACATTACTCAACTTCAGGGAAGTGGACCTCAGGGAGCGATCTTGCTGCGAGATCTTCCTGCTCATACCGAACACAATATAGTGCCTACTCATCCTAAAGAAACCACCCTTGCAATGTCAGGAATGCGCCAAGCAATCAGTGATGCAATGTCTCGCTCTAAACAAGACATTCCTCATTACTATCTTTCTCTTGATATCAACTTAACAACCGCGAACCTATGGCTAACGCAGCAAAACCAGTTGCGAGAGCCTGAACATAGATTATTACTTCCCGCTATCTTAATTGCCGCAATTGCTCGCCAACTCCCCCAGTATCCAGCCTTAAACGGCTTTTATATCCAAGGGCAATTTACCCCATCCTCAAGCATTCATATTGGCAACACTATTAGCTTACGCCAAGGTGGGCTGGTTGTTCCTGCCCTTCGCCATGCAAATACGCTCACAATCAATGACACGATGGCAGCGCTTCGGGATCAAATTGAACGAAGTCGCCATGGTCATCTGCGCAGCTCTGAACTCAATGAGGCAACCATAACAGTCACCAGTATTGGAGAACGTGGGGCTGACAGTATTACTGGCATTATTTATCCACCTCAAGTCGCCATTATCGGCCTTGGTCGATTACGCCAAACGCCAATGGTTACTCATGGTCAACTTGCTATCGGCGACGTCATGACAGTCACCCTAGCAGCGGATCACCGCGTTAGCGATGGACTTATTGGCGCTCGCTTCTTACACGCTTTAGCAAAACAACTTCAACACCCGGAGGCTTTATGACTTCACGCGACATGCCAACCAACATTGCTAATGCTATCAAGCGTATAGCACCAGAAATTAATTTAACTGATATCGATCTTAATGAAGATCTGCGAGAAGAGTGCGATCTCGATTCAATGGATTTCCTCAACCTGCTAGCCGATCTAAAACAACAAACCAACATCAGTATTCCCGAAACCGATTACCCAAAAATAAGAAGCTATAATCAGCTACTCGCGTATTTACAAAGCCACACCCGTTAATACAAGCACACAGCATCATGACTTTTTCAACCAAACCAATAGCTGCTTCTACTGGTATTCAGCTTCACATTGCTGAAGCTTCGCCCAAGTAAAAGTCGGGCCATTTGTACAAACATAATGGTTTTGTAGATAACAGTGGCCGCATAAACCAACGGCACAATGCATCCGCCGTTCAATAGACAAATATATCGCTGTTGGCTCTATACCATAAGCGACAAGATACTCAGCTGCAGACTCCATCATTCCCTCGGGTCCTGCCATGAATACCCGATCTGGCTGTTCACCAAATGCGTGTAGCACGGTCGGCAATATCCCCACGGCGGTTCCTTGGTAATAATCAAGTTCATCCAAACCTGCGATGTCTTCAACAACATTAAACATTGGAATACAGTGCTGCCAGCGTTTACGCTCTGGGTTTAACATCAACGTCGCTCGGTTACGAGCAGCGTAAATCACTTCAAGCTGCGTATAACTTTGCGTATCAATGAGCTCGTTAATCATGCTGGCTAAAGGCGCAATACCACAACCACCACCAATAATGAGGATCCGCTGTTTCGCTAAACTCTTCGTTGGCCACCCGTTACCAAATGGGCCTCGTGCACCAATAATATTGCCCACCTCACATTGAAAGAGTGCATGAGTTACGCTTCCTATCTTGCGCACTAAAGCGCCAAACACCCCTTGCTTATTCGGTAACGCTGTAAAGGTGAATGGCGCTTCACCAACACCAGGTAAAGTCAGCATAAAAAACTGACCATGCTGTGCTTCCCCCCAAGCTGACATCGTCTCTTTTTCAACACCGTTCAGACGAAAATGATAATGGCGAGAATCTTCACCGTCATCGTAAAAATCTACGACTTCTATTGGTACAGGCGTTAAATTAAACATCATCAGCCATCCTTTTCATTATCGAATGTACGCCAATAACACCGGGGCAAGTCTGCTCACAACGCCCGCAGCCAACACAACCGTAACGACCAAATGCTGTCACATAATCATGACTGAATTTATGAGTCCAAAACCGTTTCACCCGCAACCCAGCTTGTATTGATGGATTATGAAAACTCGCTTCGCGCTGAAACCCTTCATATAAACATGAATCCCAAAAACGAACCTGACTCGCGGTATCTTCCTTGAGGCTATTATCTGTAATAGAACGAGTACCAAAGCATGAACATGTAGGGCAAAGCTGGGTACAGCCAGAGCAACCTAAACATTGGATTCCGACCTGCTCCCAGAAAGTATCTGAGATCTGCCCACTATTCAGTTTATTAATACCCTCAAGCAAATACTGATGATCAGGAAAAGCCTGTTCACAATGGCTAATATTGTCCCAACGCTGGGCTATGTCATGGGTTAATGCAGGCTGTAACGCCATACCATATAACGCCTCTTGGCCCGCTAGCGACAGTACCACTAAAAGCCACCCTCCATTCTCCAGCGGATGAAGCACTAAATCAGCAGTATGATCTCGAACACTCGGCCCAGCATTCACCGTTGGGCAGAAACCTTGCTCACAAGGCTGAATACAATCTAACCCCACTAATAATGCTTGCTGTCGCCGTGCCTGATAATAAGGGTCTTGCTCAAAAAAGGTATCTTGATAATGAATAGCCATCAAATCGCAGCTCTGTACCCCAAACAACACAAATGGCACAGGATCTGGTAATGTTTCTTTAAATCGCTGACCATCAAAAACATACAGTGGCTCTTGTTCTGCAAAGAAAAATGCCTTAGCTGAATGCAAAGGCTTATGGTGCAGTAATGGTGGCCATTTCGGCTCAGACACTTGCTGCCAGTGATAATCAGTGTGCTCGCCTTCCGATGGGGCAACAACCTGATAGCACTCTCGAGAGCATGCTAGGTGAGATCGTAAACCATCTAATGAATCCAACAGATAAGTCTTGTGCATAACTAAGGCTCCTCACCCCTTAACTGCCAAACAGCCCTAGGAATATGATTGGCAGGCAGCGCTATAATCGCAACTGCGCATGCTTTTAGTTCAGGCATTTTGGTGACAGGATCTTGCGCGGTGTTGGTTAGCTGATTTGAGGGGGCTTCCTTGAAATGATATGGCATACTCACCACACCTGGGGGAACATCGTTAGAGAACATGGCCCGAGTCTCAATATAACCACGACGAGAATACACACCAATTGGCCCATAACGAGGAATGGACAAGGCACGAGCATCTCGCGGATTAATGAATAATATCCCTGGTGGGGTTTCACGTTCTAACAAGGGTGACTTACGGCTCATAGAGCCACAGCCATAGTGAAAATGTAGTCGGTTAGTGGTTAAAAGTAATGGATAACGCTCATCTGTCGGTTCATCGATTGCGACGTAATGTACAGGTGTCAGCCTTGCTCGCCCTATCGGAAATTGCTGTTGGTGTAATATGGCCGTACCTTGCGGAGAGCTCGGGTTACACGGCCATTGCAAACCATGATTGAGGTCTAAATTACGATAATTCATGCCTTGATAAGGCAAAGTCAGAGATGCCATTTCATCAAATACAGCTTCGCTGCAGTGCCAATTCAACAAAGTGCTCCCCATCTCTGTTGCTAGCGCTTGCAGCCACTGCCAATCTCCCATCGCCTCCCCATACGGTGAAGTGACAGCATGAATACGCTGTACCCTACGTTCACAATTTGTAAAAGTTCCCTCTTTTTCTGCAAATGACGCAGCAGGCAAAATGTAATCTGCCAACTTAGCAGTCTCAGTCATCGTCAACTCTGCGACCACTAATAAATCCAAAGCCTTGCAGGCTTCCCGAACATGGTTCTGATCGGGATCGGTCACAACAGGGTCTTCGCCAAATATAATTTGAGCACGGAACTGCCCAGCCAAAGCCGCCTTGGTCATACCCAGTGACGTCAGTCCTGAAGCCGTTGCAACTTCGCCCCCCCACGCAGTAGCAAACCGAGTTTGAGTCTCTGGTTCATCTGCCGCTTGATAACCGGGATACACATTCGGCAAGCAGCCCATATCACAGGCCCCCTGCACATTGTTTTGGCCTCGTAACGGATTAATCCCTGTGCCAGGTTTACCTATATGACCACAGATCAAAGCCAAATCAGCGAGCGCCATGACATTACCGGTACCACTAACAAACTGAGTGACTCCCATACCATAAAGAATCATGGCTCGCCCAGCTTGGCTATATTGTTGTGCGGCCTGCCGGAGCAAGCTGCTATCAACGCCCGTGATGGCTGCAACTGATTCTGGTGTGATTTTATCGACATGCTTTTCTAAGGCGTCAAACCCTTCACAACGATTGTTAATAAAATCTTTGTCGTGCCAATGATTATTAATGATCACATGCAACATCGCATTAATAAGCGCAATGTTCGTCCCTGGCTTCAGCTGAAGATGGATATCTGCGAGTTTAGCCAAGCGTGTCACTCTGGGATCGACCACGATTAAGATCGCCCCAGCCAGCTTAGCCTCAATTATTTGGCCACCTATCACACTATGGTTTTCAGTGGGATCAGCACCAAATACCACAATCACCTCAGCCTCAAACAAATCCTTAGTACTGTTGGTCATCGCACCGGAACCCAAAACGTGTTTGAGCCCAGCAACTGTTGGGCTGTGGCAGATACGCGCACAGTGATCAATATTATTGGTACCCAGCACAACTCGAGCAAACTTTTGCGCGGCATAGTTATCTTCGTTGGTCGCTCTAGCGCTACTTATCACCCCCACCGCTTGGGGGCCTGACGCTGCTAGAATATCTTGAAGGGAGGTACTAATTGCCCCGAGAGCTTCCTCCCAGCTAATGGGGACAAAACAATCTCGCTCACGTTTCAGGGGCTGAGTAATACGGTTTTCAGGCGAGATAGCATAGACGCTACTCCACCCTTTATCACAAAGCTTGCCTTGACTGATAGGGTGACCTTGTTGGGGAGCCACCCCACAAATTTTACCTTGCCCATCTTGGGTGAGATACATACCACAACCAACACCACAAAAAGGGCAGATCGTTTTGACCACTTTGGACTGCATTATTGCCACCTAGCCATTCATGTCAGCTAAATTATAGCAGTCCGAACTCGGCTCAATGGCTACAGTACGGCTGTATGTCTCACGGCTTATTTCTCGTCTTGATTTCGAAGATAAATAAGTCGATACACTAAGCCAACTAATACGCTGCCTCCAACAAGGTTACCCAAAATGACAGGAACTAAATTACCAATAAACGCCAACAGGTTAACCGAATCGGCAACATCCACCGTCCCCGAAGCCTTAAGCATCATAGCTAGTGGAATAAAATACATATTGGCAACACTGTGTTCAAATCCCGCCGCCACAAAAGCAGAAATGGGAAACACAATAGCCACAGCTTTATCGATAACACTTCGGCCAGCCAACGCCATCCACACCGCCATACAGACTAATACGTTGCATAGTACGCCTCGGAAAAATGCTTGAAAAAATGGCATTTCACACTTCGCTGCCGCTATCTTGGCATACATCAAAGCAATGGCTCCGCTATTCATCTGTGGGTGATCGGACAAAAAAACCAACAACGCGACGCCTACTGCCCCAACCAAGTTAGCAAAGCACACCACCACCCAATTTTTCAACAATTGCGTGGTGGTGATCTTTTTATCAGCCCACGCCATAGCCAGCAGGTTATTCCCAGTAAATAGCTCTGCACCAGCAACAATCACCAAAAGCAAACCTAAAGAAAAAACCAAGCCACCAACAACTTGCTGCATTGCAAAACCAAGTGAAGCGTCAGATTTTACCAAGGTATAATATAAACCGCCCAACCCAATAAATGCCCCAGCTAAAATCCCCAACATCACCATAGAAAGCAGAGGTAAACGAGCTTTGACCACCCCAATATTATCGACTTTCTCAGCAATTTGTTTTGGTGAGAACGCATCAAAACCATAGATATCAGCCATGAGCCTGTTTCCTATTTCCCACAATTTATACACACAACCTAGTTCAATTTGCCTAATAATCAATGAACAATGATTCGACATTTCAGGGCTTAAGGGCATGGTTGAGCCGCCAACTCACTGGCATCACTACTCGGTACAACAAACATTCGAGGCTGTAAATAGCTCGCCTAATGGCCTAACACCACACCAAGCAAAGTGGCGTCTTTCTCAACAAGGCCCGAATAAACTACCAGAGTCAGCAACACGTTCGTCATTGATGAGATTTGCTATGCAATTCAATAATGTACTCATTTATGTTCTGGTTGCTGTGATGGTTATTACCATTTTGCTTGGGCATTGGTTAGATGCCGCCGTGATTGCTGGCGTTGTATTGATCAATGCTATCATTGGGTTTATTCAAGAAGGGCGGGCGGAAGAAGCACTAAAAGCCATTCAAGGTATGCTTTCTCCTACTGCGGAAGTTCTACGTGATGGCAAACAGATAACTGTTGAAGTCGAACAACTTGTCATTGGTGATCTTGTTTTGCTGCAATCTGGCGATAGGATCCCAGCAGATATGCGCCTATACCGCAGCAAAGGGCTGCAAATTTCTGAAGCGGCATTAACAGGTGAGTCTGTTACCATCAACAAGCAACATACCCCCTGCCCTCTATCTTGTGCACTAGCAGATCGTAAATCTATGGTCTATTCAGGAACTCTCGTCACTCACGGCCTTGCCACAGGCATTATCGTCGCAACGGGAAAATTTACAGAGCTAGGACAAATCAGCACCTTAGTCTCAAATGTTCATCCCATGACAACACCACTACTACGCCAAATCGCACAATTTAGCCGCTGGTTAACAGCCATCATTTTCGCCGTCGCAGTTGTCACTTTTATGTTTGGCGTAATGGTTAGAAACTACCCAATAACAGATATGTTTCTGGCCGCAGTTAGCCTTATCGTGGCAGCAATTCCCGAAGGACTTCCTGCGATTATGACCATTACTCTAGCAATCGGCGTCGAAAGGATGGCACAGCGAAACGCGGTTATTCGGCGCCTTCCTGCCGTTGAAACCCTAGGCGCAGTCACTGTCATCTGTACAGATAAAACCGGCACTCTCACCCGTAATGAAATGACCGTTCGTACTATCATCACGACAGATAACCATTACCAACTCAGCGGTGTAGGTTATAACCCTCATGGCATTATTACGATTAACCAACATGCTGTACTTCCTGAACAAATGCCCATACTCACCGATACGCTTCGAGCGGCGGTGCTATGCAATGATGCCACTCTCTATCAAGACAATGGCCAATGGTATGTACAGGGGGATCCAATGGAAGGGGCGCTATTGATCGCTGGAGTCAAAGCTGGCTTTAATGCCGAGAATGAAATCAAACAATATCCACGAACCGATCTGATTCCTTTTGAGTCTGAGCACCGATTCATGGCGACCTTACACCATAGCCATAACAGAGAAGCCGTTATCTTTCTAAAAGGAGCACCAGAACAAGTATTAGAAATGTGTCGTCAACAGCTATCTAGCATTGGCCCTTGCCCAATAGACGTTGATTACTGGCACCATCAGATCGAACAACTGGCTCATAATGGCCAGCGAGTATTAGCCATAGCCTATCGCCCAGCGAACCAAGAACAACTGGAGTTAACCTTTGATGATGTAGATGACCATCTCATCATGCTGGGTCTATTCGGTATGATCGATCCCCCTCGCGAAGAGGCGATTAATGCCATTGATGCGTGTAACAATGCTGGGATAAGAGTGAAAGTGATCACAGGGGATCATGCGCTAACGGCTCGAGCAGTAGCCCGCCAACTCGGTATCACAAATACTCAGGAAGCGCTCACGGGGCAGCAAATCGATCAGCTCAGTCGCGAGGAACTGTTCGAGCTCGTTCCCCAAATTGATATTTATGCACGGGTTAGCCCAGAACATAAAATGCGGCTGATCAACATCCTTCAACAGCATAATCATATTGTTGCCATGACAGGTGATGGCGTGAATGACGCCCCAGCGCTTAAACGCTCTAATGTGGGTACCGCGATGGGGAAAAATGGCACTGAAGCTGCGAAAGAAGCCGCAGAAATAGTGCTTGCCGATGACAATTTCGCAACGATCACGGCTGCAGTTGAAGAAGGCCGAGCCGTCTATGATAACTTAAAAAAAGCAATCTTATTCATACTGCCGACCAATGGCGGAGAGGCCTTAATCATACTCGCAGCTGTCTTGCTCAACTTTAAAGAACTCCCACTAACACCGATACAAATCCTTTGGGTCAACATGGTTACAGCAGTAACACTCGCTCTATCACTGGCTTTTGAGCCCAAAGAAAAAGATCTGATGCAGCGTCCTCCTCGCCCACCCGCTCAGCCACTTCTTACTCACCACCTCATTTGGCGAGTTGGGTTTGTCTCCCTGATTTTAATGGCAGGCACAATCAGTTTATTTCAATGGGAAATGAGTCACGGTGCTGGTATAGATCGAGCTCGAACAATTGCCGTCAATACATTAGTCATGTTCGAGATCTTTTACCTATTCAACGCTCGCTATATCTTCGATTCGATTTTTAACCGCCAAGGGTTAACAGGCAACTACTACGTTCTACTTGCCATTACGGTACTGGCAATATTCCAGCTCGGCTTTACCTACTTACCGATTATGCAAACCATGTTTGGTTCTTGCTCAATCGAACTCGATGTATGGTTTAAAATAATCTTGGTCGCTTCTTCGGTATTATTTCTCGTCGAGATTGAAAAAGCGGTAATGCGTAAAGTAAATACCAAAAGAAGTGATACTTGCTAGCGCTCCCTTCTTCGCTTTCACAAACAGCAGGTACAAAAAAGCCCCGTCATTGCTGACGAGGCTTCGTTGTGTTGGCGGAGCGGACGGGACTCGAACCCGCGACCCCCGGCGTGACAGGCCGGTATTCTAACCAACTGAACTACCGCTCCAATTCTTTATAAAGCCCGATTGTATAAATCAAACTTCTAGAATTTGGTGGAGACGCTCTGGAGTGGTGGATTTGAACCCTACTTCCCCAGAAGTCAAACAGCCAGTATTGCTACTAACTGCAAAAATGTGGCGGAGAGATAGGGATTTGAACCCTAGATACGCTATAAACGTATGCCGGTTTTCAAGACCGGTGCTTTCAACCACTCAGCCATCTCTCCGTAAGTGCGGCGAATAATACGTTTATAATCAAAAGCTGTAAACCCCCAAAATGCTCAAGTGATCACAAAATGTGCACAAGATGCCATTTTTTACTGTTTTTTATCTATTTAATTAAATACCAATAAATAAGTGTTTAAATTTCAAACTAATAGACTTTTCATTTTGCTTATTTGTTCGCTATGTAACAAAAATTGTTATTTGTCATGCTAATCGCAGTTAGTTACTGGTTGAGACTAGCCTTTCTCACCCACTAACTGATAAAATCGCGACAACTATGTAATAAACACAGATAGAGAGTTTCCCCATGGGAAGAAAATTCGAAGTACGCAAATTGTCAATGGCAAAAACGCAAGGCGCTAAGATCAAGGTTTACTCTAAATACGGTAAAGAGATCTACGTCTGTGCTAAGAACGGTAGTCCTGATCCGGACACTAACCTTGCACTACGCCGTCTAATTGAAAAAGCTAAAAAAGACCAAGTACCATCTCACGTTATCGAGAAAGCGATCGATAAAGCGAAAGGTGGTGGCGGTGAAGATTTTGCAACTGCGCGCTACGAAGGTTTCGGACCAGGCAACTGCATGGTTATCGTTGACTGTCTAACAGACAACAACAACCGTACATTCATGGATGTTCGCCAAGCGTTTGTTAAAAACCACGCTAAAATTGGTGGCCCAGGTACAGTTGGCCACATGTTCGAACATCAAGCTGTTTTCCAATTTGCGGGTGATGATGAAGAAGCCGTACTAGAAAACCTAATGATGGAAGATGCTGATGTTACTGACATCGAGTGTGAAGATGGCGTGATCACTGTTTACGCACCACACACTGAATTCTTCAAAGTGAAGAATGCGCTAGCAGCTACAATGCCTGACGTTAACCTAGACGTTGAAGAAATTTCATTCGTTCCACAAACAATGACTGAGATTTCTGGCGATGATATCCCTGCATTCGAGAAATTCCTTGATGCACTAAACGATTGTGATGACGTTCAGAACGTTTATCACAACGCAGAGATGCCTGATTAATTCAGCCTCAGCCGCTACATAATAAAAAGCCGATACAGTAAACACTGTGTCGGCTTTTTACTTTCTACGAGCTTCTTAGCTTCTTAGCTTCTTAGCTTCTTAGCTTCTTAGCTTCTTAGCTTCTTAGAAAAGTCGACAATCAATAACACCAATAGGCCAGCTAATAACCCCACAACCCCATTCACAATCGAAGGTACTAACATGCTAATTACGTTCGCATCAGGTAAAACGCCCATCAAAGTATGAAGCCAATCATGCGATTGCGGAATACTGTGCATGATAATGCCACCACCAACCAGAAACATCGCTATAGTGCCAATAACCCCAAGCGCCTTCATTAGATAAGGAGCGGCCTGTACCAACCCCTGACCAAATTTATTCTTAAATGAGCCCGCTTCGCTATTAGCAACCAGATAAAAGCCAGCATCGTCGAGTTTAACAATACCAGCAACTAGGCCATAAACACCGATTGTCATCACTACAGCGATCAGGCTTACTACCGCTAACTGTGTGATGAACACTTGCTCTTGTACAGTACCAAGCGCAATCACAATAATTTCGGCCGAAAGAATAAAGTCAGTTCTTATCGCTCCTGCAATTTTCTTACGCTCAAATTCCGCAATGTCCTCTTCAGCATCGCCAGTAAAACCCTCTGTGTCCCTCTTAGCAACACCAGCACCTTCTACCCGCTCTTTTAAACGAGTCTCATCTTGATGTGGTTCATGAGGGGAGTGAAATAGTTTTTCCACTATTTTCTCTGCACCTTCAAAACACAAGTACAACCCCCCAACAACCAACATTGGCGTAATTAACCATGGCGCGATGGCACTGATAAGCAAAGCAGCAGGCACTAATATCAGCTTATTGCGAAAAGAACCTTTGGCAACGGCCAAAACGACGGGGATCTCCCTTTCTGCTCGAACACCCGAAACCTGTTGGGCATTCAGTGCCAAGTCATCTCCTAACACGCCAGCTGTTTTACGAGCGGCAATTTTGGTCATTACCGCTACATCATCAAGCACACTTGCTATGTCGTCTAGCAGTGTTAATAAACTAAGCCCAGCCACGTACTTACCTCGCTATAAAATGGCAAAACTTCATTGATAATGAACCTGCACCTGATATTTTACAAATAGAGCCATTCACAAATAGCGGCCACAGAAAAACACTCATGCCCAATATGGGATAGCGGAGAATAGAAACCATGAGCACAATAAAGCTAACACGCGATCAAAAAGACGTACTTGTTTCGAAGCTACAAAGCTATTTCAGTCAAGAGCTCGATCAGGATCTTGCGCAATTTGATGGTGAGTTTTTGCTTGATTTTATTGCCAAAGAGATGGGGGCCCATTTCTATAACCAAGGCCTTTACGATGCACAGGCCGTGCTTGACCGCCGCATAGATGATATTCGTGAAGCCATTTACGAAATTGAGCAGCCAACAACATAATCACAGTCAGCCCTACCGACCGACCATATCTTCTCTTTCTTTTTATCTCGCGTGTGCGGCGTTATCAGTCCTCTCTATATATAGAGGGGATAATATCGAGCAACATAGTACAGGCGTATTTTCTACTAGTAACAGAATGAATGAGAACGCTAGACCTTATTGTTAACCAGTAATACCTAAACAGCATCAGAGATAACTCTGACTCAACAGTCCGTTAACCCGTATAAGATGTATGATTATTCAAAGCTCAGCAGTCCATACCGATATACATTAGCGTAACTCATTAGAGGTAAAAACAAGGGTACATCCGATTGCATAAAAACATTTACGCTCGCATTTGCCCTAGCGGAAACTCTTAGCACTGTAAAAAATAATTAACCTACGGAAAAACATGAATAAAATAGCTCTTCCACAGTAAAACATTACTCGTTAACCCTTTAATATGACTGCGAAATATCCCACCTCAACAGTGACTAGCATCACACTAACCCTTTAGTATTTATTTCGAACACGAAACATTTTTGACTGGTTTTTCATGATTCAAGCTGGTAGAGTCCCATCCCTCACGCATACTGTGAGATATTTATGTCTACGATTAGTCAGAAAACTAGCGACAAACTTGTTCCAACACTAACAATTGGATTTATCCTCTTATTTATACTTGCAGCCCTTTTTGATCTGTCCACTTTCACCTCTGCGATCCAGTCAATGTTTACTTCAGCATCGGCGACTTTCGGTTACTGGTGGCAGTGTTTGATGATCATGAACTTTGCTCTAGCGCTTATCATTGCAGCAAGCCGCTACGGTAAAGTTAAAATGGGTGGTGAGTCCAAGCCAACGATTGGTACATTTCGTTGGGTAGCAATGATCATGTGTACCCTGCTTGCGGGCGGCGGTGTATTTTGGTCAGCGGCTGAGCCGATCTTCCACTTTATTACTCCTTCACCAAGTTTTCCTGGCGTAGAGGGCAGCACTGCAGCCGCCGTTACCCCAGCCTTAAGCCAAAGCTTCATGCACTGGGGTTTCCTTGCATGGGCCGTTCTTGGCACACTAAGCACAATTGTATTGATGTATGCCCACTACCAGTGTGGCGTTAAATTACGACCTCGTGCCCTGCTATACCCTATCCTTGGCAACAAACTCGAAAACCATTGGTTTGGTTCAGTGATTGACTCTTGTTCTATCATTGCTGTTGCTGCAGGTACTATTGGCCCTATCGGTTTCCTTGCCACTCAGTTAGGTTACAGCCTAACGGTATTAACTGGCATGGAAAACTCACTATTCACGCAGGTTCTCATCCTTTCAGGCGTGGTGGCGATTTACTCTGTTTCAGCATTCACTGGTATGGATAAAGGCCTACAGTGGCTAAGTCGCATGAATGTGATTGGTGCATGTACGCTCCTTCTTGCTATTTTGGTATTAGGTCCTACGGGCTTTATCTTCGAGCAATTTGGTTTAGCCTTTGGTCATTACATTCAAAACCTACCAGAAATGAGCCTTAGCTCGGCAGACCCAAGCTGGAACTCATGGTGGACATGGTTCTTCTGGGGCTGGTTCATTGGCTTCGCACCTATGATGGCAATCTTTATTGCGCGTATATCTAAAGGTCGTAGTGTTCGTGAGTTGATTCTTACTGTTGCTGTTGCAGCACCAATTGCCACTAACTTCTGGTTCTCTGTACTAGGCGGTACGGGCATTGGTCTTGAATTAGCAAACCCAGGTAGTATTTCTGGCCCGCTAAGCGAAGGTGGTCTACCCGCTGTACTGTTGGCTTCTTTAGCACAGTTACCATTTAGCACTTTGCTTATTCCTGCTTTCTTAGTACTGACAACGACGTTTGTAGCAACAACCGGCGACTCTATGGCTTACTCCATTGCGATGGCAGTATCTGGCGATAAAGAACCATCGAAAGTTCAGCGTCTTTTCTGGGCTATCATGATGGGTATTGTGGCAGGCGTACTTCTTATTGCTGGCGATGGTGGTTTGAATGCACTTCAATCGTTCATCGTGATTACAGCTGTACCAGTTTCGTTCTTGGTTGCTGTTACTTTTATCACAGGTCCTATTGCCGTAGTGAAGATGCAAGCTGCGCAGAATGCCCTAGATAAGCCAAAAGAAGAGGTTGTTTCGGCAACAGCTTCTCCAGCACTCGCGAAGAACGTAAGCTAAATCTGATTCAAATAAGAACCCTTATTTAGCAAAACAACCGTTCAATAAAAACGCCAATTGTCTTAATCGACGATTGGCGTTTTTTTATATCGAGTTCCCCCCCCCAATCGCAACTTTCAAGCCGCTGATTGCTACATTGCACTTTAATATTATCTGTCAAGCTATCCATAATAGGTGGCTGGCAGCCAAATTAGCGACCATCCATTTGCCCTGCAAAGTTACGGCTGTAACACGAAGGAAGTAGGCATTACATTGTCATACATCTGCAGACGTAAACCCGCACGCTCCCACTTCTGACATGGCGAACAAAACAACAAACAGTGAACTCACGCAAACAGCCACACTAGTAGTACTCATAGCGTGGCTACCTTTATGATGTCGATCCACCTAGGTCGCGCGGTTAAATTATGAGCAAATCTTAGAGTGCGCTGATTGTGCTAGGCAGTTACCCTGAACTTAACTGCATTTCATCGCGACTAAGTAATACAGATCTAATTAAAGAATATAACTCGAAAAGTGCAACTAACATAAAGACTTAGGCTGAGTTACTGACTAAAAATAAGGGGTTCGTACTTTACACCAGCCTTTTATCATAAAAATTACTTATCAACACCATCAATCGTGTTTGATTTCCTATTACTTTTTTATTAGTATCCGCGCATAGAGTAGATTGAGCATTTACTCAATACGACAAAAACTATCACTTGTTCGAATATCTGATGAGGACCGGAATCTCATCACGCTCACATATCCATTTTGGTATTTTCATACCGACTCTCAGCAGAATCAGCAAGATTCTGTCACTCAGTTGGCTGATCGGCAGGATTCGCCCGTAATCACCAACACATTCAATAATACGTGTTTGTGCATATCATTCATTGCTGTGCATTCTCGTCGCTTATTGCGGCTTTGCGTTCTCTATACGATAGGAGTTTTTATGCCTAACGGATTAATGCTATCTGATCTTGCGATTGCAGGCGGACTATTGATTCTGGGTAAGGTTTTACGTGTGCATATCACTTTATTGCAACGTATGTACCTACCTTCTGCGGTAATCGCAGGTATTCTAGGTTTAGCGCTAGGCTCAGCAGGCCTTGACCTGTTGCCTTGGAGCGATACTTTTGCCAGTAATGCAGGCTTACTGACTGCGGCGCTGTTTTCCGCACTTGGCCTTGCAACTGATGTACCTTCACCTTCTATTGTGGCCAAACGTGCCGGTAGTATGTGGGCATTTAACCAAATAGCGTCTGTATCTCAGTGGCTGTTCGCCGCTATGTTTGGCTTATTCTTAGCGACCTTTGTGTTTACCGATTTAAATCCTGCGTTTGGTATTCCAATGTCAGCGGGCTTTATGGGTGGTCACGGTACATCAGCTGTGGTTGGTGATATTTTCACAAACCTAGGCTGGGAAGATGCCTTTACCCTTAGCCTAACATTTGCAACCGCAGGGATTTTTATTTCCATTGCTGTCGGCATGCTAATTTTACAAGTCGCGCTAAAACTTGGGTTAATCAAAACATTCAATACTTTTGCCAACATGAACCAGCATGAGCGCAAAGGCTTGATCCAAGAAAATGATCAGCGCTGGGCAATGAAATCAACCATGTCATCTTTGTCTGTTGATTCCTTCGCTATACATGCTGCGTTAGTTGTTGTGGTTACGGCGTTCTCTTATGTCTCTGCTGATTTTCTTTCATCGTTCCATGACAAAGTACAAATCCCAACCTTCGTAACAGGTTTCTTAGGCGGTATGTTCGTTCGTATGATTGCGCAACGCTCAGGCGCATCACAATACTTATGTGACGGTGCTTTTAATCATGCATCGGGGATCAGTACTGACTACCTGATAGTGTTTGGTATCTCGGCAATTAAAGTAACGGTATTAGTGCAATACATCGCACCTATGGTTGTACTCGCGACAGGTGGTGTGCTGTTTACTTTATTCCTTATCTTTTGGGTTGCCCCACGCATTATGGGTGATAACTGGTTCGAAAAAGGTATTTTTTCTTGGGGATGGCTAACCGGTACAGTTGCTATGGGTATCGCACTGCTGCGTATTGTCGACCCTGAGATGAAAAGTAAAGTGTTGGATGACTATGCGATTGCTTACGTGCCTGGCTCTATCACTGATATCTTTATCATTTCGCTGATGCCGCTGGCTATGTATTCAGGCTATCACTGGCATGCGCTGGCTATTGGTTTGGCTTATATCACTTTTGTTTTATTTATTTGGCGTTTTGTCTTCCAAAAAAGTCGAGCACTTGCCACCCAATAATACTGATGTTGATTGATCAAAAAGAGAGGTTCCTGCCTCTCTTTTTGCGTATATAACGTCGGTTTACTTGGGCTCGATACCTACACTATTACGGCCATTTGCTTTCACTTGATATAGTGCGTTATCCGCTTTGACTAACCATTTCTGCCAAGAGTCAGCCAGCGCACTTCTCGATTCAACTTCCACAGCCCCAATCGACACAGTGGCTGCGAGCACCTTACCTTCAATATTGACGTTTTCAAGCATCACTGAGCAACGAATGCGATCCAATAACTCATAGGTATTTGAACTCTCACTCACGGAGAAGATAGCAACAAACTCTTCCCCACCCCAGCGGGCGACCTTGTCATGACCGCGGCAACTATTTTGTAGACGAGTCGCCATTTCTTGCAATACACGATCACCAATATCATGCCCATAGGCATCATTTATACGTTTAAAGTAATCAACATCAAGCAAGGCAACTATATATCGGCTTGATCTAGGCATATCGCCTTTAATTTTCCCAGCAATCCATTGCTGAATATAGCGGCGGTTGTACATACCAGTAAGGGGATCTTGGAATGATTGCTCCGTTAGTGACACATTTGATTGTTCTAACGCGACATTATTCTTCGATAAATAATTATTACGGCGATAAAGTAATCCCAGTACAGCAATACCTAATAAGATACTCAGTAATAGAATTATTTCACGAAAATGCTGAGAATCAATTTGTGCCGATTTAAGCTTACTCTCGGCTTTGAGTAACGCTATCTGATGTTCTTTTTGCTGGGTAATATACTGCGTTTGCAATTCTCTGATTTCTTCACGTTTTTGACGAAGAAAGTGACTTTCTTTTTGCTCAATATACTGCTGGAAGTAGCCTAGTGAGGCTTTATAGTTTCCACGCTTAGCATAGATCTCTGATATTAATTTATATATGCGAATAACCTGAGAATTACTGCCGTACTCTTCATAGGTCTTTAATGCCAAATGCGCGGAATTTAGCGCTTTTTGAAGCAGTTCCAATTGCACGTAAGCCAAGGATTTAGATTCGTAACAGAATGCCCGACCGAGTCGATCTTTAATATCATCAGCCATTTTAAGGCACTCTTTCGACTTCTGTAGCGATGCCTCTAGCTTATTCTCATCAAGCAATATCGATGTGTAATTTGTCAGAGTCACCAATTGGATATAACTCGACCCCGTTTTTGAGGCATGAGTAATGGCTTTACGAATATTCTCCGCTTCTTCATCTTTATGATTATAATAATTGGCAACTATACCTGCATGGATATAAAGCAATGCTGCCGTATAATCATTTTGTATTTTATTTCGTTTTAAGACAGCAAAGGCTTTTTTATTATACTTCTGCGCCAATGCCCACTGATCCATATCCAAATACATATTGCCAATGTTTGACAATATTAACGTCACTTGAGCGTAATCCTGCTGTTCTTCAAAATAGGACAGAGCTTTTAAGTAATTAGACAACACTTGATCGTACTTAGATTGATAATACCAAATATTCGCTTGCCATTTTAATGCTCGGGCAGTCAGGTTTTTAAATCCTGTTTGCTTGGCAATTTCGAGCACCTCATCTAGATAGCGTAACCCATCGTCATACTGAGCGGTTTCTTTCGCTAAAATAGCCTTATGCAGTAAAACTTCCGCTTTTATCCAAGGTTTTTCGAGTTTTTGAGCCAATGCTTCAAGCTCACCAATCACATCGAGAGGCTCTTCTTCAATGATAGTGTATGCCTCTAGACGCGACATCGTCAGCACATAATAGACACGCTCCCAATCAGTCATGGGCTCACCCGATTTAGCCAAAGTAAACTGCTTAATAAAGCCGTAAGCACGTGCAGGATCACGTAATGATTGGATATAAGCAGACATTAGGCGGCTGTCTTGCTGAAGAACAGAAGGGTTATAAATGAAATCACTTGGCTTTGCCTGAGCAGGCATTATGCAGCCAGTAGCAAGAATTAGTGATAACACACTAATACGGATTGCATAAATAAAGGATGATGACCGATGAGAGTACATTAGCCTACTATATATATTGAGTAAGTAATCATCATCAGGCTGTTAGCAAACAGAGTCAACCAACAAAGTGACTGAATGACACCTTCACGAAGTAAATGCACAAAATTACACCACCCGGCCATCCAAAAAGGACCACATGGTTGTTTGCACCCTAAAACTAGCGGCCTTTGCTCCGAATCGCCCCCTGAATAACATCGCATTTTATAGTTCAGTTTATCTATTCTAGAAATTAATTGGCGTCAAACGATTAACCATCAGTCATTAGTTAAACAATATATTGCTTCTGAAAGAATAATTATGTTTTCAATGAAAATTGCGCATCCGTGAAAGTGAATATGGCTTTTATTTTAAGAGAAAATAGCGACACGCCTGCTCATATAATGACAAGACGCTGACATCCCGTTGACAAATGATCCTAGCTTTGAACGTATTATGTACTTTATCAACAATGAATTTACAGGCATTTATGAGACGTTTAATTTCATGTCTTTTAATTGTATCTTTTGGGTTCCCAGCACTTGCATGGGCTAAAAAAGATCACCATCACGATGTCATCGTGGTCAAACATAAAAAGCACAAACATAAGCATAAACACAAACATCACCATGGAAATCAGGTGATCGTGGTGCATCAGCCCCCACCCCATAAGCACTATCACCGCTCATCGTTACCTGAAATAGCAACATTTGCAGTTATTGCAGGGGTTTCGTATGCCATTATCGATAATGTGTTTTACAAAAAATCAGGGGAAAGATATGAGTACGTGGAGAAGCCGCTACGTTAGCCTTCCCCACATTTTAGATTCGCGGTACGAAGAAGGCGTAAGCCGCATTGATTGCGGCTTATAATGTTTTCGCTAAATGTTTATCCCAAATATCAAATAACCTATCACGGGTATCAACAGGGAGCATTGCTATACGCCTCGCACTCCAACAGCCAAACAAATATTCCGCCATTTCCAACGCAATAGGAAAGTCATCAGAGCCATAGTGCTGCAAAGCTTGCTCAACATCACACAGAGATAATCCAGCAGTATCCCAGTGCATTTGTCGCGCTTCAGATTGATTGAACCATTCAATAGAAAGTGTCATTTATATCCTTTGGACTTATTCGGCATTAAGTACATTCTACGGCATGTTTTATACGAAAACATGATGAACAACAGGTTTAAGAAACTTATTTATTCAAAAAGTTCGTATTAAACATCCTATGTTTTCAGCACGTTATATTTGCTAACACTTTACTACATTCTACGTTTATTTTTTAATAGTAAACACGTTCAGTTACAGTCTATACGTAATTATTGCACACCCATTTTAATTTTATATTTGGTGATGGCGTGATTAAAGAAGTCGCGTTCATCATCATCTGCAATGCTTTCGGCTTGAGTGGTGATCGCCTCATAACCCGCTTTCGCATTTTTTAGCTGCCACACTATGTATGCTGCCTGCTTGTCTAGCTCAATACGGTTTTTTTCAGCTGGTGATAATAGTGTCAGGTTATGCATATTTCCCTCGAATTACTTAGTGTGCAAAGTCGAAAACATTTTAACACTATGCTGTCTCTTCACATATCATTTTGCTGGCAGCTCTCGTCTCATCTCTGCAAAAATAAGACAGCCTCTGCTCGCTACGCTTAAACAAGTACCCAAACCATCGATACTTTTAACCAGTAGCAGTCTAAAACAGAGCCAATGCGTAAACTCATTTTTATCGTATATGGTGGATTAATCAGCCTACTGTCACTAACACAGATTGAGCTATTAGATCTTACCTTTGCTTATCATGACAAAATTGAACACTTTGTGGCCTACAGCGTGTTTACCTTACTCGCTTACTTTTGTACCCAGAGCCGACAATGGGTAACAGCGCTATGTATTGCCATTATTGCTTATGGCGGTGTACTCGAAATATTACAAGCATCAAGTACAGGACGTATCGCTTCTATTGCTGATTTTTGTACAAATGTACTCGGTGTAATGGGTGGCGTGCTGATAATAAAGTTATATCGTACTAATACTAGCTACGTTAACCGCTAACTAAATGAGGTATTCACAGTTGAAACGATTTCTCGTTCGCGCTGCGCTATACCTAGTCGTTGGCGGTATTGCTCTGGCGTGCAATTTGCGTGACGCTTAAACAAGGTAATAAAAGGAGATGCTTGATGATAACCCAATGTTAAAGCGGCTTCTTTTACCGACATCCCTTTGCGCAGTAAGTGTAAGGCATAAACAAACTTACGACGTTGACGCCACTCGGTGAAGCTCATCCCTAACTTATCTTGACAATGACGAGCTAGCGTACGCTCTGTTGTATGGCGCTTGGTTGCCCATTCAGCAAGCGTAACTGTGCTGGTTGGGTTACGTTCTAACTCTAATAATATTGGTTTAAGTAGTTTGTCATCTGACATCGGTAAAAATTGATCGTGTTCTTTTGCCATCTTCACTTGATCAAATAATACGCTGATAAGGCGTTTATCATTTTCGGTGTCCGCCATTGTTATACGGCGGTGCTTTAAATCATTAATGATGGCTTCCATAATAGGACTAACTTCAAGCAAACAAGTGTATTGCGGTAGTGCATCGGCAAGCGGATGGATAATGTTCATCGAGCAATAATTCATGCTTCGGCGCATGTAACTTTCATGCTCTACTCCCGCAGGCACCCAGACTGCATATTGTGAAGGCGATAAAAAGCGCTTTCCTTCAGCGTTCAATTCTAGAATACCGCCACTAATGAGTTGCAGTTGCCCCCAAGAATGCCGATGCTTCAAGGTCGAGGTGTTTGGCAAGAATACTTCATGACCAAAAAATATGTCGCTAGGTGGATTTTGATCATCAAAAAGAGGTTGATAGATTTTACTCATATTCACCAAAGCTGCGAGGTTAGTGACAATAACAACGATAAGGTAATCATATTCGTATCAAGGTGCAACACTCACCGAAATACTATTCATGTTCGAGCAAAAAAATCCTGCCTCTACGAGCAAGCGCGAAGGCAGAATCGAAAGTACGACCAATCAAGCGACTCGAACATTCATCGTGATTTCTGCCGTAAATACAGTATGACCTTCCGTGTCTGTGACTTCGACAGGGACAATTTTATCGCCCTCGCTCGTCCAATCAATATTCTCACCATTGGCAACCGCCGTCAGATCTGTCTTTGCCTTTTTGACATATTTCACTGTCATACCCGTAGGTATCCAACGGCTATTACCCGAAATAGAAACATCCGTCATTAAACCACCCGCTAATTCCGCCATATTACACATGGCGATTGCATGCACCGTATTAAGATGATTAGTCACACGTCGACGCTTACCGATTTCAACCCGCGCATAACCTGGTTTTAACTCTGTTACTGTCGGTTTAATTGAACCAAAATACGGGGCCATTCGGCATACAACCCACGAGAAGACACGGCGGCCGAAAGGGACTTTACTTAATCTTTGGTAGATCTTTAGATTCTTGCGCATTGAAAACTCCTTTTCCAACATCCTGGTCTGACCACATTATAGTTCAAAATTAACCAATGCTATAAATCAGCGTGATTGTCCTCATAGACCTGACACCCTTTCCTTTTAAGAAAGAATGAAACAGAGATTTATCACTACCGCTTAAAGTCTTATCTATCAGTCAGTTGAATGGAAGTGGATTCATGATGAGATAAAAAAGAGTGTTTGCTCAAAGTATAAATCACACAAATGTCTGACTATGCCCTTACTATGTCTGATTAGAGATATGTATAGCCAAGCTGACGTGACACAATATGTTCATCAAGCATCATTATTCTTACTTATCTCCCCAAAAGGCAACCAATGCTCTACTTATTCCCTTTAATTACCGTTTCGATTTGGGCAGGGAATGCCATCGTGAATAAAATGGCTTTCAGCGTGATCGATCCAGGCGCGATTTCATTTTATCGCTGGTTTTTTGCCATGCTTGTACTAACACCATTTATGGCTAAATCAGTATGGAAAGCACGCAAAACCATTACACCATACCTACCTAAAATTGCCTTTCTTGCCTTTCTTGGTATGGTATTGAACCAATCTTTAGGCTACTTCGCTGCAGAAACAACAACAGCCACCAATATGGCCTTGATTGTATCGCTTGTTCCCCTCATTAGTATGTTCATTAGCGTGCCGCTGTTAAACAGCCGTCTGACACCACTCGCTATCGTGGGCGCGGTATTATCGCTAGCGGGACTTATTTTAATGTTGAGCCATGGTGACTTGAGTGTTTTGGTCAATCAAGGCATCAATAAAGGCGATATGCTTGTGTTACTAGCGGCGTTTGTTTACGCCTTATACTGCGTATTGCTAAAGCGTTGGCAGATGCCACTGTCTAACTGGCAGTCGGTATACAGCCAAGGTGTACTAGCGGTGATGATGCTAACGCCACTACTGCTCACGAGTGAACGTATGGCTATTACACCTGAAGCCCTACCGCTTATCATGTACGCAGCAATTCCTGCGTCCGTGTTTGCGCCTTGGTGTTGGCTACAAGGTATTCAACGTTTAGGGGCAGATCGTACCGCAATGTTTATGAACTTAATGCCAGTAATGACGGCACTGATTGCCAGCGTCATGCTTAATGAACAACTCGCTATCTATCACTATATCGGTGGCATCATGGTGCTGAGCGGTGTAGCTATGGCTCAGAAAAAGCCAAGCAAGGTCAAACCTATCGAGCTGGCGACCGCTTAATATTTACTTTTTCAACTAATAGAAGCCGAGCACTTCAGGTGCTCGGTCTTTTTAACTGAAAGAACAAGGCTGGCAAGCTAATCACAACTTTGTACAAATTTAACGAAGGAAAGATAAAACATTAGTAGCTCCATTTTAGCTGCGCAAACAAAAGTGTACTCGCCGCTTTTCCAAACAAACTATTCCCTGTGCCATCAAAGCGTTGCAACACTGTCATTAATTGCCAATCATCTGCCAAAGAATAGCTGTTTGATGCGCCTATAAAATAAGAACCATCTTGATAATAGGTAGTTGAAAACGTTAAACGACTAAGGGGAGATATATCAAAGCTGACATCGCCATACCAAGTAAATTCGGTAAAGCTAAGTGTACGTGCGGTAAGGGGCAAGTTTAAGAAAGCAATGGCGCTAGTTGGATCTTGTGGGTTTGAAATATAGAGCATGGCGGTGCGCCCCATCCAATTTCGCTGCCCACCAAAGCTATAGTCCAGTTCAAGGCTCCCAACAACCGCAGATACAAGCTCTGCACCTTGCCATTCATCTTGAGTCGGATCGAACCAGCTCAGTTCACCCCGTAAACCTGCGCCTTTGATATCGCCAGCAAAACCAGCTCCTATTACCTGATCTAACCCCGATTTACCCACCAGCAGTTGTGCATCCCACCCTTGATAATTAAACAAGTAACGCCCTGCATAACTCGTTAATTTGCTGTCATTATTTGGGCTATAAACAAGGTCGACCGAACTGGCATAGCCCAGTTTTTTACTGACAAAAACAGCATCAGAACCTGGTCTTTCTTCATAGTCAAAATCATAGATAGAATAGGAGTTAAATAAATCATTGGGGTTCCAAAGCGTTGCCATCCCCCAGTTAATCCGAAAGCGACCACCGCGTAGTTGCCAATCATTTCGGCGCCAATCTAAGTATAAACGATCGAACTGGCTATTACCGATCACACCCGTTTTATCTAACCAGTTTTTAGAGAGATCCATATAACCTGGGTCATAACCAATCAAGTCGCCATATCCAGCGAGCTCAGCGGAATCGCCAAACAAGAGGCGGTTTCGCATACCTAGGTTAAACCTAAGTTCATCGTTAAAGCGGTATTCATAGTTCAAGCGATGATGAATTAAGTGATCAAGGCTATTTGACTGTTCACCTGGTATTGTTGCCGTGGCCATGTATTTCACATAACCGCCTAAGTCCCAGTTCTTTTCTGGCGCTAATCCTGGTATTTGCCCCAAAGCAGGCAGTGCCATCATGGCGACAGTGGCAATCACTCCCCGCGTTTTCACTATGCCACGTCCTCACGAACTTGCTCCTGTTGCAGCTTGTCTTCTTTCAGCTGGCCATCTTCAAACACAACCACACGACGTGCGCGTTTAATCACCCGCAGATCATGAGTCGAGAAAATAAAGGTCGTGCCTTCTTGTTCATTCAAGTGCAGCATAATATCGAGTAGCTCGGCGGTACTCTTGGCATCAAGATTGGCGGTTGGCTCATCGGCCATCACAAAGCGCGGTCGTGGTGCTAGCGCACGAGCAACGGCAACGCGCTGTTGCTGTCCTCCCGACAATTTGGAGGGCACCTTATGGAGTTGCTCAGCCAAGCCAACCTGAGTGAGTAACTCGGTGGCACGTTGGCGGCACTCTCGTTCGCTATGCCCTTGCAACTGCATCACAAACTCAACATTTTCGAGTGCCGTTAGCACAGGCAACAAGCTGTAATCTTGAAAAATAAAACCGATATGATCCCGTCGAAAAGCAATCAAAGC
Source organism: Photobacterium kagoshimensis (assembly GCF_050337045.1). Taxonomy (NCBI): domain Bacteria; kingdom Pseudomonadati; phylum Pseudomonadota; class Gammaproteobacteria; order Vibrionales; family Vibrionaceae; genus Photobacterium; species Photobacterium kagoshimensis. Next base: position 118,982 of record NZ_JAKJSO010000014.1, on the reverse strand, counting down.
TTTTTCATCTAGCTCACAGATATTACAACCATCGATATTCACTATGCCTGAACTAGGCGTATCTATTCCACCAAGCATATTCAATAAAGTGGTTTTACCCGAGCCAGATGGCCCCATCACAGCAACAAACTCACCTTGGGCGATGGTCAAATCAAGCTGGTGCACGGCATGAACAGGGAAATCGGTCCCCTCGTTATAAATTTTACAAAGTTGCTGAGTATGAATTGTCATGATCAGTGTTTCTCCGCCATTGCATCAACTGGACGCTGCTTCAATATTTGTCGAGCAGGATAAATCGCCGCGAATAAGCTGGTGATCACCACAGTGATCACCATTAATTGATAATCTTGGGCACTCACGCTTGGGTACAACACGGTATCGACACCAAATGCACCTAACCCTTCCGCTAACCCGCCCAACGGTAAGCCCGTTGTTTGTAAAATCATCATCAGTAGCATGCTAGCGCACACACCCAGCAAGACACCTGCAATACCAAGTAACACTGATTCAAACATGATCAAGACGAAAATCTTGGACTTCGCCATCCCCACTGCCATCAATACACCAAATTCGCGGGTACGCTCAAACACAGACATCAGCATGATATTGACTATACCAAAGCCCATCGCCACCACAAAAATCATTAACATGATAAAATTGCTGACGCGAAAAGAGGCCATTACAGATGCCAACATTGGTTGTATTTGCTGCCAATCACGCACTGTATTTTCCACAGACATCCTTGCCGAAAGCTGTTGTCGCACAGACGATAATTGGTCATCATCATTCAACTTAATCGCAATTTCATGGATACCTTTTATACCACTCAACGCGGCTAAATCCGCTTTTCTCACATAAACGTTACCGTCATCGAAGCTGGTCGATGGGGTTTTGAATAAGCCCTTGACGCGAAACGCCGCCCCTGTCACCTCTCCATTGCCATCGGTAAATGTCAGTACCACTTTCGAACCCACACGCAACTTCAAACGCTCAGCCGTTTTAACCGACACCAACACAGGGTGGCGCCCTTCATCAGACAACCATTCGCCATCAAGAATGTGCGACGCTATCGGGGTCAGCTCTGCTTCTGAGGCAAGATCAATACCGTTGATCCTGATACCTCGGGTACTGCGCGCCGATGCAATCATGCCATCCGCTAATAAGCGCCCCGACCATGCCTGTATTGCAGGGTTGTCTTCCAAATCCGATTCAATTTGTTCCGAGCCAACAATCGTAGACTGAATATCAGGGTTTTGAATATAGTCGGCGTTGTGTACCTGCAAGTGGCTGGTTTGCCATGCAATGGCATTGGTGATCATATTATCGAGTAACGCCGTCATGAAGCCCATCATGCTAGCGACGCCCATTAGACCAAACACCATCGCACCTATCATGATGCTAGTACGCAGTTTATTACGCCACAAATTGCGCCAGGCTAGCTTGAACAACCATACATCAATGATCATGGGCTCCCCCTTTTAATGCATCAACTAGGCAAAGTCGGTATGTTCGCCACATGGGATACAGCAAACACAGCGCTAACAAAATCAGGACGATTTGAATTTGATCGATAAATAGCGCGCGATTCATCAGCACGGGAATAATGGGTTCATAGCCCATTTCCAGCATCATCTTACCTGTCTCGCCTGTTAGTTCGATAGGGAACGCACTGAACCACAATAAAATGGGTAACGCGGTAAGCACACCAAGCACAATCCCGAGTAAGCCGATAAAAAGTGACTCAATGCCGATAAGTTGCAAAAGTCGACGGCGGAGCATGCCTGTTGCTAACATCACCCCAAATTCACGCTGACGCTCTAATGTCATCATCATGAGCGTGGCAAATAAGCCAAAACCGACCACGCCGTATAAGATGTACATCAAGAACAGGCCACCAGCACGATCAAGCAAAATCTGCTGCGCCATTTCAGGCGATAAGTCTTGCCAATCCCTTACGACAACATTCAGAGGGCGACTACCTGAGGCTTGCGATGCCAACACATCATAAGCCTGTTGAAGTTCTTGTTCAGTTTGAGTCAGTGAGGCTAATTCTTTGGTATGCAGCACCCAAGATGTTACCTGTTCGCCTGTACTGTATAGTGCCTGAGCTTGTGCTAATGGCATGTACACAAGCTGGTTATCCAATTGTGAAACAGGAAAATGCAAAATGCCTTTTATACGGTATAAGCCAGCTGCGGTATGTCCTTGATAGCCTTGTCCGTAGAGAACAATTTCATCACCGACAGTAATATTGTAATAACGCGCTAGTCCTTCACCAATGAGTACTTGATCATCGGCTTGAGTAAGAAATTCACCTTGGCTTAATTTACTGGCGATACCCGAATAACTATCTTCTTGCTCTGGCAGTACGCCAAGTACCATCACGCCTTTGGATTTATCACCTGATGCAGATAACGCAAAAGACTCGATGCGAGGAAGAAACTGGCTGATATTTTCGTGTTGCTTAGCAGCTTGAATAAACGTGGCTGATGCTGGCAGCAAATCATCAATACTTTGGCTTTCAACATATTCCCTGTTTTGCAGCTGGATCAGTCCAGTATAAAATCGCGCAGCATTGTCAATATTATTGGCGTAACTGCCTTCTTGAAATCCACGCATAATTAACGACAAAAATAATGCAAGCGCTAAGGCCGAAGCCGTCAGCACGGTGCGCCGCTTTTGTCGCCATAAATTACGCCAAGCAAGTTTGACTAACATCGCAATCCTCTGCTGAATTATCCATGATGGCAATAGGCGCCAGCCACTCAATCTAAAAGCATCGCTAGTCGCGCAATGCTTTCATTTGGCTTTGTGAGAAAAAGTTATCTTTAATGGCAAAGTTAAACTGAGCTTGATGGGTGATCATCTCGGTTTTATTACCTGGCTTATCAGCGGGTACCATTTCCATACGGGTCGCGATTCGACGATCACCCAGTGTTTTGACATCAAAAGTTGCCATAGTGTTGACTAGCTCATCAAACTCGTCATAAAACTCAACTTTGCGTTGTAAGTAAGTGGATTGAGAAATCCATAAACGTACTTTACTCCACACCACTGGCGCATCAGGTTTCGCCACGGCATCAATCACCCAGGCTTTCACGCCATCAATTGTATCTTCTTTTACCATCTGGTGATCATAATCAACCACAATCGAAGACTGATTAATCAAATCATCATTGGTGAAGTCTGATCCCATCCAGGACTGCCCTAACATTGAGGGAGCAATTTTGATCACACGCTCAATACTTGGTAACCAGTTCCACATTTCACGCTGACGTTTCAGCGAGGCGCTGCCTTTATCTTTCGCGGGTGCCGTGACGAGTACCAAAGATAACTCTTGGCCTTTGGTCCAGCTTTTCATGCTCATGCTACGCGTCCAATCGGGGCGAATGATCTTCATCGTCATTTCTGCATAGCTGGAATCACCCCGCATCTGCCGATCAGATTGGGTAACGATATCGGCGGCACTTTTCGCCCATGCAGTACTGGCAACAAATGAGGAGGCCAAAATCAAAGCAGCTACTAACTTACGCATATCGTCGTCCTTATCTTCACGGTCGCACGGATCACACAGCCAAAATATCGCCGTATTTCCATGCAAACTGTCGAAGTATCGTGTCAAACAAAGAGAGTTTCATACTATCAGGAAGCCTACGTCTACTATAGAAAAACTCATTCTTTCAAACTGTTCGCATCCCATTCCTGTGACACACAACACGTCATAGGCCTACTGTTGACCTTAACCATGATATGCTTAAAAAAAATCATTCAGAGTGACTACCGTGAAGATAGATTTAACCCGCATGGTGACTGAAAGTCGCAACCCTGCCAGCCAAGATATCGATACTTTATCCACCCTCGATATGCTTGCGGTTATCAATAATGAAGATAAAAAGGTCGCCATTGCTGTTGAACAAGCCTTGCCTGAAATAGCACAAGTTGTTGATGCGATTGCTGCCGCTTTCCAACAAGGTGGTCGTTTAATTTATACGGGGGCAGGTACCTCTGGCCGCCTTGGTATTTTGGATGCCAGTGAGTGCCCACCCACTTTTGGTACCAAAGCCGAACAAGTGGTTGGCCTGATTGCTGGCGGGCACACCGCGATTCTTCGTGCCGTTGAGAATGCAGAAGATAACCAAGCACTCGGTGAGGGTGATTTAAAAGCATTAAACTTCAATGAAAAAGATGTGCTAGTTGGGATAGCGGCAAGTGGACGCACACCATATGTACTCGGTGCCATGGCGTATGCAAAAGAGGTTGGCGCAACGACAGCTTGTATCAGCTGCAACCCACATAGTCCTATGACTGAGTTGGCCGATGTAAGTATTACCCCTGTTGTTGGGCCAGAAGTGGTGACAGGCTCATCACGTATGAAAGCAGGCACTGCACAAAAACTCGTTTTAAATATGCTCACAACGGGTGCCATGATCCGCACAGGCAAAGTTTACGGTAACTTGATGGTCGATGTAGAAGCGACCAATGCCAAATTAGTGGAACGCCAAAAACGCATTGTGATTGAAGCGACAGACTGCACACGTGAACAAGCCGAGATTGCGCTAAATGCTTGCGGAGGTCACTGCAAAACAGCGATTGTGATGATACTAACCAACAGCAATGCCGAGCAAGCCAGTCAATTGCTCACCCAGCACCGTGGCTTTACTCGCGATGCAATCAACGCTAAAACCTAATCAGCACAGGTAGCACTATCACAATACTGTGATAGTGCTAGGTCTAGGTCTAGGTCTAGGTCTAGGTGCTAAAACAGCAGTAAACGACTATCTACGCATTAATTTAAACAGCGACTTACCCGATTGATACACCCGCTTAAACTGTTCACTCACCTTAATATCACCATTAGCTTCTAAACGGCGACGGTTTAGCTGCGCCTGCGCCCCATCAACGTAATATTGATCAATTAACCTTTCGAGCTCGCGCACATTAAAGTGAGGCTTGGAGTCACTAATACATACAGGTAACACCGACTGAAAACGCAACAGGTCTTGGTTATAATCAACCGCCGCTTTAATGGTTTGCCCTTTGCGTGACGTGGTCATTATTAAATCGTAAGGCGGTTGCCATTCTGATACTGGCGATAACCGGTCGACCTGATTTAACACCCCAATAATAGGGGCGCGCTTGCGGCTTTGGTTATCAGGTAATTGATAATACGCATCCAATCGTGCTTTAAACTGGGTGTCGAGATCACGCGCAGACTGGTTGGCTTTCAATACCCACAGCACTAAATCAGCCTGTGACAGTTGATCAAGCAATAAAGCCTCTGTGTTTGGATCCCCATCAAGCCCAGGTAAATCAATTAAGTGTAAGGTGTCCAGCCCTTCTACTTGGCACTGATGCACTGTGACTTTATCGGTTGAAGGTAAAGCATTCACTTCAGCGACTAGCTCACCGGTTAGTGTATTGACCAAGGATGATTTCCCCGCGCTGACCTGCCCCACTAAGCACACCCGCAAGGGCTCAAGCGGCGCAGCCATCGCTTGTTGGTCTGCCGCATGAGATGCACTGACGGCTAACTCATCGTCATCAACCTTGAAGCGGCCGCTGTAAAGATCGATTGCGACCGATAACACCTCTTGCAGCAAGGCTTTCTTCAGCTTGTATTGCAGTTCACTGCTCACTTGATTAAAGACTTCACCCAGAATTCTACTGCGAAATTCAGACATGATGGCGGTATAAGGGTTGGCCATGCGTACAACACGATAGCTGTTCCACAACCAATTGGCCGATTCTAATCCTGCTTTCGCTTTTTCTTTGTTATCTAACCCTTTTTTAATTAAAGACAGACTGATTTTTTCTATAAAAGGGACATGTTGCTTTAAGATAATACGATAACGACGGCTCACTTCTTCGGTCATTTTCAGCAATTCGGGCAAAGAAAAAGCCAGCTCTTTTTGTTGTTTCCCGCGGTATCGTGTTGCCGTTAATGTGACCAAAGTCAGTGCATGCTCACGCAGTGATCCCCATTCAGCGTCTGTTGCCAATTGCTGGGTGATTTCATCGTTAAGCTCAGTCCACACTTTCTGATCGCCCGCCCCCCAGTCATCTGATGGACGCACTAAACCTTCGCCATCTTCTGGGTGGGCTTGATTCTCACTGTCTGCTTTAATTTGTCGTTTCAACCACAAAACAGGCAATGCCACCAGCAAAGCACTCACTGCTAATAACAACAGAAATGGAATGAGATAACCAAGCTCAACAAGGGCGTACAGACCAAAACCGCTCAAAATACACAGTGGCAGTATGATACCTGCGAGCAGTAAAGGAATGACCCCTGCCGACATCGACGAAACGGCTTTTACACTATTGGCTGTTCGTTTCACTTTTCGCGACCTCTTTAATACTTTCAAACGCCGATTTGTACATGACTTTCAGTTCTTCTTCTGATACCGCCTCACCTCTGCTCTGACGGTAGAGGTAATAACAAGCCACTCGTCCTATCGCAAAGGTGGTACAAAAGCTCACCACAGCTGCTGTCGCGCTACCTATGGTTTGACCATAGACAGGGATCAGCTTAACCAGCTGACGAATGCCTAATTTCGAAGCATATTGCACTCCAAAGCTGGTGCCTAAAGTTGCCATAAACTCTGTCATGGCGCTTTTATCCCACTCCACACCGTATTGATTGGCAAGGCTGTGGATCATCTTTGCTTGAATAACGGGCACAGAAACAAGCCCAACAGCAGGAACGGCGTCACTTCCCCCAGCCACGCCTGCATACCAGAGTATTTCAGTACGCAATTTCGCGAAATTTGCTTCTTCTTGGCTTTCATGTTCTGCATCTTCACCAATCTGCGCCACAATAGGTAACAGCGCTGCCAACTTATCACGCAATAGATCAACACCTACTTGGCTGCCATCTTCACATTCAAAATCAACTTCAACGGCGCTAACCTCTGTCCGCCAAATTGCCTCAACCTGCTGCTGGTTATGCGCCACGCACTGATTGCGTTCAGTTAAGTCACCAATCAAGCATGTCCCCGTGTGTACCAATAAAACTTGCTTGAGCGACTTTGACTTTTTAATTTGCTTTAATGCTTTCAGGACACTGCTTTGCTCGGGCTCTTCCGCCTTCATCACCACAATTAACGCATTTGCCCTATCCTCACAGGCTTGAATATCAGCCTGTGCATCATACTCAGCTTCGGCGAGTCCGCGTGTATCCAAAAAACGTACTAGCGGCTTATCCGTTGGAAAATCATAACTGCTGGCGGTTTGCGTGCAGGGCTGAAAACCATTACCAATTTCAATCTCTGACTGCTGTGTTATTGCATGAACGAGCGACGATTTTCCTGCGCCTGTTTTACCTAGCAACCAAAGGGTTGGTAAGCGTGCCGCTTGATGATCAAACGCGGCGGTCAGATCGGGATCGGCTGTCGGGTTCAGATATGACTTAACGCGTTCAAAAAAATCCATTTGGGTTCTCTATGTAATTCGATGAGGGATAAGGCTATTTCACTAAATTAACAGAATGGTATACCTGATAATAGAGAAAACACGCTACTCTTCTCGGCTAACAAGTTACTATATATAATTATCAAACTACCTTTAAATAATAACTTACTGTTATGGTGTGACAAATGATCAATCCAACATGGGTAAACACCTTCATCACTCTTGTGAATACTGGACATTTCACCCAAACCGCAGAAAAGTTGTTCATGACTCAGCCTGGGGTCAGCCAACACATCAAAAAGTTAGAAGAACAGGTTGGCAGCGAATTGCTTGTGCGTTTTGGTAAACGGTTCGAACTAACAGAATCGGGCCAGAAAATGTATAAATTTGGCCTGCAACAGCAACAACAAGAAAACCAATTCCTTGCCAGTTTATCCGTCGATGATGTTAATTGTGGGGTCTGTAAAATTGGCTGTTCAGGTTCATTAGCCATGCAGCTTTACCCTCGCTTATTACAGCGCCAACAAAAATATAAACAGTTATCTTTTCATGTTGAAGCTGGGCCAAACCAGTCGACAATAAAAAACATTTTAAATGATGATTTAGATGTGGGGATTGTGACGCAAACGGACTCAAACAGTAACTTGATATTTGAGGAGATAGGTCACTCCTCGCTCAGCCTGGTTATGCCAGCTCAATTTATTGCTCAGTATGCTGAGAAAATGGGGAGCAACGTGAGTGAAGCCTTGCGTTTTAAGGCACTCAACGAACTTGGCTTTATTCACCACCCTGATGGCGCGCACTATGCTTCACAAGTGCTGACAGCCAATTACCCTGAGTCATTTAAAAACATCAGCCAGCTTAATATCACAGGTTATATCAATCAATTAAGCCAGATATTAGTACCTGTTTCGCAGGGGCTAGGCTATACCGTTTTGCCAGAGTCTGCGGTTGAAAGCTTTCATCAACCCCAATTACTCCACGTTTACCCCTTGAAGTACCAAGTCAGCGAAGCGTTATATTTGGTTAAAAAACGCCACCGCCCTCTGCCACGACGTTATGATTGGCTTATCACCATGTTGAGAGCCACCCTTACTCCTAGCTAGACTGCGATATTGCGATCCAGTATATATCTCGTTTTCTATTACTTAGTACGTTGCTTAGCTCGTCGCTTACTACGCCAAAATAGTCGTACGGCCTATTTTTTTATCGCGGTACATCGCGCTATCCGCTTGTGCAATCAACTCATCCAACACTTGGGAGGCATTTTTTCCCACCATATCATCTGGCTTGAGTGAACCTATACCTAAGCTCACGCCAACCTCAGCGGGAAAGGCATCAAAGCACAGCGCTTGAAGAGTGCGTTGTAATTGGCCCGTGTAGTCCTTGGCACTTTCTAGTGATGTATGAGGCATAATAATAAGAAATTCATCACCACCAAACCGACCTATATAGTCACAGGCTCGCCGCTGCACTAATAACTCACTCGCAACCCGCTGCAATAATCGGTCACCAAGTTGATGGCCATGACCATCATTAAGTTTTTTAAAACCATCAAGATCAAGCATTACGACAGATAGCGTGCGGTAGTATTTTAGCGCAATGGCGATCTCATTTTTCAACTTAGTTTCAATCGCACGACGATTATAAATTTGAGTCAGATGATCGCGTGTCGCTAACCGATGCAGCTCATTCTCCATCTTTTTTTGATCAGTAAGATCTTCAAACATCCCCAAAAATCCCGCAACACTACCAGTTTTGTCGTTGAATGTGACTTTATGAAAACGGACGTAAAACTTTCGTTTATCGAATGTGTGCATTTCACTTTCGAAAACACTTCGGCCAGGTGCTTTTAGCAGCTGTGCATCATTTGCTAAATAGATCTCAGCTTGCTCTTTTGGAAAGACATGAAAGAGCGTATTACCAATAATTTCTTCTTTACTTAGCCCGATAGCTTCAGAAAAAGCATCGTTACAACCTAGGTAAAGGCCTTTAATACAGCGGTAAAAAACAGGCATAGGAATACAATCAAGGATCGCTTGAATAAAACCACCTGAATCATTGGTCAATAAAGCATGAATATCGTCATGATTATGAGGAATCCCTTTCAATAACTTCGATGTTAGCACTCTTTCCTCGCCTTCCTATCCAATATGTATATGGCATCTGTTACATGGCGGCTTAATGATAGCATTGCGATGATATTGATATGAAAGATATTTCTGCACAAAGGCAATAAACTGAGGAGAAAGCTCTAATTATTGAACCGTAAAACTATATCGCACAAAAAACCGGCGGTTATTGCTAACCCGCCGGTCTTTATTCGTTAAAGGTTTTACTTAGTTACACTTTAAATTGATGAATAAGCCGATCTAGCTGTTCGCACTCTTTTGCCAACAGATCAAATGATTGCTCTGTCACCTGAACTTTATCCAACATCGCTTGGCTTCTATCTGCAATGGTTTGAATATTCTGATTAACATCTTCGCTCACTTGGCTTTGTTGCGTGGCCGCTGTCGCAATTTGAATATTCATTTCATTGATGACTTCAATCGATTGGCCGATAGCATTAAGTGATTCATTGGCACTATTTGCTTGTTCCACAGTGCGAGTTCCACTTTCACGGCTAAGCGCCATTGCAGAAACCGCTTCATTCGCGCCTTGTTGTAAGCGCTCAATCATCACTTGAATCTCGCCTGTGCTAGATTGTGTTTTGCTAGCTAACGATCTGACTTCGTCCGCGACAACAGCAAACCCACGCCCTTGCTCCCCTGCGCGTGCTGCTTCAATTGCGGCATTTAATGCCAGCAAGTTCGTTTGATCGGCAATACCGCGAATCACATCAAGGATAGAGGCAATATTACCGACATCACGTTCTAAATTACTGACTACCGCACTGGAAGATTCAATCTCATTCGCAAGCTGATGAATTGAAGTAACGGTAAAACCTAATGTCTCTTTCGCCGCTTCCGATTCATTACTCGCATCACGTGTTGCTTGCGCAGCTTCGTTAGCGTGTGTACTGACACTGTCGCTGGTTGCACTCATTTCATGCACCGCTGTCGCGACTTGCGCGCTCTCATTTTGCTGCTCAGACACTGCGACTAAAATCGCTTCACTTTCTTTATGAATATTTTGGCTTTCATCACGAACTGACTGCACGATACCCGTCACCTCGCGGATCGTCTGCTGAATTTTTGACGTGAACTGATTAAATGCCGCGGCTAATTCACCGATCTCATCTTTAGTTTCAACCGCAACACGCTGGGTTAAATCCCCTTCTCCCGATGCAATATCGTTCATCGTTACCGTTAAGCGACGCAAAGGGGCTAACACCGCATTTGTTGTGGTCCAGGTAATAAAAATAGAAAGCAAGATCGCAATAACAACCCCAACTTCTAACACGAGCGTCGCAATGGCAACTTCATTCTTAATTTGTTGCCCAAGCTCAGCTTGCGCAGCCTCAATGGCCTCATAAATCGATTTAAACTCAACACGCCATTTATCAAACGATGCCACTATCGCAGCTTGGTTATCAATAAAATAGGCATGCGCAACATCTGGGTTATCCACCATAAAGCGATAATGCTGATTAAATACAGCAAAACTCGCCTTCATTTTATCCAACATGGCTTGGTTGGAATAATCAATAAATTGGATATCAATTAAACGCTGTGCCGATGTTAATCTCGGCAGTGCTTTCGTTGCATTATCGTAATATTCTTCTTGATTATATTTAAGCAGAGCTTGATCACCATCGGCTAACAAGACACCTTGGCCAGCCGCAATAACCTGATACATATCACGATAGCCTTCATCTAATTTGAGAAGGACAGGTGCAACTTCTTCATCCATTAATGTTTCAGCACGGCGCTGATCAGCAAACACGACAAAAATCACAGACAGAATTGCGAGAAAAACAATTGTTACTAGCGTTGTAGGGGCCGCAACCTTCAAGCGGAAAGAAAGGTTATTAAACCACTGCATATAAACACCTTTATTGTAATTTTTAGAGCAATATACTCACAATTGAGAGCCCACCTAATTATGAGGTTTGTTGGTTATATAAACATGGATTTACATATCTTTTTTTTCTAACCGATTTTAAATTTTGAGCCACAAACGACTCAAGAATCACGATGGACAAATAACCCCAACAAATTCGATAAATTCCTTTTTAATTAAACGTTTGCATTTTACAAATGCAAACCAAACATGATAGATCAAGTCAAGAAAATAAATTATTGCGATTCATAATTTATGCTGAATATGGAAAGATAACCGCATCTTACGTACACTGCTGCTAACTAGTTAGAGGTCGTGTCATGTATCAACAAACTCTTCAAAATGTTTTTGGCTTTGAAAGCCTTCGAGGCGGACAAGAAACTGTCGTTAATCATGTTCTTTCAGGTCAATCAGCTGCCGCTATTTTCCCAACCGGTTCGGGGAAGTCGTTATGCTACCAGTTACCCGCATTGCACCTTCCCAACCTCACTCTGGTGATCTCTCCTCTATTGGCATTAATGCGTGATCAACTCTCTTTTCTACATGAAAAAGGCATTGCAGCGGCCTCTATCGATTCAAGCCAAACATGGGAAGAAACCCAGCAAGTCATGCAAGCGGTACGACAAGGCGAAATGAAGATCTTGATGATTTCTGTCGAGCGCTTAAAAAACGAGCGCTTCCGTCAGTTCATTCAACAAATCCCGATCTCTATGCTCGTGGTTGACGAAGCACACTGTATTTCTGAGTGGGGTCATAATTTCCGTCCTGATTACTTAAAACTGCCAGAATATCGCCAAGCGCTTAATATTCCGCAAGTGCTACTGCTAACAGCAACAGCCACACCAGCCGTTATTACAGACATGCAAAATAAATTCGCCATCAGTGACGAATGTACTGTCGTAACAGGCTTTTACCGCCATAACCTTGATCTCAGCGTCAAGGCCGTTGCAGAAGAAGAAAAACGCGAAGCCTTACGCGATATGCTGGCAAACACGCCGCAAGAACCAACGATTGTTTACGTCACCTTGCAACATACCGCAGAAGAGATAGCTCAATACCTTAGCCACCACGGCATTCCTGCGACGGCTTACCATGCAGGACTAGAAAGTGACAAACGAGAAGCTATCCAGCATCGTTTTATGATGGGGCAAATCCAATGCATCGTTGCTACCATCGCGTTTGGTATGGGGATAGATAAATCAGATATTCGCCACGTTGTTCATTTTGACTTACCGAAATCGATAGAAAACTACAGCCAAGAAATTGGTCGTGCGGGTCGTGATAATCAGCTTTCTCACTGCACCGTTCTCGCCAATCGAAATGGGGTGAATGTTCTCGAAAACTTTGTCTATGGCGACACACCCGATTTAACCAGTATTCAAGCCGTCCTAAACGATATAAAGCAGCAATCGGGTCAATGGGAAATCATGATGACTCAGCTTTCGCGTGAAACAAATATTCGCGCCCTACCGCTGAAAACACTGTTGGTTTATCTTGAAATGGAAGGCGTGATCGAAGCTAAGTATACCTATTTCGCTGATTATCGCTTCAAAACCATTCAGCCTATCGACTGGATTGTGTCGCAGTTTGCTGGCGAGCGCCAAGGGTTTGTCCAAGCTATTTTTGCTTGTTCTCCAAAAGCGCGAACTTGGCATAGCATGGATTTTGATGCGCTGTGGCAGGGCTACAGTGCGGATAGAAAGCGAGTTGTTGCCGCTATGGATTATTTCAATGAAAAAGGTTGGATCACATTAGAAAGTAAACAAATGACCGATGTTTATAGTATTAATAATCCGCACTTTGATACTGATGAACTCGCGGTTAAATTACACGGCGTATTCACCCAAAAAGAAACCAATGAAATTGACCGTCTTAACAATATGCTGGCTTTCTTTGAGTCGAGTGAATGTTTAAGTCACCGTTTAGCACAATACTTTGCGGATGATAACGCTCCCCAGCAATGTGGTCACTGCTCTGTTTGCCGCAACAGTATCGCGACTCTGCCAAGTCAAAGCTTAGATGCTGAGTTACCATCAGAAAACACCCTAAAAGCATGGTGTGATCCATTTATTGATGCGGTTATTGCGCAAACTAAAACAACGCCATCACCACACGCGATTGCCCGCTTTTTAATTGGTATGACAACACCATTAAACACTAAGGTTAAAGCGCGCCAAATGAGTGGCTTTGCTAAACTAGAGCAATACCCTTTCCAACATATCCTGAACAACATTCATGTGTTCGCAAAACTAGAAACTAGAAACTAGAAACTAGAAACTAGAAACTAGAAACTAGAAACTAGAAACTAGAAACTATATCTCGCTGATAGTCTTTGCCTTAAATTATCAGCGAGTATTCACTTTCTCTCTAGACACCAATATCTCACACCTGCTTTCGCCTTGTGCTTTAGCAACCATCGTAAATAGTTTTCTTTTTCACCCCTCGCTATGAAAGTTATGCCTCGGCTTCTGGTCTGATGTAGTAACACACTCTTCGTCTGTAAGCAGAACATGGTGATACAAAAAGAGGATTAATCATGAACAAGTTACTGATAGCACTCGCAACATTATTGATTAGCAGCAGCTCTTTCGCTTTTTCGTGGGACTCTAAACAAGAAAACATAAACCTAACAGCAGGGGTCAGCGATTCCCGTGAAGGCGCTTACCAACTAGGCAGACAATTTGCTTCTAACATCGAACAATCATCGCCTAAAAAACTAAAACGAACGCTAGGGATTTATGAGTACGGCCTTAAAACAAACTCTATTCAAGTTGATGACTCGCAAATTGAAGTGAATGAGTTTTCAACCGCTCAAGGGGATGTCAAATACCGCGCTGTCGTGAATGTCGGCTATAGCTACGACATTCGCGAAGCTAATAATCGCTAGTCATTTCAATGTTACGATTTGAGCCTGTTTTCGGGCTCTTTTTTCACCACTTAAACACCAATGGATGAATATTCAGCTTTTACAATCCTATTTTTCACCAATATCCCATAGCACTCAGCCAGCCAAGACATTACACTATGCCCATAAAACCAAAGGGGATATAAAGTCATGTCAAACCAAGATCTAGATTTAGAATACCAAGCGTGTGAAGCTTGTGGTGTATCAGCTGAAATGGGCTTCGTAATCAAAGAAAATGATGATGTTGCTGAAGTAAAAATCTTTGCCAATGGTAAAACTGCATTGCTTGCTGAATTCAACAACTATCTAGCACTAGCTAAAGAAGTAAACGCAAACTTCAAGCACGAAACAACACCGCTTTCAGAAGAAAGCCAAGAGCTAACCGCTCGCATTGAATTTGAATGCAGTGCTGAAAAACTTATCTTTGAATTACGTAGCCGCTCTCTAGCAAAATAATCAAAGTCCACCACGAAAACATCCCTCTCAGGGATGATGGATAATCAGGTGTTTAAAAATTACCATTCTTTGCACCTGATTATATTTTCATCGTTGATACATTACTTATCTACCGCCTCAAACCCTTTCTGCAAAGTAAACCTCTAAATCTGAATAAAAACCCAACAAAAGCATCCAGTCACGAATAAAAGCTCAAATTCGCTATGCGAATTAAATACTGGAAATTATCTCAGACTTGTATAAAATCAAAATCAGACTATGCACACTGACGCATTATAAAAATTTCTAGTTTTAATTTAAAAAGGGATGCTTTTATGAAGACTAACAAGGCAAAAGTGATTTCGAGTTGGAAGCCAAGTAACGATCGCGAAGCGGCAGCAATGAAAGAATTGCTAATGAATGAAATGGGCGTAACGACGACACATCACCAAGGTGGTACGGGTAAGCTAGCGCCAAATACAGGCCGCGTAATTCGCTAATCCAACCAAGTTCATGTAAAAAGCAGTGGCACTATCACTGCTTTTTACGTCTATCGCGAGAATAGTAATACCTTAATATTTACGCACCTAATTTGTGCCAGCACAGTGCGCCATTTTGTTCAAATTTTTTCTCGGGTAAACATTCCAGTAAGACACTTTCAACTTTAATGACAGAGCCTAACGAATACGCTTTATCATCATAAAAACACACTCGCTGCCCGACCCCTTGCACATCAAGCTGTACTTTAGCTTTCGTCCCAGTCGAAACCGTCTTGCTCTCTAATGCTTGGACAGAAGCGCTCATACATAACGCCCCCAGTAATATCACTATCCCTTTCATGGTATTTGACCTGTTATTATTTTTTACGAGATAACACCACTCTATCACAGCGCACGCTAGATTACTTTGTTGCAACAATAACAACAGGTTAGCCATACGTAAAAAGCCGACACTCGGTCGGCTTTAACTTCATTTGCAATCGTTTGTTGATTACATTTGCGAGAACATGTTCATGATGATACCACCTGTGATAATCAGCCCCATTGCGATAATGGCTGGTAGATCAGGCTTTTGTTTGTAAAGCACCATAGAACAAAGTGTTACACCAATAATACCAAAGCCACACCATAGTGAGTAAGCAATACCCACAGGGATATAACCCATCGCTTTTGTCAATGCAAAGTAACAAATACTGTAGGCACTAATAACCAAAATTGAAGGGCCAAGCTTACGGAAGTTATTGGTTTTCTTAATAAAAGATGTACCTGTAATTTCAGAACAGATAGACAACGCTAACCATAATACGCCTGCATTTAACATTGTGCTTCTCCTTCTTTTTGCATTGTTGGTGCTGTTTCAGTTTCAACCGCTTCTTCTTCACCCATTTTTGAAAATAGGTTCATGATAATGATACCGCTAGCAATAATTGCCATTCCGACCATGGCAGCCATATCAGGATGCTGGCCGTAGAAAACCATGCCTAACGTAGAGACCAATAAAATACCTGTGCCAGACCATGTCGCATACGCAAGGCCTACAGGCAAGTATTTAACGGCTTGAGACAATGAGTAGTAACACACCACATAAAGTAGAACGATAACCGCTAATAGTGCTGTCTTGGTAAAACCAACACTGGTATCAAACATTTTCAAGGTTGATGTTGCCGAGGTTTCAGACGCAATAACCAGCGCCATCCACAGCCATTTTTTTACAGATTCAGACATTTTCAGCTCCTAGCTTAATTTAAATTTTGTCTTACGATTGGATAAAATTGTTACAGTAATAGTTGTTGTTCTTTGACATATTCCGCAGCAAGATCCGTTAGCTTGTCTTGCTGCGTATAAGCATTCACTCCTTTGCTTTTCACCTCATTTAAGGTGATATATCCCGATAACTGTTCAGTGGCAGATACATGTTGTTGGTCACACTCAGGCATGGCTTTGCTTGGTACTTTCGTTCCTTGCATTGCTGCTTTAATGTCGATTAATGACCCTATGTTTGCGCCACACTCCGTAAGCTGTATTAATTGCCTTTTCGACCTGTCACACATTGCCGTATTGCTAGATAGACCTAGCAGTTGGTTGAGTTCACTGGTCAAATCACATTGATAATCCAATGCGTATGTTGGCATGCCTTTCATCAGCGCATACTGCAACAAGACTGCCGCCGAGCTTAAATACATCCCGTTACTGGCTTCACCTAGCGTGGCAAAATCCAAATAAGGAAAGAGGATCTGCTCATACTGACTTAACCAAACCGATGGATTGGCACCATTCCAATGAACTTGAGGCCCTAAATGCTGCACTGCCGCCAATTCCTTGGTTAGATTTGAATTAGCCAATACTTGCCAACGCACCCCTTCCCATGTACTAAGCTGTGTCGCTATTTCATGGTGATAGCCATTTGCGGCAGTCAAAACGATTAAGGTCGACTTCCCCATTTTGGCTAACACTTGCTCAACGATGGAATCAATACCTTGTTCATTAAGGTTATTTTCGTCCATGACTCACTCCGTTAATCCACCAGATAAACAGCATCACCCGAACGAATACCAGCAGCATTGGCCTCATCGGTATCAATATGAAATTCAAGGGCATAGCGGCTATCGACACGAACAACAACCTGCTCAAACACCAAGCCACATTGCTGCCCTGCGCTTACTCGCACTTTTTGACCGTGCTCCACCCCTAATACCAAGGCATCTTGCGGTGACATATGAATATGGCGCTGCGCACAGATCACTTTCGATTGCAGATTGACATGTCCTGCCGTACCCACCAGCAGTGCATCAGCT
This sequence comes from Photobacterium kagoshimensis, assembly GCF_050337045.1. Taxonomy (NCBI): domain Bacteria; kingdom Pseudomonadati; phylum Pseudomonadota; class Gammaproteobacteria; order Vibrionales; family Vibrionaceae; genus Photobacterium; species Photobacterium kagoshimensis. Next base: position 101,433 of record NZ_JAKJSO010000014.1, on the reverse strand, counting down.
GACTGGTATAAATCACCAGACTCACGTACTGGCGCTTTAATACCTAAGGCATAACAATCGGCCTTTGATACTTCGAGCTGAGTTTCCGCTCTTGCTGGGCCAAGTACACGTACCTTGCTTAAGCTACCTTTAGGCCCAACAACCATGACGCACTCTTGTGCGGCAAATTGACCAGGTTGGCGTAGCTCTTTCAACGGTTTAAGCTGATAGCCCGCACCAAAGAGCGCTTCGATATCCGCTTGAGACAGATGTACATGGCGGTTAGACACCCCTGTTGGAATACCAACTGACGTTGCCAGCGGCACAGCTTGAGGCCATACCGACGAAGCAGGTAAACGTTGCTGGATTTCATTCATTAATGCCGAGTTAATCATTTCTTACTTCCCTGCGACTTGTTACTTGTTCGCTTACGACGAGATGTCGCAGGCTTACGCGCTGCTTTCTCTACTGATCCTTCCGATGACTCTGAAGACTTAGAGTCTGAAGACTTAGAGTCTGAAGACATAGAGACTGCGGCTTGTTGCTCCATTGCTGTTGGAACCTTGGGTTCAGTTGCCTCCGCAGGCTGGGCATCTGACAGTGGGTTCGCTGCAATTGTTGTATTATCACCGTCTGTAACCTTTACTGATGTCGCAGGCTTAGCTTCATCCATCATAGTTACTTCAGGTTTTACCTCTTCTTCTATCGAAGTCTGTTTAGCGGTTACTTCAACGGGTACTTTCTGCTCAGCTTCAGCATGCAAAATTGGGCCATGGGCCAACATGGCTAGCACACTGCTATCAGGCCTTGCCATCACGAGTGCCATATTGTTTGCAGACTGCTCGCGAATGGCATCAAGGCCACTATCAACCGCTGCTTTTACCGCACTGATTTCCCCTTCAAAGTAAACGGAAACTAAGCCAGATCCCGCTTTTCGATACCCCGTTAAACTCACCCCTGCGGCTTTACATGCTGCATCTGCGGCATGAATAGCGGCAGTTAAGCCAACGGTTTCTATCACCCCAAGACTTATCGTCATAATGTCTCCTTAATGTCGAACCAAGCGAATATCGAAATCAAACTGGGTGAAGAAGTCACTCAGCTTATTCAGCTCTTCTTCGCTATAACCAAGGTCTTGAGTGATGGGATAAATCATGTCGAGCTTGTCGTATTTCGTCTTACCAAACTGGTGATAAGGTAAAACATCGATTCGCTGGATATTACCGTTACCGCGTTTAGCCAAGTCCATGACGTATTCAAATGCGCCCGTGATCGAGTCGTACGAATCGTTGTGACCTCGGATCAGTGGCATACGAATAACAATATTGGCGCCAAGCTCAACCAGACGTTCAAGGTTACGTTTTACGCCTTCATTACCTATACCTAATAACTCGCGATGCTGATTGGTTTCGATTTGCTTAATATCGAACAAAAACAAGTCGACGCATTTAGCTAGCTTTTCGTAATTGGCAAGGCTGGTTGTACCCTGGGTTTCAATGGCGGTATTGATCATCTGCTTTTTACATTCTGTTAGCAGTGCTGCCGCAAAATCCGTTTGTAGGCTCAGCTCACCGCCACCAAGGGTGACACCACCACCAGAAGACATATAGAAATCATAATCTTGCATAATGATTTCCATCAGCTCTGGTACAGTGACATCTTTGCCCATGATATCGAGTGCATCGCCCATACAGACTTCTTCACACTTACGACAACCGATACAATCGACATTACGGTCCACTTTATGGACTTGATTACCATTGGCATCCGTCGACATCAGGTGAACGCCAGCAGGGCAAACATCGGCACATTTTCCGCACTGCACGCATTTGTCGTGGCTAACCATAACTTGGAATTTGCTGCTCAAGCCTTCAGGGTTGGCGCACCAGTCACAACGTAAATTACAGCCCTTAAAGAAAATCAGCGTACGGATCCCATCACCGTCATAAATGGAGTATTTTTGAATATTAAAAATACGCCCTTTCAATTCGGTCTCATTGCTCACTTGCGCTATCCCAGTCATTGTTGTTCTCCTCACTTTGCTTACGCATTTGCCTGTGTATATTTGCTATTGCTCAGGCTGAGTGGTGTTTTATGTAAGGGGGCTTTCACCCCCTTAGTGCTGGGTTAGAATTTTTCTAAAACCGTACGGCTAATAATTTCATCTTGAACTTCCTTACAAAGCTCAACGAAGTAAGCACTGTAGCCCGCCACGCGAACAATCAAATCGCGGTATTTTTCTGGCTCAAGCTGGGCTTTCTTCAAGACTTCGTTATCAACGTAGCTGAACTGCATTTGGCCATTACCCAAAATTGATGCAGTACGTAGCAAGGTGATCAAACCGTTTTTCCCTTCAGGAGTATCAAGCAAGCCTTTCAGGAATTTGAAGTTGTGCACCATACCGATATTCATGGTTTCAACGTTCATTTTGCTCACTGATTTAATGATGGCGGTTGGACCATGCTTATCAGCGCCCTGCGTCGGGCTAATACCATCTGATAGTGGCATCCATGCTAAACGACCATTTGGCGTCGCATTGGTGAGTTCACCAATTGGGGTGTTGTTAGAGATAGATAAAGTACCGTGGCTCATTGTTGAGTACAGCATTTGGTAATCGCGACATTCGCGCTCTGTCCACTCGGTAATATCCAAAGCAAACTCATCGGCGTAGTTGTCATCGTTACCAAATTTCGGTGCGTTCAAGCAGTCGCGGCGAAGTTCTTCAAAGCCTTCAAAGTTAGCCAGCATCGCATCGCGCATTTGCTCTAAGGTGTATTTCTTATCTTCAAATACCAACTTGCGAATAGCAGCCATTGAATCGACATAAGTGGCTAGACCAGAGAAAATCAAACCAGGGCCGTGGTTAATAACAGCACCACCCGCAGCAACGTCTTTACCTTGCTCCATACAGCCTTCAACCATAAGAGACATCAGTGGTTTCGGAGCAACATCACGGTGAACACGCTGGCTAATCACGGTACCAATTGCTGACAATTTAATGATGTGAGCAATTTGCACTTTCACTGCTCGCTCGAATTGTTCGAATGAGTGAATTTGGTTTAAATCGCCAGTATCAAGGCCTTGGTAGCTATCAAACAACACCATGCGACCACGGTTTAATACAAACTCAATCGCAATCGGCCATTGGGTGTAACCTGTTGAGGTCCATTGGTAAATACGGCCTGATTTTTGAGGTTCCACACACCCCATTAGGCAGTAGTCACGTGCATCTTCAAAGTCGTAGCCTTTGCGTAGCATCATCTTGATGTGCGAATCATCAAAGTGACACGCAGGGAAACCCATACCGGCTTTCACTACATCAACAATTTTTTCTAGGTAATGCTGTGGCGATTGGTTATGAATACGACACGCTAGCGATGGTTGGTACACTTTGACGTAGCGAACGGCATCCATAATCATTAGCGTTAGATCATTGGTTGCATCGCCGCCTTGGCGCTTCTGACCACCGACAGTTAGGTTGATGAACGGCTGGTAACCCGCGAAGTATTTCGCACCCAGTTCGCTCGACATCCACATCAGCTCTGCACACTTGATGATGAAGGCTTGCATCATTTCAAGCGCTTGTTCTTCTGTTAAACGGCCAGAATCAATGTCAGCACGGTACATTGGGTAGCAGTATTGGTCTAAGCGCCCTAGAGAAAGACCTGTTTGGTTTTCTTCCACTTCAAATAACGACTCAATAGTCCAGATGCTTTGTAGCGCTTCTTGCAGTGTTTTAGGTGGATTAGCAGGTACGTTTTCGTTTGTTTGCGCAATCGTTAATAACTCAGCACGACGTTGTGGGTTGGTTTCTTTCTCTGCTAATTCCAACGCGTGTGCTGCGATACGGTGCGAGTAAGCAATAACACCTTCGCACGTTTCAATCGATGCTTTGTAGAAGTAGATCTTATCGATATCGTCTGGGTTTTCCATGCTTAGCGATGCCAGTTTTTCTTCAGCATCCGCTTTAATACCGTTCATACCTTTAGTAAACAGTAAGATGTCGTAACCCGGACAGGTATCGCCACCACCGTTAATTTGGTGGTAAGACAAATCACTGACAAAAGTTTCACCACTGAAGTCCCATAGGCCAGCTTCGCGGTATTGCGCTTCACAAATTTCATCCAATGAGCGGCCTTCCCAGAAAGGAACGATCTCTTCACGGATAATGCGCTTATCTTCTTCTGAAATTTCAAACGGGTCTTGTGCACGCGTGCTCATGGTATCGAGCTCATCACGCACCCAACGCCATGCGATATCTGGTGAGAATGCACCAGCACGAGGCTTACCACATGGATGACCAACAATAAGTTCATCATCTTGAATCAGTAGCGGTGCCGTTTCACAGGCATAGCGGAAGGCTTTCGCACGTAATAAAATCAGCGGTAAACCTTGATGCTTTTTGGTGACTTCAGTGAATGCTTGAGCACGGTAAATTGAAACACTTGGACGGGCTTTTAGGTAGTTGCTACGTAGACGTTGCATACGTGGCGTTAGGCCTTCCATTTCTTTCACATCACACTCAGCTGCAGCGGCAAAGCACGATGTTTCAGTAGTAGCAACAGCGCCACCTTGGTATAAGCGCATTTGTAACGCGTTGTTCAAGCTTGCTAGGTTATTGCGTGCAGCCAAAAGCATTGCAGACAGTTCGTTTTGTACCAATTGACCATCCGTCATCTGGCCGCCTTGTACTAACCAGTCAAACATTGGGTAGCCCGCTGTTGCAACATCGGCACGCACTTCAGACAGCTCAACCAATTTTAGCCATAAAGACTCGACGATTTCGTAAGCTTGCTCTGCCGTGATCACGCCTGCATTGATATCACGTTGGTAGTAACCGTACAGCGCTTTATCGAAACCGATATGACCGACAGCGTAACCGCCATTATCAAGGTGCATCATCAATTGAATTAAGTAGAACGCCTGACATGCTTCTTTAAATGTGCGTGCAGGTTGACCCAGAATATGACTCAATGTCGCAGCCGCTTCTTGTAGTTCTGCCTTGCGGTATGGATGGCTCTCTGCACTTGCTTTTGCTTCTAATTCTGCCGCTAAACGTTGCGTTAGGGTTTCAGCACCTTTGCAAGCAAGCAGCATGGCTTTGCCTTGGTTAACTTCGTCCATGCCATTACGGCTGATCGCGCTACCAATATTTTTAAGACGCGATTCCATGTGCTGCTCTAGCACTTTTAGACCCGTGCTGATCACTGTCATGTAATCTGGGGTTTGGGTCGAGTCACTATTTAAAAAACCAAAGACTGATGGGCTGTTTAGTTCTTCTTCTGTATGGAAAATCGCGCCACGCAGTGCTGATGATTGGCTACCGATAATGAGCTCATCTTGACCGATATATAGCGGCAGATCTGACATGAGTTGGCTGAAGTGTTGTGCTTTTTTCACTAGCGGTGGCATACCTGCGATATCTTCACCGATAGACGCCAAAATCGTTGCGCGCTCTGAATTAATAGAGCTATTTTTTGCAAGTAACTTTTCTGCCAGCATTTTTACGCGTGGCGTTAAAGAATAGTTGGCCATTGTTAGCCTCTCCTACTATTTTGTTTCATTGTGGCCAGCAACACTGGCCACTCGAATATTGGATAAATACGTAACAGCGTTTACATCACTGCGATTACGTTAGCGATGCCGATACAAAGCTTTGGCGATACAAGGTTTCCAGTTCTATTGCACTCGCAGAGCGCGGACTGGTTGGGGTACAGTTGTCTTGTTCCGCCAGCGTTACCATCGCAGCCATTGCTGCGTTAAAGTCACACTCGGCGATACCACAGGCCTGAATATTGGCCGCTAAGCCCAGTTGTTCACGTAGTACATCTATCGCGACCAACAAGCTATGAACACCTTCACGGCAGTCTGCTGCTGGTAAACCAAGTAATGCCGCTAATCGCGTGTATTTCTTCGCGGCATCGGTATTACAGCTACCAGTGAAATCAGCATTAAACGCAACAACTCGACTCATCAGTAAGGCATTAGCACGGCCATGTGGCACACCAAATTTGCCCCCCAGCGCATGAGCTAAACTGTGGGTTATCCCCAACGACGCATTGGTAAATGCCATGCCAGCGATACACGAGGCGTTATGCATTTTTTCACGCGCTTGCAGGTCATGACCTTGTCGGTAACAGTCCAGCAAATGGGAAAAAACAAGCTGCACGGCTTTCTCTGCTAAAGCATCACTAAAGTCAGATGCTTGATTAGAGACATACGCTTCTAGCGCATGACACAGCACATCCATCCCAGTATCGGCAGTAATTGCAGCAGGTACTGACTTCACAAGAGCAGGGTCAAGGATCGCCAGATCAGGCAGCATGTATTCATCAACTACAACCCACTTTTCAGTGTTTGATTTAATCACTGAGAAGGCTGTCACTTCAGAGCCTGTGCCACTGGTCGTTGGAATCGCAACGAAGTACGGTTTGTGCGCTAACTGACCCCCTTGCGATAAGGTATAAATCACCCCTTTTGCGGCATCGATAACAGAGCCACCACCCACAGCAATTACTACGTCAGGTTGCGCTGCAACAAACGCTTTCATGCCACTGGCAATCACCGACAAGTCAGGATCTGGCGTTACATCAGCGAACAGCTCAACCACCATCTGGTTCGCCTGCAAATGCTGGCTAACCATATCTGCGATACCAAACTTGACCATGGCTTGATCAGTAATAATCAAAGCGCGTTGGCCTGGTAAGGCGCTCAATTTATTGAGTGCATTCGCCCCAAATTGAATCGCGGGTTTGATCTGAAATTCATTCATGTTTCTGCCTTTCCTATCGACCTTGATGGATCTTTTCTACGATGGCGACTATCGACATTGCCTTGTAGTCATGCTTATGAAGCGCGAAGTACTCTTCCACTAACACTTGGTCATTCATGCCGGCACCTACACTATCAACCGCGACATAAGTGCGATCTTTAATGGGCTCTAAGTCATCACCAAGGGCAGTCACAAGCAGTAGATTAGAACCACGTAACTCATCACTTTTTTGGGTCGCGACAACGTGCCCGGTAACTGTTGCAAGAATCATATTCTTACCACCTTCATATCAGTGTTATGGCGCAAGACGACCCATGACTTGTTTAATGATGCGCTCAACTTGCGCTTCATTGATTTCGTCATTTGCAGGGTTTACCGCTGTTGTAAAACGATCATCACCTTGGTTTGAGGTAATCGCGCTTGAAGCAGCTGGCGTAGTTACTGTTGGCGCAACAGCTGAACCTGTGAAGCGTGTATCTTCAAAAATGCTGACAGGCTTAGCTGTCGGAGCGACAGTCGCAGCCACTGGCGCAATAGGTTCAACATGCGTGCTGTAGCTTGGCTCACAAGCAGGGGCTGAAACAGCTACGGTGGTAGGTTGACGAAGCTCTTCGATAGAACGCACGCCATAGCCGACTTTTCTGATATTCAGTAAGTTCATCGGGCCTACGTTATCAGAGCTAGAGCCACCACCAAGTGCACCACAACCTAACGTTAACGCAGGGGTAATATTGGTTGTTGCACCTATGCCGCCAAGAGCAGCAGGCGTATTCACTAGCATTCTGAATACAGGTTTTTCTAGCGCAAACTCACGAACAATCTCTGGGTTTTGAGTATGAATAACCAGGGTGTGACCCATACCTTCGTTGGTTAGCAGTGCCATTACGCGATCACAGGCGGCATGCCAATCATCTTCAACATACAGGCCTAGTACAGGGCACAATTTTTCGCGAGAATATGGGTTCTGTGGCGATACAGTCGTTTGTGGCGACACCAAAACGCTTGTTGTCGCAGGCACGGTAAAACCGGCTTTCTCAGCGAGTGTCAGCGCGCACTGCCCGACTAACTCAGGGTTAATCATGCCGTTTGGACGCAGTAAAATAGCAGCAAGCTGATCGGACTCTTGCTCATTCATCAGGTAAGCACCTTGGCGAATGAGTTCATGGTGAACTTGGTCGTAGATACAACGCTCAGCAATAATCGACTGTTCAGACGCACAAATAACGCCATTATCGAATGTTTTACTGGTGATAATATCTTTCACCGCTTGCGGAATATTCGCACTGCGTTCGATGAATGCAGGGCCATTACCAGGGCCGCCACTGATGGTTGGGGTACCAGAAGCATACGCTGCACGTACCATGCCTTCGCCGCCAGTCGCTAAGATCAAAGACACATCTTTGCTCTTCATCAGTGCTTCCGTTGCTTGCATGGTTAGCTGTGTAACACCATCCACAATACCCGCTGGCGCACCCGCTTCTAATGCAGCGCGTTTAACAACATCAATCGCTTGTTGGCTACACACTTTTGCATTCGGGTGTGGCGAGAAAATAATGGCATTGCCCGCTTTTAACGCGATTAATGTTTTGTAGAAAATTGTCGAGGTTGGGTTAGTCGACGGTACTAACGCCGTAATAACACCAAGTGGTACACCCACTTCCATGACCTTATTCGCTGAGTCGTCAGCAATAATGCCCACGGTTTTCATATCGCGGATATGTTGGTGTACTTGGGTTGAAGCAAACAGGTTCTTAAGTACCTTGTCTTGCCAACGACCAAAGCCTGTTTCTTGATGGGCTGACTTCGCTAACGGTTCAGCATGGCGGGCAGCTTCAGCGGCAATATGAGCAACAATTTTATCGACTTGTTCTTGTGTGAACTTCGCAAATTGACGCTGAGCTTGTTTCGCATTCTTCACCAACTCACGCGCGGCTTGAATGGACTGCAAATCTTTATCTAACATCATGACCATAATCCTTCATCTTACTTCCCGCTAGCGAGGCATTGCCTAGCCAGCAGGACTATCCTCATGCTCGGTGTTGAGAGGCAATTTTTTCGATGTCGTTATGTGGACGAGCAATCACACGGTGTGATACCACAGTGCCCACTTTTTGAGCGGCTTCGATGCCAGACTCAACCGCTGCATTTACAGCGCCTACATCGCCTTTCACCATCACAGTCACTAAACCAGAGCCCACATTTTCGTAGCCAATCAGTTCAATGTTTGCTGCTTTACACATAGCATCAGCAGCTTCAATTGCTGGAACTAACCCTTTTGTTTCGATAAGACCTAGTGAGTCTTTCATAGGATTTTCCTTTATTCAGTCATGGTATATTGAGAAACAATTTTCTCAATATCAGTATGTGGACGAGCAATCACTAGCGAAGTCACGACTTCACCAATCCGTTGTGCAGACTCAACGCCAGAATCAACCGCTGCTTTTACCGCACCAACGTCACCACGAACCATCGCAGTTACTAAACCTGAACCCACGTTTTCGTAGCCGATCAGATCAACGTTTGCGGCTTTGCACATCGCATCCGCAGCTTCTATACATGCAACTAAACCTTTGGTTTCGATAAGTCCTAATGCATCTTTCATCGCCAAACTCCTTGTTAGCCTTAGGCTTTATGTTTAATTACAATTTTGTCGATATCATTATGTGGTCGAGCAATCACAAGAGATGTCACCACTTCACCCACGCGCTGTGCCGATTCAACACCAGAATCAACTGCTGCTTTTACCGCACCCACATCGCCTTTCACCATGGCTGTCACTAAACCTGAACCGACATTTTCGTAGCCAATTAACTCTACATTTGCGGCTTTACACATTGCATCCGCGGCTTCAACACATGCCACAAGACCTTTTGTTTCAATCAAACCTAAAGCATCACCCATGTTTGATTCCTCCGTTACTGGGTTAAATATTGTTATTGGAAGGTGGCTAAAAAGCAGGAGGCTTGCTGCGATCAAACAAAATAAAACAAGCCATTAGCGACCTCGAAACGACTATATCCCCGCAAAAATCAAAATGGCAGATTACTCCGCACGGATGGGATATTTAGTTAATTACTCCAGGTAAGGGGGCTATTTATGGCCTTATTTACAGATCAATCCTGTTTTTTATGTTTCCACAACGCACTATAAATAGGATTTATGCCTATCTTTGCGATTTAGATAGCATGAAAGACCTAACTGAAAATGGTTCTTATCTATAACGTTATTAACAAATAGAAGTGTGAAGTTAAGCAGAACCCTGCCATTAGTTAGTGCGCAGATTTAGCAAAAAGAAGTCTGAAGGGGCGAACAACGGCAGAGCTATTCAGCGTTATTAGCGCACTAAGGAAAAGTGCACTATCGTCACTTGTTAGGCTCAACGCCTAGAAGGAGAATAAGCAATGGAAAGGTTAACTGCATTTAACTCATCCTGATCTACCAAGACTCAAACCATGCTTAACCAATTACGCTAAATAACTGATCACTCTTGCGGGTTAAAATCATCCGAACACTTACTTATCCAGACAGGTATTACTGATTGAAACCACCGCTAACTCAGTTAGAACTGCGGCCATCAGGACAAGTTGTAAAGTGGTAGTGGTAGCCGTAAGCATACGAAGAGGCTAAGAAGAGAGCAGTGAATCAAGATAGGAAGCAAAGGAAGAAAAGCCCACACGACAATCGCGGTGGGCTAGGTGTTAGATAAAGAGGGTGGATTAGGTACCGACGCTAGGGCTCACTCGCGCTAGTCTGTTATTGAACACACAAACAATGGCGAATTGATTGAACTGAGCAACACAGTGTCGTGATTTAGCTGTTGTACCTGAATTTGCAATGCATGGTTGCTGTCCGACATCTCACGCATAAAGTAATCAAAAACAACATCTGGAGATTCATCAATAGAGGATTTACTCGCCGACCAACTTTTCACTTTGTACATTCGCTCTAAGTCAGATACACGCTGGCTGTAGTATTCAAACTTTACATAGCGTTGAAGGTATAACCAGCCTGCTTTTGAATCAGAATAGCCTTCTACAACCATAGAGCCTTTCCCACCGACGGCAAAATGAAAATAAACATTCACATTAACGGTTTCGGTCTCAGTATCTTCGAAATGCATGATGGCACGTGCTGTGCACTTCATCTCGCCACTGTTTTCGGGCATCACTTTAGATAAAAAAGGTAAAGTACAAAGTAAAAATAGAATAAGCGCATAAAAGAAAAATATCTTGCCACTTTTATTTGAATGCATGCTTATTTCCAAGAGTAGTAAAAATAGTTATCACAATAGGCGTAAGGGTTATTTTCATTCTTTGCACACTGCGCCATAAATGTTCGACCTAATCCTTTATTTTTAAACTTATCGCTATAGTAAAAAATAAATCGCCGATCTTCATTACACTCTAAACCTAGCTTCTCTCGGACAGCATCAAAACTATTTCGATAACTTTCCCCCATCTCACTATTTATCATTTTTTCATTAGAAAACAGTTCACATAACCCCGAAGAAACTTGGTTAAGCTGGACGATATTAATAGAACGTTCAGAGATAATCGCTGTCCACAGCAGTACCAAAGCCGCTGTAAACAGTACTGCACTGGCCATCATCCAGTTACGCTCTTGCTCTTCTGTTTGCTCTGGCAACGCTTGGTTAGCCGATTCAGCGCTATTAACCGGTGGGGTTATTTCATCTTGAGTAGAAAACAGAGGGTGTAATTGGTTGCCATCGATAACCTCAACAACCAATTCTTTATTAATTTCTAACTTTCCTCGCGGAATAGTGACAATAACATTGTCTATCTCATAATTTCGAAAAGACTTGCGAAGTAAACTTAAATATTGGTTGAGGTTACTATTTGATGACGTTAAACCATTATCATCCCAAACCTTTTGCATTATCTCATCGCGCGTAATGACACCAGGGTGTTGGAATAAAAAATAAAGTAACGCATTAGCAGTTATAGAAAGATGCGTATCCGAAGTACCATTATCATCAATGCTTAATGTTGCATCTGTTGCATCATAATAAAGAAAACCATTAATCTTGTACTTCATCGTTTAAGTTAAAATCCGTCTAAAACAATCAAACTGCTTTGTTACTTCTGTTATCAAAAAAACAAGATAGTTACCGTTATTACAATCAGCAAACATATCCAGTATCGATAATAACTATTCATTTTATAGTCATGTCTGATGTTAATATCCCACAGATTTAACAGTATGATTTAGATCAATTTATACTTGTCATACCAGTGTGTAATTTACCATTCTGTCAACTAAATCACATCTAGCACAAATACTTTTAAATCAATGAGCGGATATCGACCTAAAACTATACCTTAAGGGAACACTTTAGATCTTAAGACCAAAGATCTATACACGTGTAGGAATCACGTTTTACACCGAGATCAGCCAAATAAGGTGATGAAAAGTTCAAGAACACCAGGCTGATGAGGAAGGAATGTAGCAAAAAATCATAAGTCGACTAGCTTGACTAAGCTAACCACTCACTTTTAAACAACCAGAGTCAGACTCTAGATCAATAGCTGCAAGCACTGCAATAAACACAACAAAAAAACCGTAACCTAACCAAAACCAAGTCGTCATCATTTCACTAAATCCACATTACAATTTAACTCTCACTCCCTTATTGACACTCTGTCATCCATTGACGGCGTCATTATAGATTCAATGGCAAATCATTTCAATATGCACCAAAATGAACAGCCTTGATTATCAAGTAAGAAGTAACATCACCTCATATCAAACCTATCGCCACATAATACTCTTTCCACTTCACTAAGTATTTCAGACGAAGTCTTCTTTGCCGAAAACAAAAGTCCACTTATACTATTTCACTAACTGAACAGCATAGACGTATAGATAAATGACTCATTATGAAGCCTTTTTCACCAATACCATGGGTAAGCAGGTCTACACCCAATCATGGCACCCTGACGGTAATCACCCACATGCTATTGTCATCATCGTTCATGGTTTAGGTGAACATTCAGGTCGTTATCAGAACCTTATACAAACTTTGCTTCCCCTTAATATTGCTGTTTATGGTTTTGATCATACTGGCCATGGAAAAAGTGAAGGGAAAAGAGTTTTCATTGGTAATTTTGATGAGTTTATCAATACGCTCGATAGCTATGTTGACCATGTCAAACAAACCCATCCCAATAGCCCGCTTTATCTTATCGGGCATAGTATGGGAGGATTAATCACCTCGACTTATCTTATTCAGCACCAAAACAAGATAGACGGCGCAATACTCTCGGCTCCTGCCATTCAGCCACCACCACAAATATCGCCTGTTCTGATTACACTGGGAAAATACATAGCGGCAATAGCGCCAACATTGCCTGCTGTTGCACTTGATATAAAAGGGCTAAGTCGTGATGACAAGGTGATTGATAGCTACCAACAAGATCCACTCGTACATGCAGGCAATGTAACAGCAGGCTTGAGCCGCCAAATACAGCTGGCAATGGGAGACGTCGCGCAAGATGGTCACCGTATCAAGCTGCCTATACTCGTATTACAAGGTACTCAAGATCGCTTGGTCAATCCGCAAGGGGCCAAGTTTTTAGTGGATACTGTTTCAAGTAAAGATAAAACACTCAAACAGTACGATGGCTTATACCATGAACTGTTTAACGAGCCAGAAAAAGCTGCCGTACTGAAAGATGTTAAACAATGGATTAGCCAACACATTGCCGCTCAAGGCTCACACTAGCCGAATATAAAACGACCGCTGTTCAGCGGTCGTTATTAAGCATAAGAGCTATGGTTGGCTTAAGGGCGATCTTTGTTTAGAGGCTTCGAAGGACAACGGCTGGCGCAACTATCACAACTGCCACACTCCCCTTTTTTCTTCCATAACTTTCGGTAAAGATAGTAAATTGCAACAATGATAACCCCGCCAACTAAGGCGAGATCATACCAATGATTGGCTCCACCACTCACAAGCGCCGAATTCACATTATCCATTGAGCTTCCTTAGTTTCTGAGTGGGAAGAAGGTGTTGCACCCAGCGTTTTAATGTATCGCTACAAGCGACCAATAATAACGCAACGAGGCTCGCACCATAGATCCAAGACATCATCGCGATGCCAGATAACATCAACATATTACCTATACTATATGCCGTCGTTGCCACCAGAAATCCTAAGCCAGTAGGTAAGAATATCGCGAGTAACATCCAGCGATATTGCCCTGTTTGCACTCGGATCATGATCATAGTGGCTAAGCATGGCGGATATAAAGCAAAGAACAAAATCACAGCAACAGCAGAGAGATCACTACTACCTTTATCTTTTGTTTCTGAGCTCATTCGTGCTTCAAGCGTGTCATTACTGTCATCATCTTGCTGGAACAATACCCCAAGTGTTGCAACACTGCTTTCACGCGCGGCAAAGGAAGAGAGCAGAGCCACATTAATCTTCCAATCAAAGCCCGCAAATTGCGTAACAGGCTCCATTGATCGGCCTAGTTGACCAAGTAATGATGTCTCTAACCGCACTTCTTTCATTTGTCGACGAATTTTCTTACGTGCAGACGCTAACTTACGCAGCTCACGACTGATTTTTTTCGCTGCTTTATCGCCCTTAGGTGGAACAACCATAGGATAAAACAAGCTATTACGATCTGAGAAAGCAAGGTTGACCGATTTAGAAGCGGCTGGGTTAGTCGCATTCAATTTCGCACGTTTAAAGTCTGTGTAATAGTTTACAAGTGCGGGTAACTCGTCAACAGGTACATCATCGAGATATGGATTGCCTTTGAGCTTGCTGTAAAAGCGATCAATTGATTTAGACGCCTGCTGTTCAAACGTTTGTTGCTGGCTATCAGGCACACCTGGAAATTGGAGTAGACAGAAGATCACCACAGAAACAGCAATCACGATTGTGCCAACCTTTTTGATATACACCCAGGTACGTTCAAATGCACGCGTTAGCACACTGCGCAGGGTTGGCATGTGGTAGCGCGGCAGCTCCATCACGAAAGGAGCGGTTTCTGTTCCTTTTAGCACCGTTTTGGTTAGTAGCTTAGCCACTAAAAGCGCGGCAATAATCGTAATGGTCGCGATGTAGAACATCATTAAGGCTTTATGTTCGACAAAGAAAATACTGACTAAAAGCGTATATAGCGGCACTTTTGCCAAGCAATTCATAAATGGCACGGTCAAGATGGTGGCTAATCGTGCACGATGATCGGGGATCCCTTTCGTTGCCATAATCCCAGGAACCGCACAACCACCAGCAAACACACCACTGAGAATCAAAGGCAAAGTACTCTGCCCATGCAGCCCAAATTTGTGCAAAATTTTATCGACAATAAAGGCAATTCTCGCCATGTAGCCAGAATCTTCTAACGCAGCAATTAAGCCAAATAGGATCAAGAAAATAGGGACATAATTTAATAACGTGTTAGCCGAGTCGACAATCCATAACCCCATAGAGCGCACATAAGGATCATGTAAAAAACCAGCTGCAGGTAAGAAGCCTGCAATAAATTCACGGGCGGCGGCCAAATAAGGCCAAGTGTAATTGGTCAGCTCATAGCCATACACTATGGATAACTGGTAGATAAGAAATACTGTCGCTAGCAAAACACATGGCGCGATATAACGGTTGAGCACCCAGCGATCAATTTTCTCTGTTCTGGTTTCTTTATCTGGTGTGGCCTCATGCACAACATCCTGCAACAGCTGCTGAATAAAACCATTTCGGCAAGTCATCACATAATCACTGACGGACATCGTTAGCGACTTGGTCAGGCTATCTATATGTTCATCTAACCAATTCGAGATCTTATCCCACTGCTCTGTCGATAATGTCCCTTGTACTTGCTCTTCCGCTGCGGTGTCCTGCTCTAATAATCGTAAAGCTAACCAATCCAGAGGTTGAGCAAAGTCAGCATGCTCCTCGGCTAACAAAGCCACTAACTGCTGCTGACTATGAGTGAGTTTAGGCAATGAATAAGGTAATTGAGTTACTGTTGCCGTTGGAATGGCATCCGCAATTAACTGCTTGCCACGGGCTTGCTTCCCTATTGTTTCAACAACAGGTAAACCAAGGCGTTGCGACAACAGCTTAGCATCAATGCTAATACCTTCCGATTGCGCGACATCCATCATGTTAACAACGAGCACAAGCGGCTGAGATTGCTCAATCAACTGCATGGTTAAGTTCAAGCCGCGAGATAGATTTGCCGCATCGAGCACATTCAGCACAGCGGTTGGTTTAAGGTCTGTCAGTGCCTGCCTTGTCACCCGCTCTTCAAGAGAAAAACTGGATAAGCTATAGGTACCCGGCAAGTCAATAAGACTGTATGTTTTATTGCAAACCTTAAAGACACCACTCTTCTTATCAACCGTGACACCAGGGTAATTGGCGACATGTTGACGCGCACCTGTAAGCATATTGAAAAGCGTAGATTTGCCTGCATTTTGTTGTCCTGCCAATAAAACAGTCATTCAGCTACTCCTTACTTCCAGCGCAGTTTTGCACTAACTCAACTGATACCATTTTGGCTTCTGCTATCCGTAAACTGACACTTGCACGCCCAACCCGCACTTGAAGAGGATCCCCCAACGGCGCATAACGAACTAATTTAATTAAAGTTTGAGGATGTAACCCAAGATCCATCAGTCTCTGTCGAATGGCACCTTCAGCATGGTGCTGGAGAATAATAGCGTGTTGTTCAGGACGTAGTTGGTCAAGTTTCATTTTTATAATCGATATGAGAGACAAGGCATAATCTGTTGAATTTACGGATATTCAAACACAAACACAACTGCAAATAAAAATAATTATCATTAAGGTGATCACGATCAATTTTATGTCAAATGAAGCAGAATTTAACTACGAGTTCCTTTAAAGTCCTGCCATCAGTTCAGCGAGAGGCTGAAACAAAATAACCTGAAGGAATACCCTATGCGTTTTCAACAATTGGCACTTATTGCAGCCCTTTTCACTCCAACGATTGCACTCGCTCATACTCCCCTTTGCTCATGCTATGACTCAGGCGATGGCACGGTACTTTGTGAAGGTGGCTTTTCCGATGGTTCGTCTGCAACTGGGGTAGAAATAAAGGTCATTAATGACAGTGATGAATTAGTCGTGAAAGGCAAAATGAATGAAGACAGTGAGTTTGAATTCGACAAACCTAAATCAGCTTACCACGTTGAATTTAACGCGGGTCCTGGCCACCTCATCACTATCGATAGCAAAAATATTGTCGAATAACAGCTGAATAATTTCTCGATACAAGCCCAAGTCTGATAAATCTATAAGGATAATACGATCATGAAAAAAACGACTCTAGCCGTTCTAAGTGCCGCTGCTCTCTCTTTCTCAGCCGCCAGCCACGCTCACTTCCAAATGGCGTACACACCTGAAATGCAGCTGGCTAATCCTGCAACGCTAGACATGAAATTGGTGTTTGGACACCCAATGGAAAATGGTCATGTTATGGATATGGAGAAACCACTCGAGTTCTTCGTGCAATTCAAAGATAAGCGCACGGACCTAATGGCTAAGCTAAAAGAAATTAGCTGGCAGGGACCAGAAAACAAAGCAAAAGCGTACCAAGCAGATGTAAAAGTACAGCGTAATGGTGACTACATCTTTGCTGTAGTACCTACACCGTATTATGAGAAGAACGAAGACGTTTACATTCAGCAGATCACCAAAAGTTTTGTAAACAAAGGGGCTATGCCAACAGGTTGGGAAGAACCATTAGGCCTTCAAACTGAAATTTTACCGTTGAATAAACCTTACCAAGTGTTCGCTGGCGGTACTTTCAGCGGTAAAGTCGTTAGCAACGGCAAGCCCGTCGCGGGCGCTGAGTGTGAAATTGAGTTTGTAAACACAGATGTTAACCTTGAGAAAAATGCCTTCGGTAAAACCAACTACCGCGAAGCACCTCAATCAGCAATCGTGGCCTTCACCGACGATAACGGCGTATTTACTTTTGGCCTACCAAAAGCGGGAACATGGGGCTTTGCGTGTCTAGGTACGGGTCCTGATACTGAATACAAAGGCAAAGAGCTTTCTCAAGATGCTGTTATTTGGGTACAAGCTAAAGCGCTTTAATCTAATATCAACCTCACTGAGTAACGGCTATCAAACTAAGCTTTGATAGCTGAGACAGTAACAAAGAATAAACGGAAGCTTGTCTTCCGTTTTCTTTTTCATGTTCAGCGTTTCATTGTCGTAAATGTGATAAAGTAACATACCACATCAAACTAAATCCAATGATAACGGTGTCATGAAAAAGCTGCCTTTACCTTCTATTCTTACTCCTTTGTTTGTCAAACTCCGTCGCCGATTTTTAGTATTCCTGACAGCGACTTTGTGTATAGCACCTTCGGTATCTAGCGCTCATCCCCACTCTTGGGTTGATATTCATACTCAGGTTCTAGGTACAAATACCCATATCACAGGGTTTCAGATGCAGTGGACATTTGATGCCATGACCTCTGCTTATATGCTTGATGGTGAAGATATGTCAGCAGAAAATAAAACTGCGACCTTTCAAGCAATAGCTGATTCAGTCATGAAAAACCTGTTGCAAGAGCACTACTTCACCTATTTCTACCAAAATGAGCAACCGATCAAATATAAGGTCTCACCAGGCGGATCGTTAAGCCAAGACAGAATGAAAATCACCCTCAGTTTTGAGCTACCTCTTGCAACACCTCTACCGCTACCCAAAAAGCCAGTAGCATTACGCGTATTTGAACCCAGTTATTATGTAGATCTGGCATGGAAAGCAAGCAGCGATATCAGCCTTGCTGAGCCACTGAAAAAGCACTGTCAAGTGAAGGTGATTAAACCAAACCCAACCGCAGAACAAATGAGCTACGCGATGTCGCTACCTGCTGATGCCGACCCAGATAACGCACTAGGCCAGCTATTTACGCAAACTGTCACCATCGCCTGTCAACCAAAGGGCTAAGCCGAGGTCTCGTCAAATGCAATCAACCCGCTCTTCTGTCGCTCATTGGCTCTTTTCGGTTTATGGCTTGCTTACCGTGTTAAGTCTGTGCGGTTTTACTGGCTATCTATTATGGCAAGCATGGCCTTCGCTGATCCTTTCAGGCATGCAGTGGCAACGCAGCCTTTATAACACTTTGAGTGAGTTGCTGTTTGATGCGAAAACCGAACCGTTATCGGCTGGCATTAGCTTAGTCAGTTTAAGCCTACTTTATGGGGTGTTGCACTCACTCGGCCCCGGTCATGGCAAGGTGATCGTTTCAACCTATGTTGCGACACATCCAGCCAAAGTGGCAGCCAGCTTGTGGATCACCCTACTGTCGGCACTTATGCAGGCGGTTGTCGCGATCAGTCTCGTTTCTATTTTGCGCTTTATCTACCAGACCTCGATGCGTGATATTAGTGCTCATGCCGATACCTTTGTCACCTTGAGTTTCTACGCCGTAATTGTATTAGGGCTTGGACTCATCACACGAAGTCTTCGTACTATATGGCAAATGCAAGCAGCTAATAAACACCAAAAGACCGCAGATAGTGCCATACAGGCATGCTGTCACCATCACGCTTCAGCCGCTAGCATGAATCAGGCAACATCGAAAAAAGAACTAGTGAGCATTATTGCCAGTATCGGTATTCGTCCGTGTACTGGTGCCATTATGGTGCTGCTTTTTGCCAATATGGTCGACATGTATTGGCTTGGGGTGATCAGCGCGATGGTCATGGCAGTAGGCACTGCGATAACCACATCAACCCTTGCTATGATGACAATCAGTGGTAAGAAGCTGGTCCAGTTCTATCTAAACAGAACACTTCATCGCTCTTCGATGATCTCAGGCCTTCGTCCTGCCATACAAATCATTGGAGGGGTTGCATTGGTGATCCTGGGGATGGTGATGCTGCAATCACAAGTACCTGGCATGTCGACCGTATTCTGATGTAAGACATAACTCAGATGAAATACATAGATCTAATGAAATGCCTAGTTCAAATAAAACGCATAGCACAACAGGCAATTTCGACAGATAAAAAAAATCCCTAGCCAACACTAGGGATTTTTTATTTAGCTAATCGCTTGGTAAAGCAAAGCGGATTGCACGTTTAGGCAAATAGGATCAAACCCCATGTCACCGTGACTAAGGTAAGTGCAACAAATACAGCCGCTGAGCCAATATCTTTTGCACGACCACTTAGCTCATGATATTCAGAGCCCACACGGTCAACAACCGCTTCAATCGCTGAGTTCAGCAGCTCAACAATCACCACAATAAATAGTGTGCCAATCATTACGACTTGTTCTAGCTTAGTGACAGGTAAGAAAAAGGTTACTGCTGTCATCAATACCATTAATACGATTTCTTGACGAAATGCAGCTTCGTGTTGCCAAGCAGCTTTTAAGCCTTTAATGGAGTAACCCGTCGCGTCAATCACGCGTTTAATACCGGTAGCACCAGGTTTCATGTAGATATTCCTATAATAAAACTAAATTAAGAAGCTGTGTTTGAACATGTTTTAAACATGTCTAGAGCAGGTTTGTATTCACTGGTTTCAACATTCATCAGACCCAAAATGGAATGGAAGAAGTTGTCATGCGAATACTTACCCTTCGCCATTTCCTGAAGACACTCAGTGTTTAGCTTGTGGTTCTTGGTGAAGCTCTCTGACATCCAAGTCACCATAGGCACATGTGTTTGGTAATCAGGTGCAATAGCGTATGGAAGGCCATGCAAGTAGATACCATTTTCACCTAATGACTCACCGTGATCAGACACATAAAGCATGGCAGTATTGATATTATCATCTTGTGCTTTCAGTGTGCTTATCACTTCACTTAATAAGTAATCTGTATATAACAGAGTATTATCGTAAGTGTTAGTTAGCTCTTCTTGTGAACACTTCTGGATTTCAGCTGTATCACAGGTAGGCGTGAACTTCTTAAACTCATCAGGGTAACGTTTGTAATAGGTTGGACCATGGCTACCCAGCAAGTGTAAAACAATCACACCATCTTTTTTGATTGCAGCAATGTTTTCATTTAAGTTTTCAAGTAATACGCCGTCAAAACATGTGCCCCAAGTGCACAACGCTTCGTTTTTAGACTTACTTGAATCAACATAGGTCACACGATCACAAGCACCTTTACAGCCACTGTTGTTATTCTTCCAAAGCACATCAAGGCCTGCGTGATCAAGCACATCTAATAGACCTTCCTGACGACGAGCAGTAGAAGCACTGTATGATGACTTCGTCATGTTCGAGAACATACACGGTAAAGAAACCGCTGTTGCAGTACCACACGAGCTAATATTCGGGAAGTTAATCACACCGTCTTGCTTCGCAAGGTATTCGTTGGTGTCTTTCTCATAACCGTTAAACGACGAGTTCATCGCACGCGCAGTTTCACCTACTACCACAACCAATACATTTTTTTGATCGCTATCCGCGTTCTTATTTACGGCATCGGTACCAATTTGTACAAACGGCATATTTGCTTCATACAAACGGTTTTTAGCAACACGAAAAGTTGCTGTGATGTAGTTTGTTGGGTTCAGCATTGATTTAATTTGAACGTTATTACGGATCAGTGATGCGTAATCTTTGTAGTACATAGATGCAATCAGAGCAACCACCACCACAGAGCCGACAATACTTAACGCTTTGAAAATCACTTCTTTCACTACACCGTTAAACTTAACCTCTATACGGCTCATGATCAGCAACGGAATAATCGCCAGTGATGTAAACCATAATACAACAGAGGTCGACATATAACTGGTCGCTTCATTGGTATCGGTTTCAATCACGTTCACTATCATGTCATAGTCTAGTACCACACCGTACTGGTGCATGCCAAACGTTGCCATTGATGAGATGATAACAATCAAGCCAATCACTGCGCGGTGAAGGAATGGCCATGTGAACAGCGTAAATACCACATTCATTATCGCTAAGATAAAGAAAGGTAAAGACAGCTTGAATCCCATAGATGCATCAGGTAACAATTCGAAAATAGAATCGAGTCGTTCCCATAGTGCGATATTCTGGAATATGGTGAAAAATGAAGCGATGAGCAGTGTATATACAATGCTATTTAAGCGGATTTTCATTCGTATAGCGCCAGTATTTTCGTTTCTCTAAGAAACTGGTCAAAAATTCCTCCAGATTATGCACGTCATCCAAAAAAAAGTAAAAGCTAATTCTTGATGATAACTATTTATAAAAAATATATTTCTAATTGATTCAATATGTTAATGCGCCACTCCATATTCCATCAGTAGCGCAAGATGAATAGCTCTCACTGATTAGCATTCTTTCTGTTCATAGGTAATAACGGAAATAATTGCACCACTAACATCAAAAAAGGCACACAGTCGGCCAACCCCTGGCACATCCATTGCTGGATAAAGCGCTTTCCCTCCAGCAGCTTCCGCTTTAGCAACCGTTTCATCTACATCATTAACGGTAATATAGCAGCCCCAGTAATTTGGCATTTCCTCAGCTCCCGCAGGTTTTGCCATAATCCCACCAACAGGTTCACCACCTGCTTTAACGACATGGTAAACACCTTGTGGCATTTCCATCGCTTCGACTTCCCACCCAATCACTTCTTGATAAAATCTTACCGCTTCTTCAGGGTCATCAACGATGAGCTCCGACCAACTAAAAGCCCCCTGCTGTTGAAAAACATTATTCATCACCGTCTCCTTGCTCTACCATCACTAGACATTATTGTCTGACTATTCATAGCTTAGAACATAACTGCCCTGGCTTAGCGCTCATCACTAAATACATGATGGAATTTAAGTAAGAAATACGGCATTGTGAATACCAGCGACTACCACCTGCGTATGGACCACTCTTTCTATGATCAACCAACTGATTGAATCCGCCTTCCTCGCTTACCGTTCACCAAATCGTACCCAGTATGTTTTCAATCAATCGGTAGGGACTAACCTCGATGCTGTTTGCTATTACCTTGAGCAGGCGATTGATTTAAATCCCAAACAAACTGATCTCAGGTTGACCCTTGCAAATATGTATTCATTCCAAGGTGACATCGAGCAAGCACTGGCTATTTACTACGATTGCTTTACGCAAACGCCGCAAAAAGACAAGCGCATTGTTTCTCTCTGTTACCTCATTGTTTGGTATCACTATTTATCAGAACATAAACGTGTCGATGATCACCTAGCTCATTTAAGCCAGATATCTCCACCCGAGGCACGACAAGTTAAGCAACTGCTGCAGACCATAGAACACATATTGGCGAAGCCAATTAACTATGTACAAACCACGCCTTCTCAGAGGGTTGGTACCAAGATGGTATGCCCAGCTTCCTCTTACCTTACAGGTACTGAGCCACAACATAAGGCTATTATCATTCTGGGTTACAAATTAAACGATGATGGCACCATCCCACCAATGCTTCTCGAACGCTTGAAGGCAGCCTTAACCGTTATCAACGCATCCCCAGAGCAACGCATCTTTGTCACTGGTGGACTCGCGCAAGCTGGTGTAACAGAAGCTGTTGCAATGCAGCAATGGTTGATTGCAAACCAAGTCGCTGCGAATCGTATAACTTTAGAAGATAAGGCAACCAATACTCTCGATAATGCCGCCTTCACGCTAGCGCAACTTCAACACCAAAACATTGAACACGCCTACTTAGTCAGTGCTTCTATTCATGTCCATCGCTGTGAGATCATTTTTGCGGCAACACAGCTTCATCAGCAACAACTAAAGTACCAATACAAAAGCAACCAAAAGAATAAGCAGCCAACTTTCATTCAGTTTAATCATTACTCAGCGCGAGATGGTTTGAGCTCACAGCCTCAGCCTGAGGGAAAAGTCCGCTTAGATTGTTATATCGATGCCTTACGCAGCTTCGGGTTACCCGCCTTTTGCACCACACACTTTACTCAAGATTAACGTTTATACATGTTAATACAGAATAGAACTCTATTTGACTAACAAATAACCAGCATATGAATAGTCTATTTCTAGACGGAATAATATCTATTCCCACTACTCAGTATAAGTAAAGCGTATATTAATTTTATAATAATTAAGCCATTCAATATTTACTGTTTATTTTATTCAGCTGTTATATACCCGTTGTTAAAATATTATTTTTGAAATCTTACTTTGATAAAAACCTCGCGTGCAAAACCCGACTTAATCCATTAAAAATCAAAAACTTAACACCAAAACACCCAGATATCTCGCATAAAAAACCAATCTCTAATACAGCATATACATCACAAAAAAAACAAGGTAAGCCCTATAAGATCCTATTGCCAGTATTTATATGTTTATTAACAACCATTCGACACTCACCAATTAAGATTATCGTGCTGTTTTGCTGTGATGTCATTTAAGGGAACCTATGTTATCAATAATCATCGCATTGATAGTGACAGGCTTTGTCACTATGTTTGTACTCAAGGGATATAAAGCGCAAGCAATATTAATGGCAGGCGGCATTGTTTTAATGATAGCCGCAATGTTAATTGGCCAAGATCTACCATTACCAGAAAGCGCCTCAACAGGTTCACAATGGCTTGATGTTTTCCAATTTATTAAAAATACCTTTTCAAGCCAAAGTGCTGGGCTTGGTTTAAAAATCATGGCCATTGCTGGCTTTGCTTTTTACATGCATGAGATTGGCGCATCAGAAGCACTTGTTCGCGTGTTAACTCGCCCACTTGCTCGTATTAAACACATGCCTTACTTTTTTATGGCCATGTGTTTCATCATTGGTGAATTTCTTTCTATTTTCATTACCAGTGCATCGGGCCTAGGTGTCTTGCTGATGGTAACCCTCTACCCACTCATGCGTAGCGTAGGGTTAAGTCGACTATCGGCTTGTGCACCTATCGCCACAGCCGTTGCGGTAGAAATGGGGCCAGGCCAAGGTAACGTTAACTTTGCCGCTGAAATTATTGGTATCGACGTTGTCGATTATGTTGTGCAATACCAACTTGTTGTCGCAGCTGCCGCATTAATCACTATCGCCCTACTGCATGTTGTTATTCAAAAGTACTTCGATGTAAAAGCAGGCCATATTGCCAGTGAGCACCGTCACCTTGCCGATCAAACCGAAGATAACCAATCGTCAACAACAGGTGAAGATGGTCAACCGTTGGCACCAACAATTTATGCGATTTTACCCGTGATCCCACTGGTACTGATCTTCACTTTCAGTAAGTTAATGATCAGCAGCATTAAGATGGATGTAACAACAGCCATGTTTGTGTCTATCGTTATCACGCTGTTCTTTGAATACTTCCGCCGTGGTAATGCGAAGAAAGTGATTGATTCAATTCAAATTTTCTTTGATGGTATGGGCCGACAGTTTGCCAATGTGGTTACCTTCATTGTCGCGGGTCAAACGTTTGCCCAAGGCTTGAAAACCATTGGTGCAATTGATGTCATAGTTAATGCTGCTGAAACCGCAGGGTTTGGTCCAGTACTGATGACCATCGTCATGGTTGGCATCATCATGGTATCAGCGATCTTAATGGGATCAGGCAACGCCGCCTTCTTCTCGTTTGCTAACTTAGTACCAGATATTGCAGCGAAAATGGGGATAGCCCCCGTTGTTATGCTGCTACCTATGCAGTTCGTCGCGGGGATGAGCCGCAACATTTCACCGATTGCACCGAATATGGTGGCTATTGCCGGTGTAGCTGAAGTATCGCCATTTGAACTTGCTAAACGTACCGCGGTTCCTATGTTGGGCGGGATACTAATTTCTGTCTTTATCAGCATTACCAGTTTCTAAGCGGCTAAGCGTGTAGCGCTCAGAAACAAATACAACAAAGCCAGAGCAATGCTCTGGCTTTGTTATTGTTAGCTTACAAATTCAAACTGCCTACTAACCTTCAGATAAACTCATCACAGTCTGCGATACATTCTCTGCACCTGTATGGATTTCATCCATTACCGTCGACACTTCAGCAATTTTATTCATGCCTTCGTTACTGATAGTCGCTACTTCACGCATACTTGTTGTTACACGATCGGTTAAGTTTCTATTTTCTGCCACAACTGCAGCAATTTCACTGGTTGACTGACTCGTACGCGATGCCAACTGGCGCACCTCATCTGCTACCACTGCGAAGCCACGACCTTGCTCACCTGCACGGGCCGCTTCAATTGCTGCATTCAATGCTAATAAATTAGTTTGATCAGCAATCTCTTTAATCGTCGAAACAATCGCCTCAATATTCTGTGATTTAGTATTCAGCAGCTGAAGTTGTTCAGACGTGCTTTCAACTTGTTCAGATATTTTGGCAGACACTTCAACAGAATCGTTAAGTAATTCAGAACCTTGCTTTGCAATCTGAGCCGTTTCTACCGATGTGCTATAAGCAACATCTGCTGCTTGAGCAACCGCTTCGCTCTTTTTGATCTGATCGGTGATATTAGATGCAAACTTAATCACCTTAACTACGTTACCAGACGCATCTAAGATCGGGTTATAAGTCGCTTCTAACCACACATTGTCACCGTAGCTGTTCTTTCGCAAAAACTGGCCTGACTTAAAATGGCCTTTTGCAAGATCTTGCCAGAACGTTGGATTTTCAGCGTAGAAACTGTCATCGCAGAACATACGGTGATGCTGGCCTCGAATTTGCTCTAACGCATAGCCAACAGTGCTCAAAAAGTTTTGGTTTGCGGCTAAAATAATACCTGTTGGATCAAATTCAATCGTCGCTTGAGAGCGATTGAGCGCGGCTAATACATTTTGCAGTGCAATTGACTCATTTTTAGCGGCAGTCACATCCGATGCAATCTTCATGACCTTAACAATCACGCCATCTTGCTTAATCGGAAAATATGTCGCTTCTAGCCAAATCGCTTCACCGTGTTTATTTTTCCGCTCAAACGTACCTTTAATCGCCCTTCCTGCTTTTAAATTCTGCCAAAATTGACGATATTCAGCGCTATCAGCAAAAGCTTTAAAACACATTGCATTGTGATATTTACCCACGACCTCAGATAACGAGTAATCAAGAATATCTAAAAAGAGTGGGTTGGCATCTAAAATTCGACCTTCAAGATCAAATTCAATGGTTGCCATTTCCGACTGAATCGAGCCTACAATCGATTGAAGCTGTGCATTCTCACCCTGCACAGTCGCTAGTTGCTGCTTTAACTTTCTACTAAACATCAGATTGTCTCTTATTATTCTTAGTTTACGCATGATGGACGGTATAAAGCTACCATCAAAAATTCCTATCGCGAAATATTTTAAATGACAACAGTCCAAAATTGATAACTTTTTTTAGCTTGTGTACGAAAAATACACACAAAAAATCAAAACAATAATTTAATATAAAAGCAAAGTGTTAATTAAACTAAGTGATGCACGCATAAACCAGAGAGTAAAAAGATCACAACCATAAAAAAGGAATTGTTAGGCATGAAACTTACAGGATTAGTGAGCCGCTAGCACCATGTCTAGCGGCCTTTTAGGAGGAGTGCTAATTAGAAGTGACGACCAACAGATGCAAACTTCATGTTGTTCTCGTAATCACCGGTCAAATTACCCAGTTCAAGAATTTCTTCAACGCGTGAACTGAGGTAAACATCACGGCCACCAAGCACAGTACTGAGTACTTTCGTTTTGTGAACATCGGTTATAGGCACCTCAAAGATATTCTGATCAATAACCGCAAAATCAGCATACTTGCCTGCTGTAATTGAACCGATCTCTTCACCTCGTTTCTGGCTATCGGCATTTGCTTGAGTGTACATCCAAACCGCTGTCTCAAGCGGCACTGCATGTTCTTCAGCATTCATTGTTGGGCCTTCTTTCAGGCCCACACCACGGCGTGTTACTGCCGTCTCTATGGCGAACCAAGGGTTTACAGGCGTTACTGTCCAGTCGGTACCGATAGAAACAGAAGCGCCACTATCAACGATAGGCTTCATTGGGTACATGTATTTCTGGACTCGATGAGCGCCAATATCTTGCTCGACAATACGAATAGCCGCCATGTCATACCAGAATACAGGCGAAAACTCGGCATGCACATCAAGCTTTGCGAAGCGGCCTATATCATCAGGATGAACCATAGCAACGTGAGCAACACGGTGTTTTAGCTTCTTAGCATTATTACCGGGCTGCTTACGCAGTTCTTCGACAGAGTCTAATACAAGACGAGCCGCACCATCCCCCGCGCAATGAGCATAAACACACAGCCCCATCGCATCGTACCGAGCGAGTCCTTCTTTAAACTGCTCTGGCGTATTGCGCCACGGGCCATGGTAGCCATCAGTCCCCTCGTAAGGATTGACAACAACAGCCGTTTGGCCTGCCGCCGCACCATCAAGAATGTACTTAACACCAAGTACCTTCACTTGCTTGCCGTTATAATCCTTGTGGTTATAGATGTAGTCATAAGCTGTCTTTTGCATCTTTTCAGTCACAAAATCGACCTCAGCAGTAATATACACAGCAAGGCGGACACTGAGATCGTCTTTATCATCAAGATACTTGTAAGCACGGCCGTACTTCTCGCGTGACCACACTTCACTTACCGAAGTAATACCAAAGCTATTAATATAGCTAAAGATAGGTTTTAGCTGCTTGTCACCCAACTCTTGCACAGACGGTAAAGTTTCTATCCACTTTTCCCAAGCGACGTTTGCGGCAAGCTCGCGTAGTACGCCTGTAGGTTCACCATTCTCGTCTCTTACAAAGTGGCCGCCTATTGGGTCTGGAGTACCTTTAGTAATGCCACAAAGTTCTAACGCCTTTGAATTCACAAGCGCCGCATGGCCAGAACATTCCCAGAAGAACGCTGGTTTATCAGGAATGAGTTCATCCAGAATTTTCTTGTGCGAAGGCTGACCAAACATAAGAATGTTGCTGCCATCGTCCCATAAATAATCTAAGTTGCCACCAAATACCCACTCCTTGTGTGGATTGTCGCGCATCTCTTTCTTAACCAAGGCCTTGAATTCGTCCCAAGTGGTAGACAGCTCATCCACATTAACGTTGAACTGGTTTTCAACTGCCATTTCTGGGTGCATGTGGTCATCAATCAAGCCAGGCAAGACAGTGTGACCACGTAGATCAACCACCAGCGTATCGGGTGTGCGAAGCTTAAGAATCTCTTCCGTTGTCCCTACTTTTGAAAAACGCTCCCCTGTTACAGCAAATGCTTCATTCCAAGCTTGACTGTGCTTACCGCCTTGGTAAACCTTGCCGTTAACGTACAGTACGGTTTTATCGTTAATCCCTGCTTGTGCACCCTGAGTCGTTCCAGCAGCAACCGCTTTAGCAATAGGCGTCACCATAGCAGCCGCTGCTGCTGCACCTGCGCTTGCTCTGAAAAAGTGACGACGCTGTGGAGACTCAAGAACATTATCGCTTACAGATAGGTCTAGTCGTTTATTCATTTTGACCTCAATAGATATAAAAATTAGTTTTTAGACTTCTGTAGTCAATAATTCAACATTAAACATATAATTTAAAGTCAAATCATTACCCTATTCAGCATATATTCAAGAAGGGCATTGTTTTTGTGACAGACATACGGGGAATTTTGGTGCTAGTAGTTTTTCACCAAAGATTTGGCTAAGCGTTATCGATAGCTAAGGTGATCGGTTGGGGTAGCAATAGCGCAGTGATTCATTACGGTTGCAGCACAATTAACACTAAGTTTCATTCGTGATGACCCTACTATTAATTTCAGCAAATACAATAAAGTGTTAAGATCATCACAATAGAAAAATTCTAGTTACGGGGTTGCTTAGAAACAAGCAAGTGCCAGTCTTACTTATAGGCGGTAAATTTTTTGTACCCCATGTTGTACCCCGTCACTTAAAATGAATGAATTACTTTAAGGTTTTCAAAAAATGTCTAACAGTATCCAATGGTTTCCGGGTCACATGCACAAGGCTCGCAAAGAAATTGAAGAAGCGATCCCAAAAGTTGATGTGATTATTGAAGTGCTTGATGCACGCATTCCTTTCAGTAGTGAAAACCCACTTATCTCGTCTTTTCGTGGTGAAAAACCTGTTGTTAAGGTGCTTAACAAACGCGATTTAGCCGATCCTGAAATGACGGAACTTTGGATTGCTCACCTAGAAAAAGAGCAAGGTGTAAAAGCGATTGCCATTACCACTGAAAACATCTCTGAAGTACAAAAAATCACAGATCTTTGCCGCAAGCTTGCGCCAAACCGTGAAGAGATGGGTAAGAATATCCGCACCATGATCATGGGTATCCCGAATGTTGGTAAATCTACCATTATCAATACGCTAGCTGGCCGTGCTGTTGCTGTGACAGGTAACCAACCTGCTGTTACCCGCCAGCAGCAACGTATTAATCTGCAAAATGGCATCATTCTTTCTGATACCCCTGGGATTTTGTGGCCAAAAGTAGAAAACCCACACAGTGGTTTCCGCTTAGCAGCAACGGGCGCTGTCAAAGATACGGCAATGGACTATATGGACGTGGCTTTCTTTACCGTTGAATACTTAAAAGAAGCTTATGCTGATCGTCTGATTGCCCGTTACGATCTTGATGAAGAAATGCCAGAAACAGACATCGAGCTAATGGAAGCAATTGGCCGTAAGCGCGGTTGTTTACGTTCAGGTGGCCGTATTGATCTGCACAAAGCATCTGAGATCCTAATTAACGAGCTACGTAACGGTACCCTAGGTCAGATCACGATGGAACGCCCAGAGATGATCACTGAAGAACTCGTGAACGTTGCCATTGAAGCAGAACTCAAGAAAGAACAACAAATCAAGAAGAAAGAAGAACGTCGTAAGCGTTACTTACGTAATAAGCGTTAATACCGCTCAGTTCTCTTTTTTATTCGACAAAGCCTCGCCTTGCTCATCACAAGGCGGGGCTTTTCTTTGTGTCGGCATTGATGAAATAAGCATTGTAGAAACCAGCATTACAGCGTAAAAGCTTCACCATTGCAGCGCAGTACCTGCGTATTGGCGGGTAGTACAGAAAGATTACACGGTTCATCAAGTGTCGCCAAAATCACGATACGATCTGTTGGGAATTGCTCAATAATAGACAACCATTGGTCTGTATTCTCAACAGGTGAGCGATTAGCATCGCGGCGGCATAGATCACTGATCATCTTAGGGCAATGCTTAGTTGAGATCACACGTTCCGCTTGCTGCATTAACCGTAATGCTTTTAGCGTGAGTAGTTCAGGATCTTGCTGGTAGAACACCACAACAGGCGGCACTATCGGATTATGGTCAGCGCTAAGCAGCTCCTCAAAAACGGTTTGTAATTGAACTAATGACTGAGCATTAGCCACTGACGGATGCCGGAAAAAACGCTCCCAGAAATAGCGGCGCTCATCAACTGTCTCAAAACATTGCTTAATATAAGATCGCGATTGCTGAGAAAATTGTGCAATAAGCGGTAGATTGGCCGCAAGCTGCGTTTCTAGTAGCTCACGTAAAAAACGGACTAAAACAGGCGCGGCACCACCGCTTGAAATTGCGACTTGTAGCAAGCCACGGTCGATAATAGAGGGCGTAATGAAATCGCAATGCTCTGGGCTATCAACCACATTACACAGTACCTTCGCCGCTGTCGCATCGTTATGAATGCGTTGATTAAGCTCGCGATTATCGGTTGTTGCCCACACTTGCCATACACCTGCAATGTCTGATTTATGATATTCCGCTTGCTGGTATCGAATTTCACCTGTGGCTAATCTCATGGCTAGCTCATCACTCAGTGTGGGTGATACTACCAGCACATCTGCTTGCGCTTCGCATAACATCGCCACTTTACGGCTGGCAACTTCACCGCCACCAATGACTAATACAGGTTTATTGACCAGATCGACAAAAATAGGGAAATACTGCATAAGTCCTCTTAACTAAAATGCATACCGTAATGCTTTCAATACGTTAACCTTACGTTCTCATTTGAGCAGTTAAGCACAACATGCCGTAATTAGCGAGCGTATGTCAGCGATTAAAGATAGTTTTCCTGTCCATTTCTCGGTTCTGAGGAATTAGATATTTTGGAAGAGACTCGAAATAAATATGTAATTATCATTTCTCATTATTCACACTCTTTTTGCCTCGCTCACAAAGCATTCACTTAGCCATTTGGTAATATATCAAGCGCCTCTTTCCGCTGTTTTGCGATGATATATTGGTTAAGTGCCACTGCTAAATCAGAGGAAAACATGCACTTACAGTTTCAGCCATTAACAGCCCTTTTCGCTTGCCAACTTGCCTTTTCAAACATCGCTTTTGCTGCCAACCATGAGCAGTTGCAAGACGCGATGTCAAAAGCAGAGCAAGTAAGCTCTCACACATCTACCACTACACATGCATGGACATTAGATAAAGATGCTCTCAGCCGTTATCTAGTGCATCAAAACAAACATGGACAATTCAGCGGTAACCTTCTTATCGCAAAAGATAACAAGATTATTTTTGAGCAATCATTGGGCCTTGCTGACGTACAAAGTAAACGTCCTATCAACCCTGATAATCTGTTTAAAGTGGGGTCGTTAACCAAGCAATTCACCGCCGCTGCGATTCTTCGACTATCAGAGCAAAACAAGCTGAACCTTAACGATTCTATCGAGCGCTACTTTCCCAAACTAGCACTGAGTAACAAAATCACGATTAACGATTTACTGGATCACACCGCAGGTATAAACCGCGATGTATCCTGGCGTGACAGTCCTCAATCTTGTCGTAGCCAACACCTAGTTACACAGATCATCACAGATAGCCGCCAATACCCTCCCGCACTCCAATACAATTTCAGTCATGCGCACTATATCTTGCTCGGTAGCATTATCGAGCAAGTCTCTGGCGTCGATTACAACAGTTATATCGACCAAGAGTTCTTACGGCCGCTCGGCATGAAAGATAGCAGTATGAAATTAACACTGTCTTTTCAACTGGCTAAATCTTATGAAATATCAGGTCTGATTAATGCTCATATCACCGCGACCGATTGCGCATGGTCGGCGGGTGGACTCATTACTACCGCTCGTGATTTGCATCTTTGGAATCAAGCGTTACACAGCGGCAGTGTGGTTTCTAAAGCGTCACTTCAGAAGATGTATGACGAACAAATTGGGATGGTAAAAAGTCAGCATAACAACCAAACGTATTATAGCCAGCAAGGCAATATTGATGGTTTTAAAACTGTCATGATCTACCAACCAGACACCCAAGCTATGATGGTGGCATTGAGTAACTACCAAAACACCAATCTCACTTTATTGACCGCCGATTTATTACAAATGAGTCAAGGAAAGCCCGCCCTACATTTGGTCAGCGCACCAAAAAACCAAGCTGTCAATTGGCAGAGTAATCGCGATATTGTGGGTAATTACCAAGATAATTTAGGGGTACCGCTGCAGATCGTTTATGAAGAAGGTGCACTAACGGCAAAGGTTAATCAGGCGAATATCCCTTTGGTCGTGAAAAACAGCCACAGTTTATATGCTGCGGGGATCGACAATAAAATACGCGTAAACCGAAATGCGAATAACACCAGCCAAGAAATTGTATTTTTCTCACGCGATGGCCGTTACCTTTCTCGCTTTATTCGCGTCAAATAGCTTCTTTAGCGCTGGCAATGCTCAGAGATTCGCATGCATAAACAGGGCTTAAGAATAAAAAGGCGGCATGAAAAAAGGGCTTCATCAATATGAAGCCCTTAACTACACCATAATCAAGTAGATGTGCTACGAGAGTTTGTGGCTATGTATTTTCCACAGCTTAAATGCGGCAGGTAGAACAACCAAAGTTAATATCAGCGCCGATGCCATGCCACCTATCATTGGCGCAGCAATACGCTGCATTACACTCGACCCCGTTCCGTCACCGTACATAATTGGGATCAAACCAATAATGACAGTGGCTACCGTCATCATAACAGGGCGAACCCTAAGCCCAGCGCCTTGCTGGATCGCCTCGACTAAATCACCTTGAGTGAGTGTAGACTGACGACCACGCACCGCCTCTTGCTTGGCTTGCCATGCTTGATTAAGGTAAACCAACATAATCACGCCGATTTCAACCGCCACCCCTGCAAGCGCGATAAAGCCAACGCCTACTGCTATCGAGAAGTTATACCCCAGCACATCCATTAACCATACACCGCCGACCATAGCCAAAGGCAGGGTTGCCATAATGATCAATACTTCACCAACGCGACGGAAGCTCAAGTAAAGTAACAGCATGATGATAGTAATCGTCGCAGGCACCACCACGCTCAAACGTGCTTTCGCTCGTTCCATATACTCGTACTGTCCAGACCAAGTTAACGAGTAGCCTGCTGGTAGTAAGACGCTCTCTGCGACTTTCTGTTGTGCCGCTTCCACGTACGAACCTAAATCTCGCCCTTCTATATCAATAAAGACCCAGCCGTTAGGACGCGCATTTTCTGTTTTGATCATCGGTGGCCCATCTTCAAACCGAATATCCGCGACATCAGCTAAGGCAATACGCGCACCACTCGCCGTCACTAATGGCAGGTTTTGTAGTTTCACTAATGAATCACGGTAATGCTGTGGGTAACGCACATTGATGGGGTAACGCTCTAGCCCTTCAATGGTCTCGCCCACATTCATTCCCCCTACGGCAGTACTGATCACTTGCTGGATATCTTGAATACTCAACCCATACCGTGCAGCAGCTCGGCGCTTAATATCCATCGTGATATAACGCCCACCAGCGACACGCTCAGCATAAACAGAAGCCGTACCTTCAAGATCGCGCAAGGCATTTTCTAGCTGCGTTCCTATTTGCTCGATCGTTTTGAGATCGGGCCCCGCAATTTTAACCCCTATCGGTGTCTTGATCCCCGTCGCTAACATATCAATACGCGTTTTGATCGGCATTACCCAAGCATTGGTGACACCGGGATACTGAATTAAGCTATCTAACTCACGACGCAGGCTTTCAGGTGTTACACCGTCACGCCATTCACTACGCGGCTTAAACTGAATGATCGTTTCGATCATGGTTAAAGGCGCGGGATCGGTCGCAGTTTCAGCCCGCCCGATTTTCCCCCATACCGTTTTAACCTCAGGCACGGTTTTGATCAGTCGATCCGTTTGTTGCAGTAGTTCTCGCGCTTTACCAATAGATATGCCTGGGTACGTAGTTGGCATGTACATGAGATCGCCTTCATCCAGCGGTGGAATAAATTCACTCCCCATTTTACTTACTGGGTAATAGGCCGACACCATTAGGGCAAAAGCCACCACAATCACGGTTTTAGGAAAGCGTAACCCAAAGTTTAACAGCGGACGATACAGAGCAACGACCGCACGGTTAACAGGGTTCTTATGCTCAGGCAGCACCTTTCCTCGAATGAAATAGCCCATTAAGACAGGCACTAGCGTGATCGCGAGCCCCGCCGATGCCGCCATCGCAAATGTTTTGGTGAAGGCCAACGGCGCAAACATTTTGCCTTCTTGTCCTTCTAAAGCAAAAACAGGCACAAAACTTAGCGTTATGATAATCAAGGAGAAAAATAGCGGTGTACCCACTTCTTCAGCCGCTTTTCCAATCACTTGCCAACGGTTCTTATCGGTTAATGGCGTGCGCTCGATATGCTTATGCACGTTCTCAATCATCACAATGGCACCATCGACCATGGCGCCAATAGCAATCGCGATGCCCCCTAACGACATGATGTTGGCATTAATTCCCTGCCAATGCATGATAATAAACGCACTGAGGATGCCGATAGGTAAGCTGATCGCAACCACCAAAGACGAGCGTATGTGGAACAAAAACAACGCGCACACCAAGGCAACAACGATGAATTCTTCCAGCAGCTTTTCATAGAGGTTATCAACGGCACTTTCGATCAGCTCAGAGCGATCATAAGTCGGTACTATCTCGACCCCATCAGGAAGGCTGCGCTGTAATTCTGCCAACTTGGCTTTGACATTCGCGATCACTTCACGGGCATTTTCACCAAAGCGCATCACGATAATGCCACCAACGGCTTCACCCTCACCGTTAAGTTCTGAAATACCACGACGCATCTGAGGGCCAACTTGAATATCAGCAACCTCGCCCAACAACAGCGGCGTACCACGCTCGGTCACTTTCAACGGAATATTTTTCAAATCATCAACATCTGAAATATACCCTGTGGCACGCACCATGTGCTCAGCTTCTGCGACTTCAACTACCGAGGCGCCCGCTTCTTGGTTGCCCGATTGAATCGCTTTATTCACCTGTTGCAAAGTCAAATCATAAGCGCGCAATTTTGCAGGGTCGATCTGTACTTGGTACTGTTTCACCATGCCGCCAACTGTCGCGATTTCAGACACGCCATCGACCGTCTGTAACTCGTATTTCAAGAACCAATCTTGCAAGCTTCGCAACTCACTCAAATCATGCTGGCCCGATTTATCGGTTAACACGTAGCTGAAGACCCAGCCCACCCCTGTCGCATCTGGGCCTAAGGTCGGTTTAGCGTTAGCGGGCAGTTTAGGGGCAACTTGGCTTAAATACTCTAAAACACGCGAACGCGCCCAATACATGTCGGTATCATCATTAAAAATGATATACACATAAGAATCACCAAAGAAAGAATAGCCACGCACCGTCTCGGCGCCTGGCACCGCGAGCATGGCTGTGGTTAACGGGTAGGTCACCTGATCTTCAACCACCTGAGGCGCCTGACCGGGATAGCTGGTTTTGATGATCACCTGAACATCAGATAAATCA
Source organism: Photobacterium kagoshimensis (assembly GCF_050337045.1). NCBI lineage: Bacteria > Pseudomonadati > Pseudomonadota > Gammaproteobacteria > Vibrionales > Vibrionaceae > Photobacterium > Photobacterium kagoshimensis. The sequence goes on along the minus strand of NZ_JAKJSO010000014.1, from coordinate 64,953 downwards.
GGAATAGCATCAATAGGAGTTTGTTTTACACTAAAAATACCCGCAACAACCAGAAAGATGGTTGCAACCAATACCAAAAATCGATTCGTAATCGACCAACGAATAATAGAGGGGATCATTGCTCCCCCCCTTGTTCCATATCACCATGACCCATTGCTGAATGGTCCATCTTCGAATGATCCATTTTCGAGTGGTCCATGGCCGAATGGTTCATCAATGTGTGGTCAACCTCAGGCTGAGTCGCATTCGCTTTTTTGACATCGCTTAATACATACTGACCCTGCGCATTTTTCTCGATCAAAAATTCAATCGCATCACCGTCTGCCAATACCGAAAGATCACTGTTATCTTTTACCGTGAAATTCATGACCATGGCTGGCCAATCCCACTGCGCAATTGGCGCATGATCAACCGTCAACATTTTATGATCGCGCATCATGGATTTGATAACCCCATGAGCCGCAATAGCAGGCTGTGTCCACGCCGATGTCGTTGCTGCTTTTGTGGCTTTCATTGTGGAAATCCGAGATAGATCAGCAGACTGACTCGACTCTGAATCCAATAAAAATTGCGCCGATGTCACCACTCTATCGCTCGCATTCAGCCCCTGTAAGACTTCTGTCACACCACCAGCCTGACGCCCGATCTCAATTCGCGTCGAACGATATTGTCCCTCGCCTAACGCTAATACCACCCGCGCCATGTTGCCTGTGCGAATAATGGCATTATCTGGCACCGTCAACACTGAACCTTCACTTTGTGGTTTAAGCGTAATATTGGCAAACATGTTCGGCTTTAACTCACCATTAGGGTTGGGGAATTTTAGTCGTACTTTCACTGTTCGTGTTTTTTCGTCCAGCACAGGGTAAATATAATCAACCATGCCTTGCCAGTTTTGACTCGGTAGTGCATCCACACTCATCTCGGCTTGCGCACCAGATTTGATCCAGTGTGCTTGACGCTCGAACACTTCTGCATCGACCCAAATACTGGTTAAATCCCCCCCGCTGATCACAGTTTGTTGCGGAGAAAGATACGCCCCTTGGCGAATGTTCAAGCTCGCAACAACACCATCTGCTGGGGCTTTGACCTCTATCTGCTTCATTGCTTTACCACGTTGCAATACTCGCTGAATTTGCTCGCTATCCACCCCTAATACCAACAAACGCTCTTTCGCCCCTTGCACTAAAGCTGCTCGCCCTAATCTTTTGGCATTTAACAGCTCTTCTTGTGCTTTCACTAACTCAGGTGAATAGAGCTCAAACAAGACTTGTCCTTTTACAACCTTATCGCCAATTGCTGCGACGTTTAAAGTTTGAACCCAGCCACTCACGCGGCTATTGATCTGCCACATTTGGCTTTCGTCAAAAGCAACATACCCCACAGTATCAATACGTGGGACTAACCTTTGCTGTTCGACTTGTGCGGTTTTCACCCCTAAATTATTTTCAATAGCGGGTGATATTTCGACTGTGCCAGCCACTTTTTCTGTTTTGTTTTCATCCGCATAAACGGGGATCAAGTCCATGCCCATTGGTGATTTACCCGGTTTATCGCGCTTGTATTTCGGATCCATGGGTGCAACCCAATACAAAGGCTCATTTGCACTCGAACCCGTTGCTATCGCATTATGGCCTTGACTCTCCTGCGCACCCGCACCAAAGCCACCATGGTGACTCGCGTAATAACCGACTGCACTTCCTACTGCCAGTGACAACACTGCAACTGTTAATGTTTTTTTCATGTTGCCTCTCAGAATTTATTTAATAAGTAAGAAAGCTTGGCGTTCGCTAGCGCAAGATCAGCCTGTAATCGAGCTTGTTCCAATTCCACACTCAAGGCATCACTCGCTGCTCGAATGTACTCATCCAACTGACTGGTATTATTTTGATAGCCTCGTTCTATGGCTTGAGTTTTCTCTTTGGCATAGCGCAGCAATCCATTTTGATAGCGATCTAAGCGCTGTTGAAGATTCATGCGGTCGTGACGTACAGCCTCCACTTGCGCATTCATTTGCTGAAGAAGTAAGTCACGCTGTGCCTTAGTGGCACCAAGTTGGTGCTGAGCAGAAGAAACCTGTTTGTCTTGGCGGTTTTCAGTAAACAACGGAATATCCATGGTCAAATACACACTCAGTAAATCTGAAGCGGGTTGGCCATTCATCCCTGTGGCTTGTCGATTACCGTACATCACCTCGACACCAAACTGTGGTTGATAGGCTTCATTCGCAATATCAATGCTGGTTTCATTACTCTTAATCAGCGCATCGACCACAGCCACCGAAGGGTGCTGTGCTAATGCCGAGTAATAATTAGGCGATGAGGTTTGTGTATCAAGATAGGCCTGAAGTGCCGACCATTTCGGATAGTGTTTGGGAACAACGGACTGTGCCTGCTCACCTAACCACTCACTCAATTGTGCTTTTATGCGTTGTTGAACTTGCGCATTGGCATCAAGTTTGTCATCGACTCGCGCAATTTGAAGTTGAGCTTGAATTACATCTTGCGCTTGGTTAACGCCAACACCGTAATTCATACTCAGATATTGCTCTAGCTCTTTAAACAGCGCCTTATTTTGCTGTAACAGTTGACGAGCATTGCGTTGATATACAGCTTCAATCCATAAGTTGGTCATCGCAAAGCGCACATCTAATGCGCGTACACCCAATTTCTTTCGAATACTGTCAGCTTGTTCACGGGTTTGTTGTTGCTTTAACGTTAGCGTGTCACCTCGCCCAAATTGCTGCATCAGACCAACCGAGAGATTAGTCATGGGATCTTTATCCAAGGCAAACGAATCGATAGGTAATCCACCCACACCGAGTTTTAATTTTGGATCCATCCACTGACTGCTAGCTACACCAGCGTCTGTCATCGCATCGGCTTGCGATTGAATTTGTTGTTTTGCGACATCATGTTCTACGGCCCATGTTATCCAATGCGATAAATCGCTACTGGCCATGGCTGGAAATGCAATTGCCTGTAATAACGACATGCTAATAACACCTGCAAATACACCTTTGTGCATAATCACATCCTTCAATAAGGAGGGTACTTCAACGCTGCTTTTTACATCCAGACTACTGGTTAACCAATTGTTTGATTAAAAATAAAAAGCACATAAGCGGGTTAACAACGACACAGCATCAACAAAAGCGATCGCCGTGCTATTGCAACCAATAGGTTATTGAAAGGCGCTATGCTATCGGAGGGCGAAAGAGGTTATCGGTATGTTTAATTGGAGAACTAAAGGTGCGAATAATAGGGGCATGCGACGTTTGTGCATGTGAAATCGCAGGAAAAGATGCGGTAATAAAAAGGTGGCTTTGACAATGCGTGATATTGCAGCAGCTATCTAGCATATCCATTGAACTGCAACACGAAACATCAGCCTGTTGACTCATACCAGAGGCATGGCTTGTCGTCATACATAAAGAAGATGAAGAGGATTGGCTTGCATGGTGCGAGTGAGAGCCATGCTGCATGCACTCAGGCAAGTGTTCTTTTTCTGCCGTTGAAGTCATCACTTTAACATCAGGCACAGCAATACTATGTTGATGATTACCTGTCATATTCAACATTTGTTGCTGTGCCAGCACAGGTTGGATGATCAAACTGATGATCACAACCAAGGTTGTTGCAGGCAAAGAAAACAAACGCAGTAATATCGGCATCAAACTTCATTAATAACAATAAGAAACCGTAAAAGTGTAAACCTTCCCCTTAGAGGAAGGTCAAGTCTCTCTCTACGAGAAATGCGATTTATCAACTATCTTTTCAGAACGAACCCACTGTCATCGCCATTCATCTACTGGCATTTACCTTGATAATCAAACTAAATACTGCCAATATAGTTTGACTATCAAGATACTTAAAATTCAAACTACTTGTTCAACAAGCTAGTTGTAAAGCAAACAACTTAAGGGTTCAATATGCAGCACCAGCCACATTCACTTGCACCTTGGCAACATAACCATGACTTTGTAAATCACAATCACAAAGGTGAGCGTCGTACCTACTATGTTTTATTGTTAACCATAGTCACTATGCTGGCTGAAATCATTGCAGGTACGCTTTATGGATCGATGGCGCTGCTGGCCGATGGTTGGCACATGGGTACACATGCCGCTGCTTTCATGATCACCCTTTTTGCCTACCGCTATGCACGTAAGCATGCCAACACAGATAAATTTGCCTTTGGCGCAGGAAAAGTAAGCGTGTTGGGGGGCTTTACCAGCGCAATAACGCTAGGGTTAGTCGCACTGATCATGTTGGTTGAATCGGTACACCGTTTATTTTCACCACAGCAAATCCAATTTAATGAAGCTATCTTTGTTGCTGTGATCGGCCTGATTGTTAATCTAGCCAGTGTATTTTTACTGAAAGATGATCATCACCACGATCACCATAGCCATAGCCATAGCCACAGCCACAGCCACCATGATGCTGATACACCTACTCAGCATAAGGGGCACACGCACCACGATGATCACAATTTAAAGGCTGCTTACTTCCATGTATTGGCCGATGCACTCACCTCACTTCTTGCGATTGTCGCTTTATTCTGCGGTAAGTATTTTAGATTTAATTGGATGGACGCTGCTATGGGAGTTGTGGGAGCGGTTATCATCACCCGCTGGGCATACGGACTGATGCTACAAACCAGTCCAATTCTGCTCGATGCTGGTATAGACAATCAGTACCAACGACAAATTATTGAGACACTAGAACAAGACAAAGACACCAAGGTCAGTGATATTCATATTTGGAAAGTCAGTGCCGATCACTACGCTGCGGCTATTGCTGTGGTCACCTCAACCCCAGCAGAAGTAACACACTACAAGCAATTGCTTCGAAATTTCGATAAACTCAACCACTTAACGATTGAAGTTCAGCAATGCCATCATAATGAGGTGGCCTCGGAATAAAAATGAAAGACATCGAGCAGTTAAACCACACCATTATTGAATTTTACGAAAAGCTATCGTCGTGGGAGCAATCTGTTGTCCGTGACAAGGGTTTTTCCTTACCGCAAGTTCATATTGTGGAAATACTTGGCGCTCATGGCGCAATGCGAATGAAAGAACTCGCAGACAAAATTGGCGTTACAACAGGCACGCTGACAGTCCAAGTCGATAAAATGGTCAATGCTGGTTTAATCTGCCGACGTCCTCATGAATCCGATCGTCGTTCTATCCTTGTAGAGCTAACTGAGTCTGGCGAAGTGCTGTACCAAGAACATGACCAATTGCATTTGAATCTAACGCAAGACATTACAGCAAAGCTCAGCGATGCCGACCGCTTACACATGCTTAAATGCCTACAAATAATGAACCAAGAATTTTAAATTCATGCTCAAGCCCATAATTTTTTAGTGTTAATAATAACAAACTAGAAACATGGGCTTGCCATACCTAAAATAAAAACATTAATACACTAAACATTTATTGTGTTAACCAAGAGTAAAAACCACCAACATGATATTTAAATCATTAAAAATCAATCAACTAAACCAAACATGCCATTTATAACCACTTCAAACAACATCCTACTCTAAACATTCAAAATCTCTTATTATCACCATTAATATTACTGTTAATTCGGATTATTTTTTCTCATTTTACGTTTTCTTTTTTTAAGATATAGTCCCGCCATCTGAGATTATTTGCACGAAATTCCAGCGACCTCAACAGCCTTTCTGCCGTTGTACGCGAACAACTCTCCTTGCAAATATCTACACACATACTGAAGCAAACAGCCCTTTTTTAGCTGTTTTTTATTGACACTTTTACTGGAGATCACAGTAGTGACAACTACCACTACTCTAGCTCGTCGAAGCAGCACTTTCGTGCCTGTTGCGGGCTTAACTATTTTTGCTATCGCTTCTGGCTACTTGATGAGTCTTATTCCGTTAATTACGAATGAATTTAAGATGAGTCAGGATCTAGTCAGCTGGTTAGCAAGTAGTTATTACTGTGGCCTACTCCTAGGTTCTATTATTGTTGAGCCTATTGTGGTTCGCTTAGGGCACCGTGTTTCATTCATTGCTTTTCTAAGCTTGTTAGCTGCAACCGTGATCATGATGCCGCTTGTTCCATCACAACAAGTATGGCTACTTGCACGCTTCATCGCAGGTATTGCTGTTGCGGGTGTGTTTGTTGTTATTGAGTCTTGGTTGCTGATTGGCGACAAAAAAGAACGCGCTAAACGCCTAGGTTTTTACATGACATCCCTGTATGGCGGTACAACGCTGGGGCAATTTGGAATTACAATTGTTGGCACTCAAGGTTTCGAACCTTTTATTATGATCTTAGCACTACTGTGCGTGGCAATGCTTCCACCACTATTGTGCAAACAAGGTCAGCCAACGCTAGAGCACCCACAAAGCTTATCGTTGCAGCAAATCATGCAACTGCGTAAGCCAGCATTGATTGGCTGTCTTGTCTCTGGGATTCTAATGGGCTCGATTTACGGCCTAATGCCACTGTCTTTACAACAAGAAGGCATTGCTAACGAGCAAATCAGTGTACTGATGGCAGCGATCATTCTTGGCGGTATGTTTATTCAGCCGATTGTTAGCTGGTTATCAATCCGTATGAGTAAATCATTATTGATGGCACTAGCTTGTTTAGTCGGTGTCTTTGCGATGGGTATCATTCACTTTGAAACCAGCTTTGCAATGATGATGACAATGCTAGCTTTACTGGGGATGTCGGCGTTTGCGTTGTACCCAATAGCCATTACACTGGCGTGTGATGAACTCGATAGCGCTTTCATTGTTGCGGCAACACAAGTCATGCTATTTAGCTACAGCTTAGGCTCTGCGCTAGGGCCAATTGTGGCGGATAAATTCATGAAAACAGAAGATGGGTTAACCGCTTTCTTCTTTGTGATTTTACTGGCGACTGCAATTTACATGCTTATTGCGAGTGCGAAACGTAAACCAGAAGTATTGGCAAGCTAAGCAGCTACTTATACTAATCTAACTAGCTGATCATTTTAGATTTATTTTCAATGATGCAGCTATAAGCTTTTTGCTAGAATCCAAAAAAGAACGGGCGCGACTTTCGTCGCGCCCTTAGGTCTTACTTGCAGCAATCCGGCTACTATGGTGCTCCCTGCATCATTCCATGATTACGCTGAATCCTTCAGCTCAGTCCCTTATGTCTCTATCCTAGAGATGTCCTACTGATCAATCCTTGACCCGTCGATGCTTCCTGTTTCGACTCTCTTCTCCGTCCTGGAGGTGTCCCTACTTCATCCTGAAGTGTTCCATTGTCATCCTGACTAGTAAATATCCTATTTACTATATCGATTCCATTCGATTATCCCTTCACAGTCCTTGTCCGATAAATCATCCTAATTCATCGCCCTCTTCCTGAGGCTACCAAATCCTTGGCTTAGTTCCTGTTCCGTTCCGTCAGTTCCTTCCGACGAGATAAAGATTACGCGATCTAGGATTTGAAACAACACTTGCAGATCACATTTTTTCTTATCCTGTTAATTTATTTTAACACTTAAGCATTAAGGTGTTGTTATATAATGGATTTTTCATTTCACCGAGAAATAAGACACAAGACATTACGATATAACCCTATCAAGTTGTGAGAGATCTCTCACAAGCTCACAAGAGATTCACCCAGTGCGAACTTATAGAGTACTCATAATAAAAATAGAGTTAATCAACATAGAGTCGACTGGCCAAGTAAACAAAAAGCGCACAGATGAATACATACTCATCGGTGCGCTTTATTTGTTGTCACAACCTAACAGGGAAAACAATGAAACGAAGAGTTAGTGCGTTACTGACTTTGAAAATACATTAATAATGATGGTACCAGCCATGATTAAACCTATCCCTAGCACTGCGTATTTATCAAGATGTTGACCTGAAAAAATCCAACTCAGCATCGCCACTAAAACAATACCAGCTCCGCACCAAATCGCATACGCAACACCAACAGGCATAGTACGCACAGTAAGCGATAACATAAAAAAAGCGATACCGTAGCCAGCTAACACTAATAACGTCAGTCCAGGCTTAGTAAACTGCTCTGTTTTAGGTAAGAAGCTCGTTGCAATCACTTCGCACACAATCGCGATAGACAATGGAATCATTGGTGACAAGGATGTTAAATAAGAGAGCATAGACGACAAATATGGTTTAATAACAAACCAAGAATACTACGTGATTATGACGAAAAAGAAATAACAATCACCATTAAATGTTCTTTATGTCGCAATAAGTGTTTCTTATGGTCAAGAACCGCAAATCGAATTAATTATTTCGTTAGCATGACTATAATTACAATGACTTAGCAACGTGGATTACTCATCCCACTCTACAACCTGACCACAGTCGTAAACCCCATCACTATAAGCTGGGGTAAAATTAATGAAGATGTTATTTTTCGCTACAGGCACTTGCTCAACTAAAGTAGCAGCAATTAACTCCAACATCGAAGCTATTTGCTGCTCTGTATTGAAGTTTGGTGCAATCAAGTCGATCAATATTGGGTGGGTATTAATCGGTTGCTGATGCACCGCTTTACCACCATGAACATAATGACCCGCAGGGATATAATCCCAAGTCAGCATAATATGATGAGGCTCAATGCCGGTTGATGCAGAAACGGCGCTGGAAAGACTATTTAATACTTGCGGGATCGGTACTTCTTGCTGTGCAAAAGGTAATGATTTAATTCTTATTAGCGGCATATCAACACTCCCTAATTGGCCTCTCCTTCACCGACCTTCTTACTTCACAATCGGCTACCTCTAATAAATCTTAGCTAATCAACAAATAAACGCCCTATCTTATCGATGAGACAAATAAAAAAACGCCAGCCGAAGCTGACGTTACTTTCTCTAACACGATGAGACGCACGCTGAGTTACTCGCAGGCGTCCTTACCGCAACAAGGGTTATGAACCCGTTCTGCACAGTTATACGGCTCTATATGGATGATGACATCAACAACTTCATCAATTTCTTCTAAAATATGGCTTTTAAAATTTTCAGCTATCGTATGGGCGTTATCGACTGACATTTCTGGGTCCACAAGTAGGTGGAAGTCCAACAAGATATTACTGCCAGTACGACGACTTCGAATCGCGTGTACTTCGCCAATGTCTTGATCATTATCAGCGTAACGTTGGATTTTCTGTTCAAGCTCACTGTCAGCTTCAGCTTCCGTAAGTTCCCAGATAGCAGGCCATAATATTTCAAAGGCCGCTTTTAAGATCATCGTCGTTACCAGCAAGGCTGCGATTTGATCAAGATAATACAAATCAGGCAACACGTAATTTGCAATAACCGCAATCGCAACAGGTAACGAACTCAACGCATCAGAACGGTGGTGCCATGCATTGGCGTGTAATGCTCGACTGTTAATCTTTTTCGCTTGAATTATCGTCCAACGATAAAGGGCTTCTTTAACCAAAATAGAGGCGATTGCAGCGCCAAAGGCAAGCATACCTGGTGTGTTAGTTGATTCATGACCAATCGTGCTTATTGAATCCCACCCTATGCCAAGTCCAACTAAAACAAGGATCACACCGATAAAAATATTGGTTAGCGTTTCAAATCGCCCATGCCCATAAGGATGCTCTTTATCTGCTGGCGCCGTCCAGTAACGAGAACCGATCAAAATAGCGGTATCAGTCACAAGATCAGAGAAACTATGAACACCATCGGCAACGAGTGCTTGGCTACCTGTAATTTTACCCACGGTTATTTTAATAATAGCTAAAACGACGTTAGCGATTGAACCGACCCAAGTGGCTTTTTGAATTACCTTTACTGGCTGCTGTAGCATACAAACTCTCAATTACATCAATCAGCAGGTATGATAACGGGGTGTTTACCGAAACACTAGCTTCTGTTTTGCAATTACTTTTTGATAACAGTCACAATCCACGACATGATCATTGACCATCCCCGTTGCCTGCATAAAGGCATAACAGATTGTTTCACCTACAAACTTAAACCCTTTCTTCTTCAAAAATTTGCTCATAGCCCTCGATGCCTCTGTCGATACAGGCACTTCGGCCATCGAGGTCCATTGGTTATTTATGGGAAAACCGCCTGTAAACTGCCAAAGCGCTTTCGCTAATGACCCATATTCATTCTGTAAAGCTATTGCTGCCGCCGCATTGGTATACACAGAGGCGATTTTCCCTCGATGTTTTATCACATCGTATGTAGCAATCACACTATCAACATGGTTCTCATCTAGCACAGCTAAGCGGGTCAAATCGTAATGTAAGAATGCATTTTTATAGCCATCTCGCTTTTTCAGTACCGTTAACCAACTCAGCCCAGCTTGAGCACCTTCTAAGGTGATAAATTCAAATAATTGTGTATCGCAAACAACGGGAAGTCCCCACTCCGTATCATGGTAGTCTTTTTCTAACGCATGATGCTGAGCCCAACCACAGCTATTACTTTTCATTATATAAACCCGACTCAATTTAAGTATTAAATAATATAAGTTTAGGTATATTCAACTCATTAAAAATCGACATTTTTTTGACGGTTAAATATACTCTGTCAATATTGCGAGATGATATAGCAACTATTTACATCGTCTTTTATAAAGAAAGCATATAATAGCTTTACTTGATTGCATAAATTTCCCGTAGCCTTCACATAACGCATATTTTCATTTGATTAATTTGCTAATCGCACCATAATGTCTAGGAATCAATACTAATATTATTGATGTTAGAAAAAGGATTTTTATGAAAAACATCACCGCTTTCATCGATCAATTTGAAAAGCAGCATCGTTCTGCTGCTTGTTGGGTTTACTCTGAAAATGACACCTATACTGAAATTGAGGGAGGCGGCATTATCCGTGTAAGTAAGCTCCGAAGCATTTTAGAGCATCATTTACACATTGTAATCCAACCCATCGATGCAGGTTCATTGGATGCTCACTTGCTTCTTCCTGAGATATCTATGGCTGTACCTGTTCAATTTATTAGTGGCAAAATTTCATCATTTTCTGAGTTAAATGCCGCTTAAAAACTAGACAACGGGTTGCATAGCTTAAATTTAATTAAGCGCATTCTTATTTAAGGGAGTAGTTATAATAACAACTCCCTTTTTCATTTAGCGATGACGTCTTATCATTAAAAGTAGAATAAGTACGAAATTTCTTCGTAACCATTCATTATGTTATTTTCTTATTTATTTTCGATATAGTTAGAAACCGTACGTGGAGTACCATCTTCACAGGATTTTCTTCCTTCTTCGATTCCATCGTTATATTTTTGACTTCTCTTTGCTAATGTATGATCTATTTCTACGGGTAAACGTCCGCTTTGAGAATCATAGGTTTTCGAACGACATCCCTGATTAAAACCATAAAAGAATATACTGTTGTATTCAGTTTCAACATCATACTCATCGGGTAAGAACTGATAATTATCCAGCCCTGTATCAATATTATTAACACTGCTATTGGTACAACCAACTATCGACATAACCATCATCCCTGACGCAATCCATATAAATTTCGATTGTTGCATGACAAGTCCCTACCATTTCAATACGTCTATTAAGCTTATACCAATACTGAATTTTCACTGCGTTAACCGCGCCGCTATCGCACGATAACGGTAATAAAAAACCACCCGAAGGTGGTCTGTTAGTATTCTCGTGCTAGTTATTAGCGCTGATCACGATTAAGGATCGCGTTGAAACGTTCAAAGCCTCGCTCTAGATCGCGGATCAAATCGTCAGGATCTTCCAAACCAATATGTAACCTCAGCATTGGCCCTGCAAAGTCTTTCTTCGTCGCAGTGCGTAGGCTATTAATGTTTTCGTTCGCCAGAATAAGACTTTCAAAACCGCCCCAAGAATACCCCATGCTGAAATGTTCCATACCATCGAGTAACGCAGTAAGCGCCTCAGTATTGCCACGGTTCAATACCAGAGAAAACAAACCATTGGAGCCTTTAAAATCACGCTTGAAAAACTCATGTCCTTCACAAGAAGGTAAAGCTGGGTGGCGAACATGATCAACCTCTTCACGCTCAGCTAACCAATGTGCGATACGCAGTGCGCTTTTTTCGTGCTGCTTTAAACGAACCCCCAAAGTACGTAAACCGCGCATCGCCAAGTAAACATCATCAGGTGATGTACATTGCCCCATAAGGTAACTGTTTTCGCGTAGTTGATCCCAGCAACGTGCATTTGCTGTTGCTGTTCCTAACATGACATCGGAATGGCCAACAACATATTTGGTTGCCGCTTGCACCGAAATATCAACCCCGTGCTCGAATGGCTGGAAGTTAATTGGCGAGGCCCAAGTGTTATCTAGCATCACCACTATGTCTTGCTCATGCGCAATACGAGCTAAAGTCGGCACATCTTGTACTTCCATTGTGATAGAACATGGTGATTCAAGGAAAAGTACGCTGGTATTAGGCTGAATTAAATCACGAAGTCCTTCGCCGATCATTGGGTCGTAATACGTCGTTTCGATACCCATATTCTTCAGGATCTTGTCACAAAAATCGCGGGTTGGCTCATAAGCGCCATCAACCATTAAAATATGATCGCCTGTTTTTACAAACGATAGAATAGCATTACTGATCGCCGCTGTTCCACAAGGATACAAAGCACAACCTACTCCGCCCTCTAATTCCACCATCGCATCTTGAAAAGCGAAATGGGTATTTGTGCCACGACGCCCATAAAACAATGACTTATCCATGCGTTTAGACGCGGATTCTTTCATATCTGCAACGCTATCAAACACTATCGTCGATGCGCGACTCACAGGGGGGTTAACTAACTTCTGCGTCCATTTCTTTGCTCGACCAGCCGTCACAATACTGGTATCTAACGCTTTCTTTTCCATGGATAATTCACTTCCCTATTCATGTAAAGGCACAATAAAATCAAACTCAACGTTACCACACCTAATAGAATATGAAAGTGAAGATTATCGAAGACCTTCAATGCATATATAATCAAAACGCTGTTGCGTATTTTTCAACAGTACTCACTGTGCCATGCATTGATTCTGGTACCACTTGATGTTCTTCTATATCCCTTTGCCATACCAGTTCATCACTAATTTCAAGATGAGCACGATAATTCAAACATGCACGCATTATGTCCTCTTCACCACTCACTTTTGCGGTTAACATGGTGAGTAATAATGCTTTATGGGCGTAATGGCGATGAAGAGTAATAGCTAATGTTGAAGAGCAAGGTTTATCACCTTGTGGACGTAGCACTTGAAGGGCCTGTTTTTTAGGATAAATCTGAAATACATTATGATTTATCGATTTCGCCTGTTTGATCGTAGAACGAATTTCACAACGAGTAATCGGGCTATAGCATGATTCACAATGAGCGCTACTGACCCCTTTTAAATAGGCTTTATGTAAGCTGGTTAACTCACCATCTAAGCTAGGTAGGCTTAAAAAAATAATATCTTCGTAGTCATCACCCAGCGTTTGAAAGATGCCTCGCGTTTGAGCGACATAGCCATGCTCAAGCAAACAACTGATGGCCTTTAGTCCCGCTAAATACTGCTGCAAGATGTCGCGCATCACTTCACACCCTTGCTGATGAGGTAATACCATCGCCCCCTCTGATTCGACAGCGGACGACTTCAATCGCTGTACCTGCATTTCTACATATTGAGTAATCTGGTGATTTAACTTCATGTCTGATTGATACATAGCGCCGCCCTCTACCATGAGTGTTAACGATTGCGTTATAAGCACCATTACGGTGTATCACTAAGGTAAAGCAATTGTAGTGCCTATTTTTATCAACCTTATCCTCTGCCTTTTCGGGCATTTATGATGCAGGATGCACAATCCTTTCTTGTCTGTCTTAATTTGCGAATCTTATTGCAAATTTGTTGTTAGGCTTAGTTTTCCGCTAATAAATCAGAAAAACGTTTTATAACAACTTCTCTGCCACATTCAACACATCGGTAAACCGCAGATCCTGTTAACTGGGAACCTGCACATCTAGGGGTTACTCGGATAAAATGTATAGCCCCACAATAATTACATTCCATCATTATTTCTCACTGTCGAAAGGGGATTTAACGAAATAGCGAGCCATGCTTCTTAACACTAACTGCCAAGTAAATGAAAAAACACAGCTCGCTGTATTTGGTTACTTAGACTTTTTCGTACAAAAGCTAAGAGAAAGATCATAGGCAAAGGCGAACATGCGTGCACTGCTAGTGCTACCAATAACAATCCCAGACATCTCGCTGCGACTGTCACATTCCGTAATGTAACTACTGTTGTTCCACTTCAAAGTGATGCGCTGTTTAACCCCACCAGGACATATAACGACTTGGCTGTAATCGTCAGTGGTATGTACCGTGACATATCCTTGGCATTCAAGGCTTTCAATCTCTTTGATGATGGCAAGTGCCAAAGGGTACTGCTCAGATGTTGGCGCATGTATTTTCTGGTGAATGGTTCTATTATTCATTACGACTTTACTTATTCAGAATGGTTGGCCATGTGACTAATTAACTGTCAGGAATAATTGGTTAAGCATGACCAACCAAATTCAGTTGAGTTGTGACTAAACTATTTACATTCATTGAATAGCCCCTCGCGATCTGCTTTATAAAACACCTGGTGCCTGAATCAAAAGCTTACTTCTCAAGCACTGTCACAGAACACTCATCGCGCTTTAGCTTGCCCTTTACGACCATGGCAGGGCGTACCATTCCTTACCGCTGCAAATCACAAACAAACGGTCGATCATCGGCTACTCTCTGTATACATAGCCCGAAATATTGATGCTTTCACAGGCAACCCACATAAAGGACACCATCCTTTATAAAGGCAAAAAAATGAACGAAGACCCAAACCAAAAATAAGGGACTTCATCCTTTATTCGTATAATACACACCTCACCTCTTCTTATCAACAGGATCAATAATGCAATTCATTTATAAATAAAAAAGCGCCTGATACAAAGCATCAGGCGCTATTTCTATATCACTCTTTTGTGAATCGTTAAGCCAATCAGTATCACTTAGACAACACGAAAACGGCTCATCGCCTGCTGTAGGTTAACAGCTAACTGGCTTAATTCATGACAAGCTTGTGTCGTGTGACCAGATCCTTCCACCACTTCAGCTGAAGATTCATTAATCTTAGTGACACTGCGGCCTAGTTCTTCGGTAACTGAATCTTGCTCACTACAAGCACTCGCAATTTGAACACTCATATCCGCGATTCTACCTACTGTTGCTTCAATAGATTGAATCTTATCACCCGTATTTTGGCTTTGCTGCACACAGGAATGGATCAACGAGCAACTTTCATTGGTTGCTTCACGCGCTTCATTTGCACTTTTTTGTAGCTTTTCGATAATCGCAATAATTTCACCCGTTGAGTGCTGCGTACGACCTGCTAGCGTTCTCACTTCATCGGCAACAACAGCAAAACCACGGCCTTGATCACCAGCACGTGCAGCTTCAATCGCGGCATTTAACGCAAGTAAGTTTGTTTGTTCGGCGATATCGCGGATCACATCAACAACCATGCTGATGTTTTCAGATTCTTTTACCAACTGCCCAACTAATGCACCTGCATTTTCAATTTCAGCTGACGCACTTTGGATATGTTGAATGGTTTCTGTCACCTCTGCCGCACCTTCAGAAGCCTCAATGTTTGCTTCCGATGCCGATGATGATGCCACTTCAGTATTACTTGCCACTTCCGCAACGGTGGCTTTCATTTGCTCCATCGCGGTTGCAACCATAGTGATTTCGTTTTGTTGAACACTCATACCCGCAGATGATTGTGCAGCAACTGCACTCACTTCTTCAACTGCCGAACTTAGTTGAGTAACCGCCGCAACAATCTCTTCAATCAAGCTGCGTAAATTGTATTGCATGGTGATCGTAGTATCGGCTAACTTGCCCAGCTCGTCATTGCCCATCTCATCACGTTGAATGTTATGAGTTAAATTACCGCTAGCAATGGCTTGTGCTTGCGCCATCACAAGGCTGAGTGGATGACAGATTAGACGAGACAATAAGATATTGCTGCCAATCATAAAAGCAACCAAGCCAATAATACTTGCGATAGTAATGTTCACCACACTCGCAATGCTTTCAAGCATTGACTCTCGGTTACTCTCAACGAAACTAAGGTTCATCTCGAGTAGTTCATCCATTGCAGCTTCAAGCGCTGTAAACTCTTCAAATGTACCCGCTAAAATCGGTTGGGCTGCACTGATATCGCCTCGACCAGCCGCTTCATTAAAGCCGTTTAATGAATATTGATAACTCCGCCATGTCGACATAACACGATCAAAAACGCGCTGTTCATCAGCAGAGGCAACCGTTGCACCATAATCAGCAAACTTTTGAGCTACAGCTGCGTGCTGTTGGTCCGCTTTCGCAATACGTGAGCGGATATCATTCAGTTCAGTATAAGTTAGAATGGCATATTGGGTGCGGCGTGCGTATGACAACTCAAACATCATATCTTCGACGCTGAGCACACTTGGTAATGTTGAATCGGTAAAGTTAACCACACCATTGCGAACCGTATTTAGCTCACTATTAATGAATAAGCCAAAACCGATTAAAACCAAAACGATGGCTGAAAAGACACTGGCTATTTTTTTGCCAATGGACAAATTGCGAAAAGTAAGCACTGAAAAGACCTTATTTATATACATATAAGTATTTACTAGCAGGCTCAAAAAGAAAGACCTCGTCATGAATTATGCTTTCATGTTCGTGAGGTTTTATATGCTGATTCTATCTACCTGAGCAAAGATTAACACCAAACCTTGTACTCATTTCATATCAAATCAGGAAATGGTTCTTCTCTTGCGTCTGTTAAATACCCCCATAAACTTATAGGCGGCCATACCTAACCCGTTGTTAAGCAACAAGTGGTATTTTCATAAAATAAGAGATTTAGCCCAAACATAATGCCTATAAATGAGTCACAATCCTCCCAAAAGGAGCCCCGCCACCTCCCCCAAATCCCATAATGAAGAAAGTTGACCTTCCTGTTACATATTCACAATGTGATTTAACCACAAACAAAAACGGGCCACATTATGTGGCCCGCTTAAAATTGTGATGACCGATTAAGGCTCTTCACTAATAGGTTTTGGCATATAGTGCTCAGGTTTTAAGCCTAGATACTCAGGTAACGTAGTACCTACTGAAATAGACGACCAAGTACCCGTGACGATACCAATGAACATAGCAATCGAGAAGCCTTGTAATGGCCCACCACCGAGTAACCATAAAGCTCCCACCGTAATAAGCGTTGTCCCTGACGTGACCATAGTACGAGAGATCGTTGCTGCGATTGCCTGATTATTCGTGGTTTCTGTATCTTGATTTGGCTTAGAAATCAGTAGTTCACGGATCCTATCGGCAATAATAATCGAGTCATTCAAGGAGTAACCTAAAATCGCCAATACCGCAGCAAGTACTGTTAGATTGAATTCCATTTGCGTTGCCGCAAAGAAGCCCAGAACAAAGACCACATCATGTAATAATGCGAATAACGACCCCGCCGCCAAGCGCCATTCAAAGCGGTAGCTTAGGTAACCCAAGATACATAGCATCGCGACTAAAATCGCCATACCACCTTGGTTCGCCAATTCAGCCCCCACTTGTGGGCCAACAATTGATGTATTTAACACCTGAATTTGGCTATGTAGCGGCGCAAGAATTGTACTGATATCTTGCAGCTCTTGGCCTGTTTCAGGCGCAGCATAACGTAGTACCCAACGGCCAGGTTCGCTGGCAGAAATGACAGCCACATCTTGTTTCATTGCCGCATTCATAAGAGGCGCAATTTCGCTACTGGTAATTTCAGGCTTGATCTGAATTTCAGTAACCACACCACCAGTGAAGTCTAAGCCCCAGTTAAGCCCATTTACGGCTATCATGGTGAACGATATCGCCATGAGTAATACTGACACCATACTGGTACGGTAACGCCACTTTGTTGCATTTTTCATATTAATAAACATGGTGTTAAATCCTTACTTCGCGGCGAGAGTCACGACCCCACACCAAGTTAATCATGGCGCGTGAGGCAAAAATACCTGTAAACATACTGGTGAGTAGACCAAGGCCGAGTGTTAGTGCAAAGCCTTGAATAGGGCCATTACCCACAGAATAAAG
Source organism: Photobacterium kagoshimensis (assembly GCF_050337045.1). NCBI lineage: Bacteria > Pseudomonadati > Pseudomonadota > Gammaproteobacteria > Vibrionales > Vibrionaceae > Photobacterium > Photobacterium kagoshimensis. Next base: position 46,789 of record NZ_JAKJSO010000014.1, on the reverse strand, counting down.
CACAACTGCAGTGATCATTGTGGTGAAGTTAGCATCGAAAATCGTACCAAAAGCACTATCGAAACCACGATCTATGGCTTGGGCCATACTGCGACCTTCTCGTAATTTATCCTTAATACGCTCAAAGATAAGTACGTTAGTATCAACCGCCATACCGACTGTCAGCACTAAACCGGCAATACCAGGCAAGGTCAGTACTGCGCCTGGGATCATCGCCAACAGACCAAATAGCATGATCATGTTAGAGACAAGTGCGATATTCGCCACCCAGCCTAAACGACGATACCAGCACGCCATAAATAGCAAGGTAATACCAAGACCCAGACCTAGCGCAGCAAAACCATTCTCAATATTTTCAGCACCCAATGTCGGGCCGATAGTACGCTCTTCTACAATAGTTACTGGCGCGGTTAATGAACCTGCACGTAGTAGCAACGCCAATTCTTGCGCATCTTGCAACGAACCTGCACCTGTAATACGGAAGCGGTTACCTAGCTGTGATTGAATCGTCGCGACACTGATGATGGTGTTGCTTTGGCTTGCTTTGCCATTTTCATCGCGGCTGTATTCACTGTAAGAGGTTGCCATCGGTTTACCAATGTGAGTTCGCGAAAACTCAGACATGATCTTACCGCCAGTGCTGTCTAGGGTAATGTTAACTTCAGGCATACCCATTTCACCTAAACTACCGCGAGCGTCAACAATGTGATCTCCCCCTAGCACGGCTTTACGAGCAACACGTACTGGACGACCATCTTTATCGTTAACCACCATGGTGCTACCCGTGCCCGCTTCTCTTACTTCATAAAACGCAAGACTCGCCGTTGCACCAATCACATTTTTAGCGGCGGCTGGATCTTGAACACCCGGTAATTCAATACGAATACGGTGCTCACCCTGACGCTGTACTAAAGCTTCCGTAATACCCAGCTCTTCAATACGGCTGCGCATTGTTTGTAGATTTTGTTGTACGGTTAAATTACGAAGCTGGGTTTGCTCGCTTTCTTTCATGGTGATGTAAACACCATCACCTTTACTGCTACGTACCTGCCATTGTGGGTATTGCTTACTAATAAACTTACGAACAACGCTATTCGCGTCTGAATTCGGTAAGTTCACCGCTAGCGTATCACTTTGGGTTTGCGTCATAGACGTAGAGCGAATGCCTTCTTTACGCAGCTGAAGACGTAGCTCATCGGCTAGCTGTTCAGTTTGAGCGCTAAATACTTGGTCAATATCCACATCCAGCAAGAACTGCACACCACCACGTAAATCTAAGCCCAATTTAATTGGTTCAAAGCCCATAGATTGCAACCACATAGGGGCTGCAGGCTCCAGCGCCAACGCAACTTGAGAGTCATCTTTCACCATAGTCGATAGCACGGCTTTCGCATGGGATTGTTGGGTTTCATCATTCAACACAACAATGGTTCTTTTGTCGCTTTGATCTATACGTTTAGTTGTAATGCCTTGCTCTGCTAACGCCTGCTGTAACGCTAATGGCGTCGAGGTTAGTCCTGCTTTCGCACCGATCTGAACCGCAGCATTCTCACCGTACCACGTAGGAATTGCACTCAGTGCCATCACACACAAGGTCACAATTAATACAACATACTTCCACGCCGAGTAGTGGTTCAATAAACGCGGTTTGTTTCTTTGGCTAGCTCTTTGACTAGATCTTTGATTAGTTCTTTGATTCATTTTATAAACGCCAAGTCTCACACGGCAGATGCCTAGTTACGCCTTAAAAAGCACAACTACACGCAATCTGAGTGTTCAAAAACACAGAGATAACTCCATAACAAGCAAGTGATCAGAGTTTTGGAGGCATGAAGTTCAACAGTTGTCGACGGGTGATATAGATAATACCTAGCGCCATCTATGTTGCCCTATCAATGCCAAAGGAGAAACTAAGCGGTGATCAGGCGGTGCTGATACTGAGTATGAGTGAGGTTTGACTCTTTCCAGCCAGCAAGCCGAGAAGAAGAGGATACGTGCGTTAACATCCAATCCACAGAGGGACTGATTTCAGCTTGATAGCCAATCACAAAGAATTGTGAGGGTTCAATCGGCAGCTCATGCGCCAATTGATAACTTGGTTGAATCGTCTCAGGATCATCACGCAACATACTGCTATAGCGCGATGTGTACATCATACCAAGGTGGAAGCGGTGCATATCATCGGTATGCGAACCCTTTTCTGGTTGCTGATGATTCACACTAAATGTTGACTTAAATACACATTGCTGTTGCGGAAAATTCGCAGCCATGTCGAGGGCCTGCGTTGAATGCGTCTTGAAAAGTGATTCGTGTATATGCTGCGAATAATGCAATGACGTTGCTGCAGGTATTTGAGGTGCACGAATCTCGTCCGCGTGTGCAAGAGAACCTGCACCCAGACAAAATACCACCATCAATACACGTAGAAACGTTGTTAGCATAGTCTTTGCATTATTATTTCAAGTCACAGCATCATAGAGTTCGATACTCGTTGTTACAAGCAATTATTTGAGCAAGATCGGTCATTACGTCAATTTGACTGATATATTTTCTGACAACACTGATAATCGCCCCCGTTTCTACCTCAACAAGCACAAATCCATCTTAATTACATTCACCTTAATACCGAATAACAACGCATCATTACCCTTATTTAGCACGATAACCATTCACGGATAATATTTGAATCCCTTACCCTCCCTCGTTATATTGCCATAACAAAAATCACAATAAAGGAAGTTAGCGCTATGGCAACACACAAAATCGCCTTCATTGGCCTAGGTACTATGGGCTTTCCAATGGCAGGACATTTAGCCAATGCAGGTCATGACGTTACCGTGTATAACCGCACTACAGCAACCGCTGAGCGCTGGCTAACACAGTACCAAGGTTCACATGCATTAACGCCTGCAGAAGCTGCACAAGGTGCTGAATTTATTTTTACTTGCGTAGGCAACGATGACGATGTTCGTCAAGTTTATACCGGTGAAAATGGTATTTTAGCGACAGTACAAGCGGGCGCCATTCTTATCGACAACACCACAGCCTCGGCGGAAGTTGCTCGTGAAGTCGCCGCTGCCGCTTTAACTGCCAATACACAGTTTTTAGATGCCCCCGTTTCTGGTGGTGAAGCTGGCGCAGTCAACGGTTGCCTTACCGTCATGGTTGGCGGTGACGCGGCTACATTTGAAAAAGCACAACCCGTGATGGATTGTTTTGCAAAAGCAACAACCCTGATGGGTGACGTTGGCTACGGGCAAATAACCAAAATGGCTAACCAACTTTGTATTGCGGGCGTTTTACAGGGCCTTTCTGAAGCGATTACCCTAGCAAAATCCGCAGGACTAGATATTGCACAAATGACGGAAGTGCTAAAGCATGGCGCTGCGGGGTCTTGGCAATTAGAAAACCGTGCTGCGACCATGGCCAATAACGACTTCGATTTTGGTTTTGCCATTGATTGGATGCGTAAAGATTTAAGCATCTGTTTTGATGCCGCAGACAAGCTCGGTGTGGATCTGCCTCTGGCGAAACAAGTTGACGAGCGTTATGCCTCATTACAGCAACGTGGTTACAGCCGCGCAGATACCTCGGTGTTAATTAAACAGTTTGATGACGAAGCGCGCTAAAAACAATTAACCTAGAGGGCGATATAATTCTTATTGCCCTCTTTATATAGCTGTATTTGGTCAGAACTGAAACTGTGTTTTAGTCTTTATCTGACCATACAGCAAATTCATTGCCACTTGGTTCAATAAAGTGAAAACGTCTACCGCCAGGAAAAGTGAAAATAGGCCTGATGATCGCCCCACCCGCTTGCTCAACTTTCGCTTGAGTTTGTTCAAGCTTCTCACTATAAAACACAATCAAAGCTGCACCTTGCGATGTGGTACTCATTAAATCAGATTGATAAAAACCACCCTCTATACAAGGGTCACTGAAAGCAGAATACTCAGGACCATAATCGACAAACGTCCACTTAAACACCGTTGTAAAAAAGGCTTTAGTTGCAGAAATATCTTTGGCGGGTAATTCTAAATAGTTAATAGCTTCATGCTTATTCATTTGTCATCCCTTACTTTGTTTTTTCCAGTGTAATCACTGCCTATTATTGTGTCTCAAGCAATTCAAATAATCGTGATCCCTCTACCCCTTTCATCACCTTTCTTCCATTGCTTCCCTTCTGGCTATGGGGATCGTAAGAATTAAGTTAGCCCTCTGTAAGACAACAAAAAAGCCGCTGCATCTCTGCAACGGCTTCCTTATTTACGCTAAATCGATATTGTCTTATAGACCAATGAAGATACCCGCAAGTGCAGCACTCATTAGGTTAGCCAATGTCGCAGCCAATACCGCTTTAAAGCCAAGGCTTGCAACATCACTGCGGCGTTCAGGCGCCATTACACCAATCGAACCAATCTGAATCGCAATAGAACCAATGTTAGCAAAACCACACAGTGCAAAAGTGATGATCACTTGGCTTTGTGCCGATAGCGTTTCTTTCACGCTAACGAAATCAAGGAAGGCAACAAATTCGTTCAAAATCATCTTCTGACCAATGAACGCACCCGCTTGCAGCATTTCCGTAGCAGGAACACCGATGATGAATGCAAGTGGTGAGAATACGTAACCAAGAATGCTTTGCAGTGTCAGACCTTCAAAACCAGCCCAACCGCCAACCATTTCAAGGCCAGCATTCGCCATCGCAATCACACTCACAAAAGCAATAAGCATAGTACCGATTGCAACAGCAACCTTCATACCATTCATCGCACCAGCTGCCAGTGCGTCAATCATATTGCTGTGATCGCTTTTCGCCATCTCAATATCAGTTTGCTCAACGGCAACACTTTGCTCTGGCACTAAAATCTTCGCCATCAGCAAACTACCTGGAGCTGCCATAAAACTTGCTGCGATAAGGTATTTTAGATCAACACCTAAGCCTGCATAGCCACCTAGAACACTACCCGCAACTGACGCCATACCACCAGTCATCACTGCAAACAGTTCAGAACGTGTCATTTGAGGAAGGAAAGGCTTAACAAGAAGAGGGGATTCACCTTGAGAAAGGAAGATATTACCAGTAGCAACTAAAGATTCTGCACGGCTAGTACCAAGAAGACGCTGAATACCACCACCAATAACACGGATGATCCACTGCATCACGCCAAGGTGGTAAAGCAAAGAGATTAAAGCACTAATGAAAATAACGAGAGGAAGGACGCGAATTGCGAAGATAAAACCAGTTGTTGCTAAATCACCAAATAGGAACTTGATCCCTTCATCAGCGAAACCAAGAATGCTTGCTACGCCACTACTCATGGCTCCCAGCATCTTTTGCCCAATTGGTATATACAATACCAAAGCGGCAAATCCGGCCTGTAATAATAAGGCCCCACCAACTGTTCGCCAGTTGATTGCTTTTCGATTTTCAGATAATACGCACGCACATGCCACCAGTACAAAAATACCGGCAATACTAATTAACAACTGCATTATTTCGTCCTGCTACTTCTTTTAAAATGGATTGCGAAAAATGAAGGTGTTACTGCCTGCTGCCATAGCGGAACAACTGCTTTCGGGGAAAAAGCACAATAGGAGGGTTCTGAAGAATAACCTTCAGAAAATAAAGAGATGTCCGTCCAACTAAACAACATACAAGTCACCTTGATAACAAGCTAATACTCTGCCGGTCCAACTCCGTGGGTCGTTCACATTCCATGGTGACAGCTTGTAATAAGGTGGCTGAACTCGATGGTTCTGGCCGAGGGCGGAGTATATAGAGATCAAAATCACATTAACAATTTTATTCCCATAATTTTTCGTGATCTGGCGCTGATTGTGCACTTTTTGAACTAGACAAGAGACGAAAACGTTTGCCTGAGCCAGCATAACTAACAACGCAATAATGGATAGTTGATAACCATCAAATTGCAATAAGTTTCATTTGTAAGTTTACCAACCACATTCTAGGTTTAGATGAACAGCTCTTCACTCCATTCATACGGTGTGTCACATGCAAAAAGGATTTACGTTAATTGAGCTCGTGGTTGTCATTGTCATCTTGGGCATCTTAGCCGTTTTTGCTGCTCCACGTTTCTTAAACATACAAAGTGATGCCCGCATTGCGACACTGCAAGGTTTTCAAGGAGCCCTGCAAGGCGCAGATGGCATTGTGTTTGGAAAAGCCATAGTTCAAGGCCTAGAGAAACAAGAAAAAGTTCACTTAGATGGCACTCTTGCATCATCTGGTAGCGCGCCTGCAACATCGATAGAACTTAAATACGGCCACCCAGCTCAAAACAAAGAGAACCTAACGCTAGCAATGAAGACAGACTTACAAATCACCGACATTGAAGTTAGCGAGACGGAGGATTATTACGGTGAAGGGATCTATGCTTATCAAAGTGAGCAGGCACTAGAGCAAGTGCAAATTGAAGATAGCATGTGCTATATGCGGGTTCTTAATAAGAAGCAGACTGGTGAATTGCTCTTTAGCCTAATAAAAGAAGGCTGCTAACCAACTTCGCGTTGCTATGTATTTCTGGCATAATGCAGTACGACACCCGCTACCCGACACATTATGCCTATGCCGATGCCGATGCAAAACCTGACACAATGTGTAAAACCAATAACAACAATAGCATTAGTGATTGCACTGCTTATCAAGCCTGACGCTTATGCTAATCAGTTCGTGTTAGATGTTAAGCTTCTTAATTACAGCGATTCGTACGGCAATCTTCGTATACCAAGCAGCGTTCAGCTTGATCTCCCCGATCCTCTCAATGTGAAAGGCAACTTAAACCTAGAGAAAAGCCAGCTTACACGATTACCGCGGTCGTTAACGGTTGGCGGCAATCTCAACCTCGCTTATAGTCAAGTCACACAACTTCCTCGCAAGCTGAAAGTTAAGGGTTATATTAATTTAGCGCATTCAAATATTCAGCTACTAAATAATGGTCTACAGGTCACTGGCGATTTAAGTTTAATGGGCACAAATATAAAGCAACTCCCTCCCTATCTTTACGTAGGCGGAAACTTATATCTTGCTCATACGAAAATAACAGAACTTCCTGAGTATCTAACAGTGAAGGGAAGTGTTTATTTAGGGGGAATACAAATAAAGAAAACGGCAGAAAGCATCAATATTGGTGGTAATATTTATCAATAAAGTTAAGCAAACGTTTACTTACCAATGATAAATAAAAGGTTATTAGTAAATAGTGATGACTTCAGGTGTAATTAGGGATTTTTATTAGCCAGAAACATATTTCTAATGTTTCTGGCTAAACAGATAATCTGACATAAGGAAACCTATGTGGTTGATAAGATGTCAGATTTTTTCTTACTTCGCGCTGTTTTTAGCGCTTGTTGTTTGTGATTGATGGTAGAACCATTGTCTGCGGCTTCTATTTCTCATCTTGCACCTCTCTTCATAAATACTATGAGTAGGTGGTATTACAACTTTATACCGGTTACTCACTTAACTCGCTGTACTATACGCAGGTAAATATTACAAACATATTACGTATTGGATAAATACAACGTCATTTGCTTCCCTTGAGGTATTAAACACATTAAACAATAAGAACAGACAGCTAGTTAATAACTACTGAGTGTTTTGTTTTATTCAATACTGAGGGTTAAAGAACGATAAATGTAACGGAGGAATTTCGAAGGAATTAATATGAATGGATATCGCCTACGACTTACTTTACAACCTCTGTTTAACACTTATACGATTTAATATAAGGTGCTTTTTATCATGTTGCAACCTTATCTAGCAATAATTTATGTGATAAACAGCAATCTTTTTTATCTTACCTTAGCAAAAGTAGTTCAAAACACGGCTGTAAGTCTATGTTGTATATTGTTTAATCGTTTGCGTAAACTCAGGATACCAAAGCGGCATAAAAACCTATTTTAACGCTCAAAAAACAAACAAGGCTCCATTTGCATTCCTGCTAATCTTGGTGAAACCAGATATGAGCGACTTTTTCTAAACCTTGACAGTATAAAGTTTCAATACAACACTTATGATGGATATTTAGATGCTACCGCGCTCTAGGAGAGCTACATAAAAGAAGGATTTTCCTATCTATTCACTTTCTTCTGAGCAATAGCAACATTGATAGGCCGCTAATGAAAGGAGTGAGTTATGAGTGTTCATCAGATCACCTTGGAACAAAAGGCAAAAGTCCCACGTAAAGTCCTGTTTGATCTACTCGCTGATCATGAAAACCTCGATCGATTCTTTCGTGCTAACTTCTCTCTGATCAAAAAAGGAAACCCAACATCGAATGGTATTGGTGCTGTACGCGAAGTATCAACAGGCCCTTTTACCTATCAAGAGCAAATCCTAGACTACAAAGAAAATGAACACCTCCACTATAAAATAATTCAAGGTGGGCCAGTTAAAGAACACGGCAGCTGGATCCAAATCCAAAGTGTGAATGCCAAGCAGAGCTTGATTCATTACCGGATAATGTTTACGCCAAAGGTCGAGGGCACAGGCTGGCTCATCAAATTTGTACTTGAGCAAGAACTTAAAAAAGCACTACAAACACTTGCCAAGCACGGCGAAGCCAAATGGCAGGTATGAAGAACAACGATTAGCTTACCCATTTATTAAATGGCACCAATGTCAGCGACACCAGTGCGTAAATTTGGCTGCATAAAAGCCATATCACTCTATTTGCCTTCCCTTTACCTTCCCTTGCTGCACTGTCATCGGCTTGTCACCTCTTATTTCTAACCTGTAGACAGCTATGTTATTAGTCATATTTTTGATCTAGTCGGTGTGAATCCTTCGTTGAACAAGATTTAATCAAGTCATACCACCCAACACACTGCATTGATGTTTTTTCAGCCCAGAAAGGTAGTTCTTTAATGAAGCAGCAGCCGCTATTAACCACCGAGCGCCTTATTTTGCGCCCATTCCAGTTATCCGATGCTTTAACAGTCCAAAAGCTTGCGGGCGATCCCCTTATCGCTAATGGGACGATTAATGTCCCCCACCCTTACGATGATGGCATGGCTGGACAATGGATCGGTAAACATGTCGCTGGTTGGCATAGTCAGCAATCGGCCATTTACGCCATTACCCTTAAATCGAATCACCAACTTATTGGATGTGTCGGACTGCATAATATTAATAACCATACCGCACAGCTTGGCTACTGGATTGGGGTACCTTTTTGGGGGAAAGGATATTGCACCGAATCGGCTCAACGAATAGTTGATTTTGCCTTTAAGAAATTAGAATTAGAGAAAATATATTCGCGCCATTTAAGCCGTGAAGCTGCACCTGGCAAAGTCATGAAAAAAATAGGCATGAAACATGTGATGAGGAAAAATGGCGCGCTCAGGGTAAACCGATTAACCGAAGATCTCGATTATTACGAAATGAAAACCGCAGATGAAATGACATGCAGCGCGACTTAATACTGCATCAAAATTATGTGGCACCTGCTATGTGGTACCACACTCAGCGATGATGGTTAAATACGCTTAACCTTTGCCATGTAAAGCGCATCAACGTACTCGCCATTTCGGAATGCGAATTGAGTCGCAAGCCCCTCTTCAACAAAACCTAGTTTTTTGTAAAGTGCGATGCCCGCTTCATTATCGGTATATACTGTCAGCTCAATTCTGCGAATATTCAGCCAGTTCTCTGCCAAGTCTACCGCTGCCGCAAGAATTGTCGAACCCACCCCTTGCCCCTGAAAATCATCATGCACTGCCATCCCCACACTCGCCACGTGTTTACGACGGGGATTTTCCTCTACCATCATCCCCAGTTGACCAACGATACGGCCATCTAATTCTGCGACTAAGCTATGAACATTATTCGGCATATCTGTCAGGCGTTTTTGCCACATCGCCAGTGAAGGAAGTGGGAGTTGTAAAGTTCCCGCTTGTGCTTTCGCTCCGGCATACAAATTGCGAATTTGCTCTATGTCTGTCTGTTCCGTTGGTCTCACTTCAATCATTACTTCGCTTCCTTGTCATTCTACATAACCGCCACTAACAATTTTTTGATTGCTAGGGTTCTTCGAAGATGACAACAAAAGCATAGAAGATCAACTGCAATTCATTAAATAATAACAAGTTAATACCAAATCCAAACATGTTGTATTCGGGCAACCTTGTCTCGTTATCAAACTAAGCGCCTCTTTGTTCAAGCTAACCAAACCCACTATTGATATCTTTATTATTAGCGAGAATAAATAGCAAACTAAGAGTTATAACCCGTGCCCCCCATTCACCTATACTCTTGTTAATTAGTGCTCCTTATGATCTAAACAAGGTCTTAACGCGTTAATACTCAGTGAATGTAAAAGTGAAAGCCAAAACAATAATTGAACAGTTTATTCAACATAAAGATCTAGCTTGTTGTACATTTAATTTTTTATATTTGCAAACGGTAGTAAGCCACTGAATATATAGCTTTTGATAAATAAGCATGGAATTTTGCAATAAATCGTAAAAGATATCGGTCTTATATGTTGATTGTGAAGTTCCACAAAACAACAAGAAAACACCAACAATGGATGAGGTAAAATTATGTCTAGCTTAAAAGTAATCGCTGCAACTGCTGTACTTTTGATGTCTTCGTCTGCTTTTGCTGATATCAGAGTTGCAGATACCCACAATGGTGCATGGGTGACCATTACTGAAAATGGCCAACCTGCGGCTAATGCCAAGGTCTCCGTCGCGAATGTACCACAGCAGAAAGATTCATACACAACCGATGAACGTGGCCGTGTATTTATTCCATTAACATTAGAAAGCTCGCGTTCAATTAAATACCATGCAACAACAGAAAGCGGTAAAAAATCATCTCGTTTCGCTTTCCACTCTACTAATAAATAGCAAAATTGCCCCTGTTTATAACATTAAACAGGGGCTTATTTATCATAATCCTTTCGATTTAAATCTCTCGCAAGCACTAAGCCTAAACCTATTATTTGTAAAAATAACGCTAAGCTTTTCAACATGGAAATATTTTTTGCTTTATCAACTTGGTAATCAATTAATGCTAAGTTATCAATATAAAGTTGATTTATTTTATCGCGTTGTGATGATTGAAGATTAGTTAGCTTTTCCATTATATTAGGCAATGCTTCTTTGGTTATTTTATCTACGGGCTCTCCTAGCCAGGCTTGAATATCATCAATAACAAATTGAGCTAAATAGGGCGAAATATGATGATGATTTGCTTCACTTATAACCATCAGCGTTACTAGGTGTTCACGTTTTCGATCAATGGCTTCGACTTGCTGCCAGGTTAGCGCTATTAATTTATCGTTGCTGATCTGCTGCTGAATTAATACGTTTGCCGCTTGCACTTCGTCCTCAATGTAAAAATTTGTCATGAGTGCCGATACAATATTCATCAATAAGCCCGTTGCAACCACAGACCATGTGGGTATTTGCCACCTTAATGTCATCGCTCACCCCTTCTTCACTCTACTCTTTGAGTTGCATTTCACTACTCATCTAACCACTTGCTCCACCAGCCCCTCTAAGTATGGCAGGAGATACTCTCTCGAGATTGACTCCAGATACAATCTCGCTACTATTTACCGCCATAACCATTGCCTTAAGAGCTGTACTATGAAAACGCCGTGTATTGGGATATGTAAAAGTAATGACGGTATCTGTATTGGATGCCATCGAACGATAACTGAAATTCAACAATGGCGTCATTTAACGGATGAACAACGTGATGAAAAAATGGCTCAAGTTCAGCGTATCAACACGACACATACTTGCCAATTATGTGGTCAGCCCGCCTATTGCGAAATTACAGCGGGTGAAAGTCATTGTTGGTGCTATGAAATTACCCAAAGAGACACCAGTAGTATTAAAAGCGTTAACTGCCTTTGTAGAAGTTGCTTATCAAACCTTCCCATTAAAGTTGACTAAATAGCAGATAAAACAAACTAAACGTTTACTTTTTAGTTAAAAAGATCACAAAGTCGTTTGGCTTAGAATGATGCATCCACTATAATGCGTGCACCTTTACTAAAACAGTGTTCATTATGTCTTTTAGCCGTCATATTTTCTTCCTTTTGCTACTCTGCTCTTCAAGCTCAGCGCTCGCCTCTTCTCCTGTAAAGGCGCTACCTGACAACGAAATAATTTGCATGAAGGCACTAGAGAAATTGATCGTTACTAAGCAAATGGTATTTAGTAATAGCTCAGCAGAGCCAGACGCACGTCGTGATGCGGAACGTGTTATTGATGCGGCACGAGAAGTCTTTAATAACAATCAAAGCTATTGCGAAGCGGAATCGGCGATGCATCAGTACCAAGCAGACAAAGATGCAGGCTTTCGCTCTCGCCAAGGTGAGATCAACTTTTTTGGCCGTGGCGTAAGTTAATCGTCGCTCCATTACATCAAGTACTTACACTCATTTGACTGGTTTTGGTCTATGCTTCAACTAGGTTTAATAATAGAGAGTATGTACAATGTTTGGTCTAGAAAAAACCTCAAAATACAAGGCTATCTTTACGCATTCAAGTAAGGTTATCTTGCCTATAATTTTCGTTATTATTGGTATATCGGGCTGTGAGAAAAAAGCCCAAGTCGGCTTCACCCAAGATGACCTCAAACAAAGCTGGGTACTGACTAAAGTCGACGGTAAAGACCTGCAAACCACCGAACCGCGTATTACCCCCAATATGGCGATTGATTCAGATCTTAAAATCGCTGGCTTTAGCGGCTGCAATCGCTTTTTTGGCCAAATAGAGCTAACGGAGAATAACCTGAAGGTCACCGCGATGGGCTCCACCAAAATGGCGTGTATTCAAGATGATCAAGCGACGCTTGAAGCGCTCGTAACAACCTCACTGCAAAAAGATAATACCGTTTCATTAGAGAATGACACACTAACACTCACATCTGACCAACATATCCTGACATTTATGCCTGAAGACATTCCTGAAGGCGATGAGAAATAAAAAACATCATTTTTTATTTGTTGCAATGCGCTGTTTCTCACGGCATCATTTAGTCACAATATACTGACGACAAGACGGTAACTGCAAGTTTATCGTCTGATGCTTTGATAGGTAGATATGAAACTCAATAAACGCAAAGCTAAAGTCCTCCTCTCTGCTATCGACGAGTGGAAACGCGAGGATCAAATTTCACCAGAGCAAGCCACTAAACTCACCCAATCGATTGAAGTGGCAGGCTTTGACTGGCGTTTATTAGCGGTGTACTCCTTTTGGATTGCTATCAGCTGTTTCATTATCTCGGTGGGAGTGTTGTTGGCTGATGACTATCTGCTAGCACTGCTTGCTAATATTTTCGATGCCCCTGCCAGTGTCATGTGTGGCACCACAGCGGTTATTGCCGCCCTTTGCTATTATGCAGGGGTAAGACGACGATTCACCCATCCCTCAAAGACAATCAGTAACGAAGCGATTTTCTTTTTCGGGGTATTAATGAGTGCGGTATCAGTTGGTATTTTGGGGCAAACAACCATGTTTACACATGTAGACGATGCCACATTATTGCTGTTACTCACCGTCATTTATGCTGTGCTTGGTATTCGACTTTCTTCTGTACTTATCTGGATTTTCGCTTTATTAAGCTTTGTCGCTTGGATACAGCTAGAAACCACTGAAATTTCAGGTTTTTCCGATTACTTCCTTGGCATGAATCACCCAATGCGGTTTACCATCGTTGGTGGCTTTATTGCGCTAATGAGCCTGCAATGCCATCGCTTTATCCGTTCACAGCCTCTCAAAGATTCTACCCAGTTTATAGGGCTGCTCTTTTTCTTATTTGGATTATGGCTACTGTCTATTTTTGGCAATTATAGTAGTGCCAGCGCATGGTCGAGCGTGAAGCAAATCGAACTGATTCACTGGGCTATCTTATCAACCAGTATTTGTGCAGCCGTTCTTTACATGGGTATCCACTATGCAGATAGCCTGTGTCGTAGTTTCGGTATGACTTTCCTGTTGATTAACCTTTATACACGCTTTTTTGAGTATTTTTGGGATACCGCACATAAGACCATCTTTTTTGCCATTCTCGCGTTGAGCTTCTGGTTTATTGGCAGTCATGCAGAAAAGCTCTGGCAACTAGGTACGAAAACAGAAAACAAATAGGCTGTTTACGCTTATATCGCACTAAATAACTGAAATATTTAGCTTCACTGTTTAGTCTCTATTCAAACTTCGAGTATGATGGATACAACTACTTGCTTAAAATAGCTATGAGGATCACTCTATGAAAAAAGTTTTAATTGCAGCAGCACTCGCAACCTTATTAAGCGGCTGTGATAAAAATGAAGTTGGTGATGTGAGTTTAGGTATGTTCACCATGAAAGACATCAAAATCTCAAACTTGGATGATGAAAAGATCCCTGGAGTGACCTGCCATATTGCCTCTGTTGAAGCTAATTTAAGCCTTTCCGACCCAAGTGATAGCTCTATTTCTTGTCGTCAGACGGGTGATATCACACCTGAAATGCTCGCTCGAATTGATAAGAGTAAATCTGGTGAAGTGGTGTTTAAACAATCTAAAAGCATCTTCTTCAAATCAATGAAAGTTCGACGCATTTACGATGCCGAGAACCAAACATTACTTTACTTGTCTTACACAACCAAAGAGACAGAAGGCAGCTTCAAGCATAGCTTGTCTACTGTACCGCTATGGGGCACGAAGGCTTATGTTCAGCCTGCCACGCCAGCGTCATAGCCAAGTATAAAAGCAGCATCAATAAAAAGGCCGCAATCTTAATGACTTACCCAGAATGGTATTCATTAAGACTGCGGCCTTTTTGATACGCGATACGCAGCGCTATGACTGGTTATCTATAGTCACTGTCGCGACTACCTGTTGCTGAACAGACGCTTTTTGCGCGCGCGTCATCAACCAAGATGCAAGGCAACCAAACACCACCACTTGTAGCCATAATTGTCCCCACCAGCCAATCACTTGCTCAAACGTTGCGCCCATTTGATTCAAACGTACAAACCCATTTATAGCGGGCGTCGCAGGTGCAATTTGTGCTAAGTGATTTAACACATCAGGAATGGCAGAAGGTGGCCAAATAAAGCCTGCTGTGAAAATCAAAGGAATTGAGCTAATAAGCACGATAACCGTTGCCAATTCACGGCGTGGAATCAACTGCCCTATCACCATACCAGCAAAAATAACCGCCAGTAAGAAAGGCACCGTCATTGCCAATAGATCACCGATTGACGCCAGTCGACTAATGCCTAACGATTCAAAGCTATACCCGAAATAGTACGCGGTTAATGGCAGGTAAATCGTCATCATCAATAAGCCACGTACTATGATGATTTTCCATGCTGGGTAACGTAACCAATACCCCGTACCGCCTTGCAAACGATATTCGTTTTGACCACCGCCTAACATAGCAACAGCAATAAGCAATGTTTGGTGCAAAATCAGCACAAAGACAGCAGGCACAACGTAATTGATGTAACCCATTGAAGGGTTAAAAACAGGCTTCGTATTGAGTTTAATTGCCGAGAACTGATCAGCAGCTAAGGCGATGTTATCACCCGACATCACCATACGTGCCACTTTCAATTTAGCGCCGAGTGTACCGCCAACCGTTGCCATTCCTTCTACAATAGTGCCATACACTAAAAAGTAGGATGCATCGCCCGCATAGGCCAGAACAGGGCTTTTACCAAGTAATAAGTCGCGGTTAAAGTTCTCAGGGATCACCAATAAACCATGCACCTCACCAGCTTCAAGTTGCGTTTTAGCTTCATCAATAGAACGTGCAGATTGCTGCACTTTGACTTGCGGTGTTGCATCTATCATACGGATCAACTCACGGCTGATCTGGCTTTGATCGTGATTAACAACCGTTACAAGCTGTTCGCGCGGTAACTGCTGTGAATACGGCAGCGGGTACAGAAATGAATAAATCAACACCCCACCAAATACCGTAAACAGTAATGCTGGATTGGTAAAAATAGCGTTCAGCTCAAACTTTATTAGCGTACGCCAACTCATGACTTCACCTCACTTAATTGCTGGCTATTGGCTATCGCTCGCCCTTTCAATCCCACCAAAATCAGTACCACCCAAAAAGCGAAAATACCCGCTAATTTAGGTAAGCATGTTAACAATGTCGCGCCATAACTCACTTGCATCACCTGTACTTCAATGTAGTGACTGATCGGCAAGAGTGAGCGCCAAATTTGCGCTAATAGCGGCATATCACTCGCAGGGAAAGTGATCCCCATAAAAGCAAATGCGGGCGCAGTAAAACCTGCGACCATACTCATCGCGCGCGTTGGATCTAACGTGACTAAGAACAGTAACGCCCCAATAGCTTGGCAAGCCACAACCGTCAGTAATTGTGCAAATAGTACAATTCCCCAACTGCCATGCATTGGCCATGCTTGCCACAAGTACATGCCAACCATAAAGACGGCACCTTGTAGCCAAAACAGCCCCGTATAAGGTAGTAGCTTAGCCGCAAGATTACGCAGCGGTGCATTGGCTAACCATGCTTGTACCCCCTGCTGACGTAGCTCAGCAGCCATCGCCAGTACTGTGGTCGCCACCATGATAATTTGCCACATGGCAGGAATAGCGGCTGACACCAAAAACTGACCATAATCACTGCTGGTGTTATACAAGGGCGTAATTTGACTTCTGATTGGCACGGCTTGCCCTAGTGCTTGCAAAGGCACAGGGCTGCCTCCAACCATGTTCTTTAGCGTGTCTACTCCCGCGGTAAAGGTACCTTGCGCTTGAAGCAGTGCGGAGTTAACCAGCTTACCCACCAAAATAAATTGGCTGTTATAAAACGCTGTTACTTGCGGAGAACGCCCCAGCATCGCGTTTTCTTCTAACTTTGCGGGTAATACAACCAGCGCGTAAATATCCCCACTTCGTAATGCCGCACTGCCCTTCTCTACCGTTGTAAACTGAGCTGTAACGGCTAAAGCAGGGCTTGCATCATAGTAGCGAGTTAGCTGACGCGACATACGGCTATGGTCAAGATCAACCACACCGATAGAAAGGTCGCGGGCAATTCCCCCTGAGAAAATCGCCCACACGACGACAAACAGCACCGCAGGGATCCAGAGCGTCATGGCCTTTAACCACGCCTCTGAACGCCAAATATGCCACTCTCGTATTAGTTGCGAACGGAACATATTACTCCTGCTCTACTAAAATGCTCATACCTACCCGTAAACCTTCAATTGGTTCTACAGGGCGTGCTTCAACTTCAAAAGTGCGCATATCAAAGCCTTTCGCCGTATCTGTTGCACGCCAGGTTGCAAAATCACCCATCACCGACACATGGCTGACCATAAACGCATGACTCTCATCGCCTAATGCAGGGATCACAGCATTGAATGTTTGGCCTTCACGGTAATCTTTGAGGCTATCTTCACGTACATTGAAAACAGCCCAAGCATCATCCATGTCAACAATGCTAACCACAGGGAAACCTTGTGGAGCAAGCTCGCCAGAACGCAGAAGAATTTGACTGACTTCACCACGATGCCAGCTTTCTACACGCGTATCAGCTGCATATGCTTCTACTTCAGCAACGGCGCCAGCCGCCATTCGTGCTTGTTCAACAGCAGCACGTTTGGTTTCAACACGAGCACCTTCTTTGGCCATCTCTGCCATCTGGAATGCTGCACGTTCTGTGTAGCGAGCTGCTTGCCATTGCGTATAAGCCTCATCACGTTTTTGCTCAGCAATCACCCCATCGCGGTATAAGTTATCAACACGCTTATAGGTTTTTTCCATCAAGCTTGATGCCGCCTTAGCTTTCTGCCATTGATCATACGCTGCTGCAATTTCTTGACTACGTGCGCCTTTTTCAGCTTGTTCAGCCATCGCACCCGCCGCTTCTTGACCTGCACGTGCTTGCTCTAGTTTTGCGTCTAGCTCAGGGCTTAGTAGTGTAAAAATAAGCTGGCCACGTTCTACTTCTTCACCTTTTTTAACCAAAACCTGATCAACTCGACCCGGTACTTTCGATGAAATATTGTACTGCTGAGCTTCGATTTGCCCTTGAAGGCGTTCTGGCTGAGGTAGGTATGCTTGCCAGAAGGTGTAGCCAAGCCAGCCTACTAATGCAGCTGCCGGAATGATTGCAGCAAAAGACTTATACTTACTCATGACTAAACCTCTAAACCTTTATATTGTTGGTACTGATTAAAGCTATTCATTTCACCACTCACTGCCAGTAAGCGAGAGAGTGAGATTACATATTGGTATGCCGCAGCAAGACGCTGTGTTTTCACACCAGCCAAATACATTTCGGCATCCACCACTTCCAGTGATGTTGATAAACCTTGGCTAAATGCCTTATCACGTAAGCGAACATTTTCTTGTGCTAATGCGATACTTGATTTCAAGCTATTAAATTCTTCCAGCGCTTGTTGTGCTTCACGGTATGTCTTTTCAACCAGCACCGACAAATCTTGTTCTGCTTGGCGGCGTAAGTAACCGACCTGATCCACAGTGCTACGCGCTGCTTTTACTTTGCCAGAGCGGCCTGAATTATCGAACAGAGCAATATTCACTCCAACGCCAACCGCCCAATCTGGCGCTGTTTTTGCCGCTAACGTATCGTCTTCATGCAGGCTGTAGTTACCGTATAAGTACACTTCTGGGTAATACTTGCCTTTTTCGATATCAATCACACCGCTGGCTTGTTTTTTCTTGGAATCAAGAATATGTAAGCCTGGGTACTCAGTCAGTGTTTTCTCAAGGAAAGCACTCATAGGAGGCAGCGATTCATTGGTAAATAGACCCGTTGATAAATCCGCTGGGCTTGAGAGTTTTAGCAGTTTAGTCAAAGCAACTTGGGATATTTCATAATCACGTGCTGCTTTCTGACGCTCGACGCGAGCTTTGTCGTAAGAAGCTTCAGCTTGCAAACGCTCTACTTTTGCAATTTGCCCTTGCTGCTCTAATTTCTTAGCGTGATGTAAATGCTTCTTCAGCCCTTGCTCGACATCGATGCGCGTTTGAAGAACGTGCTTTGTTAGCACAACCCCAAAATAAAATTTCGATAAATCTTCGAATTTGGCCTGCTGCTTCATAGCCAGCATGTACTTTGCTTCGTCTTTCTGGCTTTTCGCTATATCTTGTGCGGCATCGATGCGCCCACCAGTAAAAATAGGCCAAATAGCGCGAATTGAGCTCGTAAACACATCACGCTTAGTGAGTTGCGAGGTAAATAAACTATCGGCAAGATCGGCAATCATGCCACCTTGACTGCCAATTGGCGTACTCGCAGCAAGATCAGAAGGCTTTATTTCTACCGCTTTATCTAAGCGGGTGTAATTGGCAGACATGGTAATTTTAGGCAGGTTTAAGTCACTTGCCGCATCTTGCATATACTGGGTACGATCAATATTCGCACGTTCAGCCGCTAGTGCATCACTGCTTTCAACAACAGTTCGCCACGCATCATTAAAACTTACAGGTGCTGCATGCACATTCGTCACACTAAGCAAGATGCTGACTAATGCGACAATAGGCTTCATTTTCATCATTAACCCTTATAGGTCTTTGTCTTTTGAACAATTCAACATCATTTTAGAGCATTTACTCTATGAAGTTCAATCTTGAATTTATAAATCATGCTAAAACATTCGATATTAAACAAAATGCTTATTGATAAGGTAACATGATAACGCTTCTAACCGTCGCTAACACCTGTTGATACATATAAATGCATGATGTTTTATTTTTAAACAAGGGCAACAACCCAATCAAATGCAACATGTTACCTATCGGTGTTAAACCGCTAAGTCATAAGCTATGAAACCACAAGCACATAAAGAAGGTATATTCTCAAGCTGGTATACGAGTGCTTTGGCAAGACGAGATAATAGAGAAAGGTTGAGGCGGTTAACGCCAGTTTGATACTGATGGCACTGTATTGGTAGATGGCACTATATAACAGGCAAAAAAATGGCGGGTATCTACCCGCCTAACGTCAATTAAGCCTAATTAGCAATATCCCTATTGCAAAGAACCATTACAAGATAAAGAATAGCATTCGATATAATTACAGAACACATGCCCGTTTATCTTTTGTGATTAAGATCACACTAGCAAAATACGACGAGCCGTTACCTCGTCATACCCACTCAGGTTCATGCTGTTCAAAACAAAAAAAACGGCTCACCTAGGTGAACCGCTCTTATCACGACGCAGACTATTTAGCCATAGAAATTAATGATTTACCAAACAGCCATTCAAGTTCTTTGATACTAGCCTCGCCAAAACGATCATGGCAAAGTTGGTATAAGCGCTCTATCCCACGCATCGCAAATTCATTTGAGCTTTCTGCCGTTACAATGTGGTGGAAAAGTAAGCGTAGAATTGCTAAGAATTTTTCATCATCTAACGCAGCGACCCAACTTGCGATAAACGCATCAAGATCACTGTCCAATTCCAGCTTTTCAATAAACAATTTAAAAATCCGTCCATCCATTGCATTGGCAAAGTCAGATTTTTTTGGAAAGTGGTGGCTAATGCCAGTACGGGAAATGCCTGTCTGCTTACTTAACGTGGTGTAAGACATTTTGTCATAACCTAATGTCAGCAGCTGATCAACAACAGCGTCCATAATGGTCTGAATTGTGATTTCGGTATCTTCTTTACTACGCTTTGGCATATTGAATGACTCTAAAAGTGTATTTGCCTAATCATGCAGTTTGCTGATTAGTTGATATTTATATCGCTGTTATCTGTTTAGTATTACAAAATGCTATTCCGTTAACCAGTATTCTGCTCGCTTTTTTTACTTGGATTCAAACAACATTGACGAAAACTAAAAATGCAAAAACAAAATTTCGAGTTTTATCACAAACCTAAAAATCGATTTTTTGACTTTTTCTTATTGTCGTCCAAACTTTTCAGCAGCTTCTTCTATATTACGGTAAAGATTCGTAGTCCAATATGGAAGTTCACTTGTCGCAATTAATGGTCCCTTACGTGGATCAGTCGGTGAAATGACCACATCAACATTTTCGACCCCAACAGTTTCAACCGCAATAAATAGCTCTTCAATCGCAACATCTCCCATCGCTAAACAACCGACTGATGATGCACGTCCGTGAATAAAAATATTCGAACCAGGCTGATGGCGCTGTTCCTTTTGTGCATGTTGAAGATCAAAATGGTTCGGATAATTCAATTTCATCGACAAATGGAAACGACTATTCGGGTTAAGTCCGATCACTCGGTATATACCTTCGGGTACTTGCTTATCACCTTCGCGCAACTTGGGGCCCAGTACACCACTCTGCTTTTTGACTACATAGCGTTTAATATAGCTCCAAGCTCCTCCTTGTTTAGCCCACAACTCTAAAGCTGCGTCTTCTTTTATTGCAAATAATCCTAATCTTTCGGGTGGATAGCTAATGCCAGACGCCGCAAACAGACGGGTTAAACGAGGAACAATAATAGGTGAATAACGGTTACGAACATCATCTACCGTACGTTGTCCATGCGGTGGATAATCTTGATATATTGATGTGGAATAATTTGCGCTACACGCCCAAGACGCGCAGACGAAGATACTCCCAACCATAAACCGATATAGCCCCATTTCAGTCGTCCCCTTCAGTTTGCTGCACTTCATGAACAAAGACTGATTACCACCGACAAAGTTAGCTAAGACTCCAGCGAATCAGAGTGTATTACACCCCCAGTAGCACGTTAAATGCACCAAAAGCCAAGAAATATCGTTCTTCGCATATAGAAAACAATAGCCATACCGATGACTTAACGATTAATTAGAAAAGACCACCTAATAACCTGCAAAATGTCGCTAAAAAAGGCAGTTAGTGAAAAGAAAATTCACTTTTATTAGTCAATTCTCAAAATAGCAACTTATCCTCATATTAAACATTATTTTTACATTTTTCTGGCAAGTGGCTCCTATAATTAACTTGACCGACCAGTTTCTATCATATTAGATTTAACAAGAGCGCAACAAAACAAGGATGAATTTGTATGACCTTACCTCTTTCTGCGGATCGTTTAAAGGAAACCACTATGCTTCAACCTCTACCCCATGAAATGATTTTGAAGTGGGCAGAAGAGCGAGCGGATGAAATTTACCTTCGTCAAATTATCAATCGCAAATTTGTTGATTACTCTTATGCTGACGTTGCAGATAAAGCACTAAGACTTGTTAGTGCGCTACGAGACTTAGGTATCCAACCGGGAGACCGTGTCGCTCTTGCTTCTAAAAACTGTGCTGAATGGTTTATTTGTGACTTAGCGATGATGTTAGGTAGCTATATTAGTGTCCCCGTTTTCCCAACTGCGGGGGCTGAGACAATTGAGCATTGCGTTACACACAGTGAATCAAAAGTATTGCTGATTGGTAAGCTTGACGACAGTAAGGCCATTGAATCAGTCTGTGCTGATCTGCCAGATCTTATTACCATAGGTTTTAACTACGACAGTACACCAAAGTGCCAATACCAGTTTAATACACTCATAGAGCAACACGAACCATCGACTGAACGTCCAAGTTATGAAAATGACGATCTCATGTCTATTGTATACACCTCAGGTACATCAGGATTACCAAAAGGCGCGATGCTCAGCTACGGCGCATTCGCGTGGTCATCACAACGACTAATCGACCATATCGGTATGCAAGATGGTGAGCGCTTGTTTTCCTACTTACCGCTGGCACATATCACTGAGCGTGTGTATATCTTCGGTTCTTCCGTGATGGCAGGTATGCAAGTTGCTTTCCCTGAATCACTCGATACTTTTATCGATGATGTAAAAATGCATCGACCAACCTTATTTATCTCAGTACCTCGTTTATGGACCCTGTTCCAACAACGTATTCAAGATAAACTACCGCAACGAAAACTCGACTTCTTACTTAAGATCCCTTTCATTTCAGGGGTTATTAAGCGCAAATTAGCGGATGGGCTCGGCCTAGATAAAGCGCGAGTCCTTGGTTGTGGCTCAGCCCCTGTTTCGCCAGCATTGCTGCGTTGGTACGAACGCATTGGGCTGAATATTACAGAAGCATGGGGAATGACGGAATCCTTTGCCTACAGTACGCTTAACCACCCATTCCGAAGTGACAAAATTGGCTCTGTCGGTAACCCAGGACCTGGCGTTGAAATTAAGATTGCCGCAGATGAAGAAATTCTGGTCCGTAGTGAAGGGCTATTCTCTGGCTACTACAAAAATGAAGAAGCCAGTAAAGAATGTTTTGATCAGGATGGATGGCTGCACACGGGCGATATTGGCTCCGTTGATGACGAAGGTTACATCACAATTGAAGGCCGTAAAAAAGACACCTTTAAAACAGCGAAAGGTAAATTTGTTTCGCCAGTACCTATTGAAAAACGCCTATTCGAGTTAAGTAACGTCGAAATGATGTGCTTAATCGGTTCGGGCATGCCTGCACCTGTCTTATTAGCCATTCCACACGAATTCCCGAACTTTGATCGCAAGCGCTACGAGAAAAAAGTGCACCATGTCATCGATACCATCAACCAAGAACTTGAATCTCACGCAAAGATAAAAGGTGTGTTAATGATTAAAGAACCGTGGTCGATTGAAAACGGTATTTTAACGCCAACACTGAAAATTAAGCGCCATATCCTAGAAAAGCGCTACCAAGATATTGGTAATGAATGGCCTAAGGGTCAGCTAGTGCAGTGGGAAGAATAATACCTTTCAACGGCTCCCATGGAGCAACAGAGCAATGAACTAATCATCAATAGCAAAAAGGCGTAACCGAACTTCTAATTCCCTAGAAGCTGGTTACGCCTTTTTCTTTATGCTTTACGCATACTGTCATCACTAAACTTGGCAGCCGCCTTAAACAACAAAGCGATCAACCGCGGTTTTCAATTGCTCTGAACTTGCGCTTAATTGCATGCTAGTTGTTGTATTTTCCTGTGCAGAACCAACACTTTTATGTACCACTTCGCTAATATTATTTAAGTTCTGCGATACTTCATTAGTCACTTGGCTTTGCTCTTCAACAGCGGCTGCAATCTGCGTGCTTGAATCAAGAATAAGCTCAATGTCGGCCATAATTTGCGTTAGCCTTTCTTCCGCAGACTCCGCTTGTGACACGCTATCGCTGCTGTGCCCTTGGCAATCAGAAATGTTGGTAACAACCTGATTCGTTTTCGATTGTAGGGTTTCAATAATTTGGCTAATTTCAGCTGTCGAGTGCTGTGTTCGCTGCGCTAAGGTACGTACTTCATCAGCAACAACCGCAAAACCACGTCCTTGATCACCCGCTCGTGCAGCTTCAATTGCCGCATTCAGTGCCAATAAGTTTGTTTGCTCAGCAATATCACCGATCACATTCATCACGGCACCAATATTGTTCGAAGCTGTAGAGAGCTCGTCAACCAGTTGGTTGGTTGAAGATAATGAAGATGAAAGCATATTGATAACATTGCGGGTGTTAACAACTTCATCCAAGCCACTACGCGCTGTACCTTGCGCTGTTTCAGCATTACGTGCAGCGTTGCCGGTTGTTTCAGCAATTTCATTGATGGTTGCAGACATTTCAGTAACAGCAGTTACGACCATTTCAGTCTCTGCTTGCTGCATATTTAAATCATCTTCCGCTTGAGTGCTTCGGTCACGAATGCTGACCGCTTCATCATTAACGGTGTGACTCACCTGCTGAACTTCACGCATGAAGGTATGCAGTTTATCTAGCGTAGTATTGATACTGGTCGACATACTGCCGATTTCATCATCTGTCTCGATTGGAGCTCGCAGCGTCAGATCATTGCGGTGATCGACATTTTCCATCATTTTCTGTAGCCCTTCGATACGGCGAATGACGTTACGCTTGGTTAACTCACTGATGATCAATAAACCACTGATCGCGATAAATGCAAAAATACTCGCGAGATAAAGCAAAGTATCCAAGTCTGAATCTACTTCATCAAATATATCATGTGCAATACCATCAAATTTCGATTCAATGCTATGCGCTGCACTTCGTGTTTGACCACGTAGACCATCTTTAGATGTAACCCCAATCGTATTCGACAGTCTTTCGGCCTGCGTTAATTGCTCTAGTAGCGATGCTAAATCTTGCAAACCATCGCGGTCTGCGTTTTCAGTTAGCTCCGCCATAATCACAGTACTGATTTGGTTAACGCGAGCAAGTTTTTCTGATGAGAACTTATTAGCAACATCACGCACTAAGTTAGTCAGTTCAATATAAGCAACAAGTGCTTCTTCTTGGTGAAGGTGTACCGACAAGTGCTCTGTCGTATCAATAATTTTAGGCACTAGGCCCGTGGCAGACTCTTCATGCCCCAATTGATTGTACATATCAGACATTTTCAAAAAAGCCGCTACATATTGCTCGACTTCACGATCCATTTCGATCACAGGGGTAATATCAAAACCGATTGACTCAGCCGCAACTTTTAAAGTGTCGTTTAAATCTCTGAAGTGACTCGCTTGCTGATTAAATTTATCGATAGAGACTTGATCACGACGAATCATGAAGTCCTTTTCGTAACGGCGTAAATTCAAAAGAGATATTTCAAGTTCTTTTGCTACACTGATTTGCGTGGTCATATCGAGTACACGAAAAACAGAGAAAATAGATAGCCCAAAAAGAAACAATACCAGACATGCAGGCCCTGTACTTAAAAGGGTTAACTTGCTACGAATTTTCATTAGAAACCTAATACGTTAATTTATTTATACTGCCGAAATCACACAAAGCCGTATGACATCAAACTTGATTTTTGAGCTAATATACATGACTAAAAATACGCTGTCATAAAAAAGAAGTAACTCTATGCTAGCACAGCCCAAAGAGACCAATTAACACAAATAAAATCAACATGATAATAAAAAAATACCTGCAAAAGTTTTTTACTTACACCATGGCATTTAGCATTTTACAAGCCCAGCCACCGGTGCTTTTGCATACAAACACCTAACAACATGGTTTAACATTCGCCAATAACCACAGCTATCAGCGTTCATGTAATAAATGCCAAATTAAAACGAAAAAAGCCAACCATCAGATTTGGTTGGCTTTCAATTATCGAGAAAATAGAGCTCTCTATTTACGTCATTAATACTTACTTCAGAGCGTCTACAATCGTATCAATATTGTATTCCATCATCTTCAAATACGTCGGCGCAGGACCTGTAGGCTCAGAAAGCGCATCTGAATATAACTGACCACCGATCTTAGCATCAGTTTCACGGCTGATTTGTTCAATCAGACGGTTATCAGAGATATTTTCAACAAATACGGCTTTAATACCTTCACTGCGAATTTGTTTAATAATTTTAGCAACATCACCAGCGCTCGCTTCTGATTCTGTGCTTGTGCCCTGAGGCGCATGAAAATCAATATTATAATCTCGCGCCATATACGCAAATGCGGCATGCGGAGTAATCACCTTACGTTTATCTTCAGGAATTAATGCCACTTTCTTATGTAACTCAACATCTAACTTATCAAGCTGTTGAATATAGTTGGCTGCATTACGCTGGTAATCTTCAGCGTTATTGGGATCAACTTTCGTTAGACCTTGCTCGATATTTTTCACATACACTTTAACGTTCTTAATGCTGTGCCATGAATGCGGGTCAAATTCACCATGCGCATGATCGTGGTCATGGTCATGGTCATGGTCATGGTCATGGTCATGGTCATGGTCATGGTCATGGTCATGGTCATGGTCATCATGATGGCCGTGTCCACCACAAGAGCAACTATGGCCTTTAATTGTATCGATACCGTCAGCCGCTAATACTTTATTACCCTTAAAGTTCGATGACTCTAACAAGCGAGGCATCCAACCTTCAAATTCAAGCCCATTCATCACAACTAATTGTGCAGATGCAATTGCCTTTGCGTCCATAGGCGCTGGGTTATATACATGTGCATCACCATTTGCTTTTACTAAGTTGGTAATAGCAACATGATCGCCACCCACTTGCTGAACAAGATCACCCAACACCGAAAAACTGGTAACAACAGGAACTTTTGTATCGGCCATTACTGCTGAACTACAACCAAGCCCAAGCGCAATCATAGAAACTGCGAAAGTTGCTTTAGACATTTATTTCCCCTTTTGATTAATTTGCAAATTGCTTCAGCAATAAGCCGCCATGTCGCCCTATCAATAACGACACGATATACATTCCACCCAGTACCAACACAATCGCAGGGCTAGTTGCCAAACTTGCGTGATACGATAAAAACAGACCGAAGTAACAGCTCACTACAGAGGCAACAAAGGCAATAACCAGCATGATGCCCAAACGAGCCGTCCAAAAACGTGCAATTGCGGCAGGTAAAATCATTAAACCCACCGCCATTAAGGTGCCTAAAGCATGGAAACCAGCCACTAGGTTCAACACAACCAAGAGTAAAAAGCTGTAATGCGCAACAGAGCTTAATTTACTGACTGTTCGGAAAAAGGCCGGATCAACACATTCCATCACAATCGGGCGATACAAAATGGCCAACATCAAGATCGAAATGGTTGCAATCGAAGTCAGTAAAATTAGGGCTTCATCGTTTAGTGCTAATGTGGAACCAAAAAGGACATGCAAGAGATCAACATTGCTCCCTTTGGAAGAAATAATCAGCACGCCCGTTGCTAATGACAACAAGTAAAACGCGGCCATACTAGAGTCTTCTTCGGCATGAGAATGCCGTGCAACAATGCCCGCTAACACCGCAACAATACACCCAGCAACAACACCACCAATGGTCATCGCAGACACCGACAAGCCTGAAATCAAAAAACCAATCGCGGCCCCCGGTAAAATCGCGTGTGCCATGGCATCACCCGTTAAGCTCATTCTGCGTAGAGTCAGAAAGACCCCGATCGGTGTAGCACTCAAGCTCAATACAACACAGCCCCATAGTGCTCGCTGCATAAAGGAAAAATCTGAAAAAGGCTCAATAAATAATGTATAGAAATCAGGACTCATGCGACTTGGCTTTTATTCGTAGATAGTTCAATTGGAGATTGCGCTAAATGTTGGTATCCCGCAGCAATCAAATTGGTTGGAGATAAGGCGATATGTACCTCGCCTTTAGCAATCATTTGGGTTGCTACTAGCATCACTTGCGGAAAGTATCGTTGCACTAAACCAAGATCATGAATAACAGCAATGACCGTTTTACCTGCTTGCTGGCAACTGCGGATCACTTGCATTAAGTCTTCAATAGTTTGCGCGTCAATCGCATTAAAAGGCTCATCGAGCAGCAAGATATCTGCGTCTTGCACTAACATGCGAGCAAATAGCATACGTTGAAACTGCCCGCCAGATAGCTCACTGATTTGACGTTCTTCCATCCCTAACAAGCCAACAGTTTCTAGCGCTTGGTAAATTCGAGCACTTTCTTGACGATTAAAAGCTCGCCAAAAACTTAAACGTCGCCATGCGCCTGCAGCCACAAATTCACGTACCGTGATAGGAAACTGCTTATCAATTTGGCTGCTCTGCGGTAAATACGCCACATCTTTTAGGCTATGCTGCCCAAGTGAGATAACACCTTCACTTGGCTTAATCTGATCCATGATGGTTTT
Source organism: Photobacterium kagoshimensis (assembly GCF_050337045.1). Classification (NCBI taxonomy): domain Bacteria; kingdom Pseudomonadati; phylum Pseudomonadota; class Gammaproteobacteria; order Vibrionales; family Vibrionaceae; genus Photobacterium; species Photobacterium kagoshimensis. The sequence continues at coordinate 18,202 of NZ_JAKJSO010000014.1, read as the reverse complement.
TAGTAACGTCGACTTACCTGCACCATTTGGGCCCACGATCGCCAGAAGTTCCCCTTCTTCGATTGTGGCCGACACATCAGATAGCGCCAGTTCATCTCGGTAACGAACTGATATATTTTTTATGGATATCATCTAGTTAAGCCCATCAAATTAGAAATGACAGCATAAGCCACAAAGCAGCTATAGCAACAAGAGCGGCAATAAGGCGGACAGGTACGCTGGTTAATAATAGCGATACACCAAAGCGATGCAATGTTATATCATTACACTCACTATCGACATTAGGAGGGAATTTACTTTGTTTCATGACTCACTACTTTCCACTGCTATTAACTATAAGCATCACAAACGCACTTACAGCCTCAAGCACAATATCGTTACAATATAACATAACAAATAAAGATCTGGCTAGTTGTTTAGAATTGATCTCATTTAGACCCCGAATGAAAAGAAAACCACTCTACTTTGGGTGAGCCTATAATTAACATATTAGGTTTGATGGTGAATCAATTTGAAATTCTAGCAACACCACTATAGTATCGACACTTAGTTTACTATCAAACCAAATGCTCATAAGGTTCCTACCGTGAAAGTAACAAAAACAACTCTTTGTATTGCTAGCGCAATATTTGCAACATCAGCCATGGCAACCGATAGCCACAATTTCTCAGACCCTACCAAAACAGCAACGTCTGTATATGGCGACATGGCAACAGGTCGATTAGAGGCAAAAGTTGATAAGATTCCTGATGCAAAAATAAGCGGAAATACTACCGTATTTAATCTGGGAGTGACCTCGGAGGTTTATAATCGCGATGGCGTTAGGGCCGCTATGATGATTGGCTATAGCTACTTAGACCGCCTATCAGGAAAAATCGGCAATCAACCTGATACTGATATTAATGTCAAAAATGGCCATCGTAATGCCTACAGCTTAGGATTCGCAGCAGCAAAAGATTTTGACCACAACATTTTAAGCACAGTATACGCAAACTTTAATTACCACTGGCTGCAAGCTGACTCACCTTTTTTGTCTGAAGGTTATGACTTAACGTTAACAGGTAAGCTCAATACGATTGAAGTCGGTTCAGGTGAATTAAACTTCTACCCAAGTTACACCTATACCCACCCTAAAACAAAACAGCCGAACGGCGATAATGATACTTTCAACACTTATGCTGTTCGAATTGCTTATGCTATGGATATGTTTAGTGTTTATGCAGAACCTAAACGTGTTGACGGTGAATTCGTATATGGCTTAGGTGCAGGTTACAATTTCACCAGCGATTTTGTTATTGGTGCGCGCTACGAAAGCTTCTCAAAAAACTACAACGATCTAAAACTTGAACTTAACGAGTTCTCGCTGGTATTAGATTACCGCTTCTAAGCGCCATATTTGCACCTACACTCCAAATACGTTGTTGTAGGTGCATTTTCACCATACTCGCACTGTTCAACACCTCTCAATAAGTGTAAGTAAGCCTGTATAACCCTTGGTCTCCCCTACCGAAATTGCCGTAAACATGTTATCTTTCACCTCAATAAAACAACATACATAATTCTCTTTAAAGGCCAAGCCTAGCCATGACTTCAGCCAATCATTCGCCCGATAAAAACTCAACGCCTACCAGTAGCAAACCTGAAAAAAAATCATGGTTTCGCCGCCTATGTACTTGGCTAGTCGGTACCTTCAGCATAATCTTTCTCGCGCTTATTATTGCGCTCACTGTTGGTATAAAAATCGATCTTACCCCCTACCGTGATCGTATAGCCCAAATGATTACCGATAACCTTCATCGCGATACGCATATTTCGGGTGATATTGAGTTACTTATCGGCTTCAGTCCTGAGATTAAGATCAATCAAGTTGAAATCGCAAATATCGAGAGTATGCCTTGGCAACCTATGCTGACCTCGGGGCATATCTCAGCCAAAATTAACGTACTTCCACTATTACAAAATACGCTCTCTATCGACTATTTGGCACTTAACGATATCAGTGTACTTCTTTTTAAAGATTATGAAGGCAAGGCAAACTGGCAATTCGATACCACTCCACCAGGTGATAGCGCACAAGTAAGTACTAACAAGGATCCGTTAAGTTTTCATCTTAAGATTGGCGAACGCATCACCGCAGAAAACATCAACCTCGTTTACGATGACCAGCCACAAGGCAGCTATTTTGATTGGCAGCTTAATAAGCTGGATTTACAACAGCGCGACGAGCAATGGCATCTAACAACGCAAGGCTATGCACTTGGGCAAGAGTACAACTTGTCTCTTGATGGTGATTTAGAAGACATTATCAATCAGCAAACCGGTAACGTTTCGATTCAAGGCGCATTTGCTGGGGCAAAACTCGCGATAGATGCGAACCTACAGCCGCCACAATCGGGGGAATCAACCGCGAGTGTTCAACTGGATTGGCAAAACACTCAACCTATTGAAGACTTACTGGGTTTAGATGTTAAACACGTCGCTCCACTTTCCGTCAGCACAAATATTTCTGCATCTGTGAATCACTTATTTGTGAATGATGTAAAGCTACGTAGCCCAGTAACTTCAGCTGATGGCCACTTTGCCATTGAATTAGGTAAGCATAATTTCATTGATGGTCAGCTAGACATCCCTGTGATTGATCTGCGCCCTTGGTTACAGCCAGAGCCTGAACCACAAATGATGATGGCATACTCTAGTGCTCCCCCACAGAAATCACCACTGCAACAAGCACTTGATAAATGGTTAATTGAAACCACAACAAAGCTAGGTATTCAAATCGGTGAGATCAAAGGCTTAGGAACAAGTATTGAAAATCTATCGCTGAACGTTGAGGGGGAAGCTGGTAAATTATCAGCGCCTATGACAGCAGACATTGCGCAAGTGCCTTTCCGGGGTAATGCCACGATTGATGCGACTGAATGGACATCTAATGTAGATATTCAGCTAGGAGCAACCGATTCACCACTTGGTGAAATGGCGCGTTGGTTAACGGGAATTTACGCGGCCAAAGGTCACCTTGATGATGCCAAACTACAGGTTAAAACGTCAGGGACGAAATTAAGTGAATGGCTAGATAACAGCGAAATAGTACTATCCATTGATCAAGCTAAAGTAAATTGGGCTAAAGCAGCAACCTTTAGCATTGATAAAGCACGCCTTAACGCAGGTATGCATCTACCGTTTAAATCATCGATTAAAGGTGAATTGATGGGCATCCCTGCACATATTACTGCGCAGGCAGGTACGCTCGCTGATATTATTGAACGCCGTGACTGGCCAACTCAGTTAGATTTTGAAAGCCCAGTATTAACAGCACATGCTAAAGGTTTGTTAGTACAAACTAACTGGCAAGAAGGTAGCCACTTTTCGCTATCAATCCAAGGCAATGATGCAAGCGCATTAAGCCCATGGTTAGGAACACAAACTCAGGTATCAGGCCCTATCGCTATTGAAGGTAAACTCGATTACCAAGATGGGCTCATCGCGTTAATGATGAATAAACTGATCCTCATGAATAGCCAAGGCCAGCTTGCGCTCAAATGGCGACCTGAGACGGGTAACCAATGGGCAGCAATCAGCGGCCAATTTTCTCGATTGGATTTCACGCAGTTTGGCCAATTCATTAATGATAATGAGCTACCTGAAGTAGAACAAACCATTCCTACGCAAGGTGCAAACCTCACCATTCCACTGCTTAGCGATGATATCGTTATTATTGATGCTGATGTAGATATTGCTATCGATACACTTGTATGGGCCGATCAGCAACTATCAGACATTGCCTTCAATGGGAAAATGCGTAACGGCAACATGCCCTCGTCGCCGTTTAAAATGCGCTACGCGGGCAGTCGTTATAACGGTGATATTTCACTTAACATCAATGCAGCTACCATCAATTCTCAGCTCAACCTTATCGTTAATAAACCAGACATAGGTCAAATAGCCCAGAACCTCAGCATTACTAACGATCTTGGTATGACATTAGATCAAGCCAAATTAGCAATCCGTCTATCAGGCCGCACTGTGCTTGAGTTAATGGAAATGGCAAAAATTAATGCCCAGCTAACCGGCGGACAATTACTACTTTCAGATATATACACAGGTAAAGCCTTAGATGTGTACTTAGCAAAAGGACAGTTTGCAACAGGGCCAGCAACGGACACCACCCTATCCTTACAAGGTGAGGTGGCAAAACGCCCCGTTAAGCTTTTGCTGTCTTCAGTTTCGCTAAAACAAGCCAACGATGGTCGTAAAACACTGCCCGCTTCTATGGCCTTATCCATAGGTGATATGCACTTTAACGCTAAGTCTGAATTGGCGCTGCCGCTAGACTTCAAAAAATTAGCACTTAACCTGCAGGCTGAAATACCTAACCTTGATCGCCTCAACCACTTCACTGGCGTGGCACTGCCCCCCTACGGACCAATTAGCTTAAAAGCCCAGTTAGCTTCAGATGAAAATGGCTACCGCTTCCGCGACCTACTAATCAAAGTCAATAAGAGCCAATTAACTGGGCATGGCGACCTTCAGCCGCAGGGGAAATATGGTAAGCCAGATGTACGTGTTGCGTTAACTGCACCTTTTATCCAATTAAATGACTTCCAAGTTGGTCATTGGCAAGCATGGCTAGACGAAAATCATGCGTCAGCAGAAACAAGTCCCCAAGCGCCGCAAGAAGCTAAAAGCCAACCATCCCCAGTGATCAGTCCTGAAGGCCTAAACTGGCTCAATGGTGATCTCACGGTCGCTGTAGATGAAGTGCGTTCAGGTAAAGACTGGTTAGGTGCGGGCTCACTTCACCTAAACCTCAATAATGGGCATTTAGTACTGGAACCCTTGCATGTGAAATTGCCTGGGGGAGATATCGCTATTAATGCAAAAATCAAAGCGCGTGGCGATATGTTCGACATTGACTTACAAGGTAAAGTGGACAACTTCGACTATGGTGTTCTAGCGCGTCGCATCCAAAACGACACAGATATGTCGGGGAAAATTAGTACGCAATTTTCGCTAACCAGCCTTGCCAATTCACCCGATACCTTAATGAGAAATGCCAATGGCTTTATCGGCTTTGCCGCTTGGCCTGAAGCATTTGAAGCCGATCTGATTGACCTGTGGGCTGTGAATCTAACCGATGCAATTTTACCGAGCTTTACTGATGAAAATAACTCAGTGCTGAACTGTGTCGCGGCAGGGGTTGATATTCGTGACGGCAATATCAAACAACGCAATATGCTGCTTGATACCACGCGCATTCAAGTCAATGGGAAATTTGATGCATCGTATCAAGATCGCAGTTTTGATCTTTACTTACGTCCGCAATCAAAAAAAGCACAAATTTTTAGCTTACAAACCCCGATTGAGGTGCATGGTCAATTTGATGACTTTGATTTAAACGTGCCACTGTCGGCCATTTTCGAAACCTCGGTGCGTTTTACCACCAGCCCAGTAATTTCACCTATTCGCTGGCTGATTGAAAAACCATTGGAGCGCGACGGCAGTAAAACCTGCGAACTGATTTGGCAAGGTCAACACAAGTAAACGACTAAGGCCTACCGCTTTGGTTCAAGCCAGAGCGAAGTGACACTAGACTGTTAACGCCATATCTATCAAGCCCAAACCAGCATAGGTTTGGGCTTTTTCATCTCAGAGCCAATAAATTTCACTCAACAAAAAAGCCGCAACCTACGATAAACATAAGTTGCGACTTAATTATATTCAGCGGCACTTAACAATTATAACGTTAAGCAAAAAGCTTACGCCTACTTAGGGCCTTATTTAGCTGTGTCGTCTTTATGCTCTGCGCGGTAGTATTCCCACGAATCGACAACAGTACCGTTAGCCAGTTTACATTGGCCAAATTGACCATCGGCATTTTCACCAACAAGGTACTCACCACCTTGCTCTTCACAGAATACGGCTGATGGATCAGCCATGCCTAGCATTGGTTGTTCAGCATCTTCATGGTGCTGATTGTAGTAAGCCCACTCTTCAACTTCGGTACCATCTGCTAATTGGCAATAACCCACTTGACCGTCAGCTTCATCTTTAATAACAGACACACCACCTTGCTCTTCACAAAACACTGATGCAGGGTTAGCCATACCAATCAATGCATCTGTGCTAGCTGCTTGATTATCTTCACTATTGGCACGGAAATATTCCCATGCTTCCACTTCAGTACCATCGCTTAACTGACAAAAACCGACTTGGCCATTTTCACCGTCTTTATTGATGTAGGTGCCACCTTGCTCCTCACAAAATACCGCTGATGGGTTAGCCATACCAATTGGTTGTTCTGCTTTATCATCATTGTTGTCGTTCATGAAAGTCCACTCTTCAATTAAACGGCCGTCACTTAATTTACAATAGCCAACTTGACCACCATCTTCATCCTTAATCACCACTTCACCACCCTGCTCAACACAAAACTCTGAGGCTGGATTTGCCATTGAGGGCATAGTTTCTTGCGGCTTTTCAGCTTCTGAACACGCGGTTAGTCCAACGGTAGCCAATAAAACGACTAATAGTGTTTTTTTCATAAGTAAAAATCCTATAACTGTTTTTATTTTACGATCATTAATCGAACATCGTTTTAATGACCATCGTTTGATGATGTACTTTACGCTATTTTGACTTGATGTCAAACCACATTTGATAAAGTACAGGCATAACTTAACCGTTTAAATATGATCTCCAATGAAATTAAGGTCATTTTTCCTTATGAAGATACTCTTTGATTTAATAACAAACTGTGATTTATGGGATCAAGTACAAAAAAATAGACATTTCGTTCTAACTTATCCAGGAAATACGCAACAAATATGCGTATTGAGCATTATCTCTGTTTGTATATGTATTCATTTTCACTCATAATATTGCGCCTAAATTAGCCAATAAACGGTTAAGCCAGAGTAGGTTGTGGTAAATGGAACAAAAAATATTAGTCGTGGAAGATAGTCGACCTTTTCGCAGAGCCATCGAATCTGAATTGAGGCAAGCTGGTTTCTTACCTGTTTTTGCTGAAACCATAGCCGAAGCCGAGCACGTACTCGACCAAGACACCAACTTCCTCTGTGCTATTCTAGATTACTGCCTACCTGACGGTCAGGACGGTGAAATTATTGATGTGTGCTTATCTGTTGGCATCAAAGTTATCGTTTTAACCGCAATGATGGATGAAATAACACGCGAGAAAGTGTTAGCCAAAACCGTCATCGACTATATTCCTAAAGACAGCCCAAGCTGTATTTCAGCTATTATCCCTATTCTTCACCGTTTGGCGAAAAACAGTTCCCATAAAGTACTGCTCGTTGATGACTCCATTACGGCTCGCAAATACACCCGCAGTTTACTAGAGCGCCAATACCTGAATGTTATTGAAGCAAAAAATGGTGAACATGCCTTAGAAATCATGCAAAAAGACAGAGAGATTAGTCTTGTGATCACAGACTATGCGATGCCTGAGCGTGATGGCGTTAGCCTAGTCAAAGAGCTGCGTAAACAATATAGCCTGGATAAATTAGCGGTTATTGGTCTATCGGGTAGCGATGAAGCATCGCTAACCGCAAAGTTTTTGAAAGCTGGTGCCAACGACTTTTTAACTAAGCCCTTTAATCAAGAAGAGTTTTACTGTCGTCTACATAGTACACTGAATATTCTCGATTCAGAGCGCCGCTTGTACCACCTAGCTAACCAAGATTACCTCACACAAACGTGGAATCGTCGTTACTTCTTTGATCACCCAATGAGTAAAAATCATCAGTCACCGCGCTGTTTAGCCTTGATTGATATTGATAATTTTAAAGCGATCAACGATAACTTTGGTCACCATATTGGTGACATGATCTTGATTGAATTGGCGACAGTTCTTAAAAATTATTTCCCCGATGCACTGGTCTCCCGCTTCGGAGGTGAAGAGTTCTGTATTCTTTATGGTAACTCTCCACATATTTTCGAGCAGCGGCTGGAAGCGATGAAAAATGAAATTGCGAACGCCGAACTAACCATTCTGAGTAATAAAATTCAATATACGGTCAGTACTGGTGTAGTCGCAACTGAAGGTAATATTCACGATCTACTAAGACGCGCTGACAGCTGTTTATACAAAGCAAAATCTCAAGGCCGTAACTGCATCGTTAAAGAGCAGCTCGCATAACAAAGAAAGCCAGTTGATTAATCAACTGGCTTTGTTGTATTTATCATCGTCTGCCTAGTCAATCACTGCACTTCAGCTTCTTTTACTTTCTCAGCTAAGTTATTCAGTTCAACAGGCAATGTTTGCTTCACATAGATACCAGGAGCAGGCATGAGTGCGGGGTGGTTATCACTACCGATAGAGCGAGCATCGACAGGCTCCGCTTCCGCAAAACCCGCTAGCCATTGGTCCCAGTGTGTCCACCATGAACCATCTTGGCGTTCTGCTCCTTTTAGCCAAGCTTCAGGGTCATCACCTAGATCATCATTCACCCAGTAACCATATTTATTTTTCGCAGGGTGATTCACAATACCTGCAATATGGCCTGATTCACCCAGTACAAATGTCGATTTACCGCTTAAATGACGAGAACCACGATAAGTCCCCTGCCAAAGAGCAATATGATCTTCAATGGTAGAGATAAAATACGTGGGTACTTTTATCTTAGTCAGATCAATATCTACACCACCGATCTGCACACCTTTCGGCTCAACCAGTTTGTTCTCTAAATAGAATTTACGCAGTAAAGTGTTATGACACGAAGCTGCAACATTGGTGCTATCACCATTCCAATACAATAAGTCAAAATCAATTGGACTATTACCCTTAAGGTAATTGTTGATGTAGTAATTCCAATATAAGCTATTTTCACGCAACAAACTGAAGGTCACGCTCAGCGAGCGACCATCCATATAACCTTTCGACAGATTTTCTGCTTCAATGGCAGAAATGATAGGGTCATTGATATACGCCCCAATCTCACCAGGTTGTGAGAAATCAAGCAGGGTCGTAAAGAAGGTGGCAGATTTAACCCGACTACGCATACGCTTTGCGGAATAATAGGCTAATGTCGACGCCAGTAAACTTCCACCAATGCAGTACCCTGCGGTATTAATTTGCTTTTCACCCGTAATTTCAGACACCGCATCAATTGCTTTAATCGTGCCGTCGAGTACATAGTGCTCAAAATCAACATCTATCATAGATGCGTCAGGGTTACGCCAAGACATCATAAAGACGGTATGTCCTTGCTCCACGAGCCAGCGAACCATTGAGTTCTTTTCACGAAGATCAAGAATATAGTATTTGTTAATGAATGGCGGCACAATCAGCAATGGCGTTGCGTTAACTTGTTCCGTTAGCGGCTTATACTGAATAAGTTCAAATAACTCATTTTTATATACAACATCGCCTGCGGTATTCGCAACATTCGTCCCTAATTCAAATGCACTGTCATTCGTCATTCGAATTTTAAGTACATCGGCACTAGATTGAATATCTTCTTGTAACAACTCCATACCTTTAACTAAGTTTTCACCATTACTTTCAACGGTCAGCTTTACTAGTTCAGGGTTAGTCGTTACGAAGTTTGTAGGCGAGAGTGCATTGATTGCCTGACGAGAAAAGAAGCTTAAACGCTCCTTGGTTTTTTCGTCTAAGCCTTCAATGGCATCAATACTTTCTTGCATCGTGTTGCTATAAAGCAAATACGATTGCTTTATATAATTATAAAACGCTTCATTTTCCCATGCAGGATCACTGAAACGCTTATCATCTTTTGCAGGTTTGACTGCGGCATCTTCATTACCAGGCATCATGGTAATGTTTTGCCAGATTTTCATTTGGTTTTCCCACCAATTCATCTGCACTTTAGCAAGCGCTGCAGGCTGTGCAGAGGCTTTCTCAATCAGTTGAGTCGCGTCATCAAGATTGACTTCATTGAGTGCTTTCGTGAGGGGGGTGTTAATCGCTGCTTTGCCAGAATCCAATTCTTTCCACCACAGCTGATTCATTTCTTGAAGCTTGGCAAAGTAGTCCGAAAAGAAGTTTTGATCCATGATAATGACCTCGTTTATGGACTAAAAAATGCCGCCTAAAATAAGGCGGCATTACGGTCATTTACTTATGCTGTTGGTGTTGCTTGCTGTACATTTTCAGCGACAAGCTCTTCAACATCGGTTTTAAATTCTTGAGCAATAGATTGGAACTTGTTGCTATCGTCCATCAGTTGCTGAGACAGCTTCGTTAGCGTCTCTAGTTGCTGACTATTGAAAGCAGTGAGTGATTGTACGTCTTTCACTTCGCCAACCGCTTTCAATTGAGATAGCCCTAGATCACTGTATGCACGAACTGCCGCTAATTGTAGCTCTGTAATATCTTCAACATTCTTAGTGAAAAGTTTGTTGAATTTTACGTATGGTGCCAGTGTTTTCTCTGTTTGCTCTGAGAACGATTTGAACATTTCCGTATACATGTTTTGTATCCTTAATCATTAAGTAATAAGCTGGCTTCAAGCATCACTATGCCATGTCGCTATCCGCCTATACGTATCATTGGTTAAACACTTTTCAATACAATGGCAGTACCCATACCGCCACCGACACACAAAGTTGCGAGGCCATATTCGGTGTTACGACGACGCATTTCATGCAGTAGACTGACAATAATTCGGTTGCCTGATGCCCCTAGAGGATGACCCAGCGCGATCGCACCACCATTAACATTTGAACGCTCTGCAATGTCTTCAACTTTCACATCTAGCTCGTCAGCTAACTCATGCAACACACCAAGCGCTTGACCAGCAAAGGCCTCGTTAAATTCAAATAGCCCAACTTGTTCAATCGACAGATCGGCTTTATCGAGTGCTTTCATTACTGCAGGAACAGGGCCAAGTCCCATCACTTCAGGTGCAACACCTGCTTGCGCATAACTTTGAATTTCAGCAAGAGGGGTAAGGCCATATTTTTTAACGGCCGCTTCAGAAGCAACAATAATCGCACTACCGCCATCATTAATCCCAGAGGCATTACCCGCTGTCACAGATCCTTCTTTATTAAAGGCTGGGCGCAATTGCGCTAATCCTTCAATACTGGCATCGGCTTTTGGGTATTCATCGGTATCAACAACCGAGGTTTTTCGACGAACTGTCACTTCAACAGGCGCAATTTCATCTTTGAAAGTCCCTTGCTCTATCGCCGCTACTGCACGTTGTTGGCTAGCTAATGCAAAGTTATCTTGTTGTTCACGAGTCAAACCAACTTTAGCAACAACATTTTCAGCAGTCACACCCATGTGATAATTATTGAACACATCGGTTAACCCATCAGCAACAAGCAGATCTGTCATTTCAAGGTTGCCCATTTTTTGTCCGTCACGCACTTTCGATGACACACAAAATGGAATTTGCGACATACTTTCAGCACCAGCAGCAACCACAAGATCAGCATCACCCGCTTTAATGTGGGCGGCTGCATCCATCACCGTTTTCATACCACTGCCGCACACCATGTTTAAGCTATATGCAGGCACTTCGTTTGGCACGCCAGCGTATAATGCGGCTTGGCGACCAGGGCCCATACCTTGGCCGGCGCCAACAACGTTGCCGACGATCACTTCATCTAGGTGAGCAGGTTGAATATTTGCTTGCTGTATTGCGGCTTTGATTGCTACAGCACCTAATTGCGCAGGAGATACTGATTTTAGTGCGCCATTAAAACAGCCAATTGGCGTACGCTTTGCTGCAACAATAAATACTTTTGCCATTTCCAAGTTCCTTTATTCCATTAAAAGAGTGCACCAATTAGTGCATGTACAAGCCACCGTTAACATTCAGGGTTTCACCCGTAATGTATGCGGCCTGCTCACTGGCTAAGAAAATAACAGCAGCAGCAATTTCTTCTGGCTTAGCTAAGCGCTTCATTGGAATTTCAGCTTTAATGCCATCAAGCACTTCTTCTCTAATCGCTTCAACCATAGGTGTTCCCGTATAGCCTGGTGCAATTGCATTTACTGTCACACCAGAACGCGCACCTTCAGCAGCAAGTGCTTTGGTAAAACCAATCATGCCAGCTTTAGCCGCAGAATAGTTTGCTTGACCAAATTGACCTTTTAAACCATTGACTGATGTGATGTTAATAATGCGTGCGTTTCCATGCTCGCACATAGATGCAAACAAGGGTTGTGTTACATTAAATAGGCTATTGAGATTGGTGTTAATAACGTCATTCCATTGCTGCGCTGTCATACGCTTAAATGTTGTATCTCGCGTAATACCGGCGTTATTTACCAATACATCAATGTTGCCTTCTTCCTGCAATAGTGTTGCAAGCGCTTCTTCGCAATATGCTGCATCTGTAACATCCAGCGGGAGTATGCGTACTTGCTCGTCAGAATAATTATTCTCTTTTAACCATTTCTTCGCACACGCTTCATTCGTTGGAAAGTACGTTGCAATCACACGAAAACCAGCTGTCACCAAATTATTCGTAATAGACGAACCAATACCACCTTTAGCACCTGTAACTAATGCTTTCTTTGCCATGAACACAGACTCCTTCCTACCCTTAATGAGAACACACACTATTGATATACAAGCAAAATAAAACTAGCACGCCAACCTTATGTGTATTTCTACCAACCAAAATAGTGTTAACGTTATTTATAAACCTGCCAATATCCTAACGTTGTTTAAATACACTTCAGTGATACATTTGTTGCATATTTATTATAAGAGCACAGAGTCATATACTTATCAACACACAGTATGAATGGTCGTACCAATATACCTGAATAGAATCACACTTATTATATCTATCAATAACCGAGGCGATGTTGCGGAAATATTAAAAATCATTTTCTTGCTAGGCATAATTGCAAACATGACCCAATGAATAATTAGTTAAGCTGTTCTTTATGCAGAAGAAAGTAATCATCTCTACCTGTATACACAGTCATCTTGCACATAGGATGATTCGCAATAGCAACCCACTACGCACCTTAACGCCTTACAAGCAACAAGGTGCGACACCAAACTCATGTAGCCATATAGGGTTTAATGAAATCTAAACGAGGAAATGAATCTGCAAAAAGAGGATAATGAAGCGTTAGACAAAACAACGAGAGAGGATTTAAAGTACTGACTTTCGCGTACCACCCTCGAACTTATTCCGTTTTATTTAGTCATATCAGGTATTAAACCTATTTTGTCTATCAACAAGGACAATCTACTCCATGCTAGCAGATACATTTCAACGTCTTAATACATACTTAGAAAGCCAAGTTATTGGCCAACCAGCCCTCGTTAAACAACTACTTATAGCTCTACTTGCTGATGGGCACATTTTGGTTGAAGGGCCTCCTGGTCTTGCAAAGACACGCGCTGTAAAAGTATTGTCTGACTGCATTGAAGGTGATTTTCATCGCATCCAATTTACGCCCGATCTTCTGCCTGCCGATTTAACAGGAACTGATATTTTCCGCCCAGAAACGGGAGAATTTACTTTTCAACCGGGGCCAATTTTTAATGCTCTCGTCCTTGCAGATGAAATAAACCGCGCACCAGCCAAGGTGCAAGCTGCGATGCTAGAAGCCATGGCAGAAAAGCAGATCACAGCTGGCCGTAATACTTACCCTCTACCTGATTTGTTTCTGGTGATGGCGACCCAAAACCCGATAGAGCAAGAAGGTACTTATCCATTACCAGAAGCACAGCTTGATCGCTTCTTGCTGCAATTAAACGTTGACTATCCAAGCGAAGCCAGCGAGCTAGAGATTCTGCGTCTTAACCGTGGCGAAGCCCAAGGGCTAGAAAAACCCGAAGCTGTGCATGTAACAAAAGACACTATCTTTGAAGCACGACAAGCCGTATTAAATACGTATATGGCTGAAGATATTGAGCATTACATCATTCGCTTAGTCATGGCGACGCGCCAGCCAGAACGTTACAGTGACCAACTTAATAACTGGCTTCAAATGGGAGTAAGCCCACGTGCCACCTTGGCATTGGATCGCTGCGCCCGAGCGAATGCCTGGTTAAATGGTCGCGACTTTGTTACCCCAGAAGATGTTCAGCTAATGGCTTATCCTGTGTTACGTCACCGCTTGTTACTTAGCTATGAAGCCCAAGCAGAGAACGTTAAACCAGACACCATTATCACCACTCTAATTGAACAGGTTGCTTGCGTATGACGTTAGCAACACCGAATAGTGCCTTACCCCCCCATAGCGACGGTGTGCGCCTTTGCCTTGCTGAACTGCTGCAATACAAAGATCAGGCCGTGCGTTGGTTAGCGCCCGCACAAAGTATTTGGTCGTACTTAAATGGCAAGCACGCTAGCCGCCAAAAAGGTCGTGGGATGAATTTCTCAGAAGTGCGCCCTTATCAAGCTGGCGATGATATTCGTGCCATTGATTGGCGGGTGACGGCGCGTACAGGTAAAACACATACCAAATTGTTTACAGAAGAGCGTGAACAGCCCGTCATGCTATTGGTTGATCTCAGCAGCAGTATGCAGTTTGGTTCTGAACTCATGTTGAAGTCTGTTCAGGCGGCACATTTTGCCAGTTTACTTTGTTGGCTCACCATCAAAGAGCAAGACCGCATTGGTGCTATTGTTTACGACGGTCAAACCTTGCATGAAATAAAGCCAGCTGGACGTCAGCAGGGGGCGCTGCGGGTTATTAACCAATTAATTGCCAGCCAACAGCGCATCAATACCAGTAAACACGCGGCCGTTGATACCGCAGCACAACCCGCGGCAATTGATTTTTCGGCGGCGCTTCGTCACCTCAGTCATTTATGCCCCAAAGGCAGTGAAATCATTATTGTCAGCGATTTCCAATCACTAAAAGCAGATGATAAACAGTCACTAAGCCGATTACGTCATCATAATCGTATCCAATTTGTACAAATTCATGATCCACTAGAGCAAGGTATTACGGCATTTCGTGGCATTGAACAAGTCGCAGATAAGAGCCAGTCAGTGTGGCTCAATTTTGCCGCAGCAAGCACCAGAGAGCAGCTGGGTAGCCAATTTCAACACCACCAAGCGTTACTGAAAACACTCGCTAATTCATTGGCCATTCCCTTATATAGCCTTAATGCTGCTTTGCCTTTGCTCGAGCAGCTTGGACAACAGAAAGGGCAAGCATAAATTATGTCAGTACAATCAACGTCGACATTGCCTCTTGCAGACATTGTTTTGCCGCCACCACCAAGTCCATGGGTATTTGCTTGGGGTTGGTGGGCACTCGCTATCCTATTACTGATTGCGATAGGCATAACGGTATGGCGAATACGGCATTATAGGCAGACGCATAAAGCCCAAAAAGCCGCTCTCGCTTTACTGGCACAACACCGAGTAAATGGCACCTTAAGTGACATTAACACTGTGCTTCGCCAAGCCGCCTTGAGCTATTTTCCGCGAGAACGTGTCGCTTCGCTAACGGGCAATGCTTGGTTAGCTTTTTTAGACCAACAATGCTCAACGCCTTCTCAGGCGGGGTTTGTCAGCAATGAAGCCATTTGGTTACGCGGCCTGTTCGCCATGAACCAGCTCACGCCAGAGGAATATCAGCAATGTTATCGCTTAGCAGAAGCATGGCTAAAGCACGCATTGCCGCCATCATCTAACAAGCTAAATACTGACGTAAACAGTAGTACGATTAAAACGGAGAATAACCGTGTTTGAATTCACGTGGTTATGGGCAGGCCTGCTGTTACCACTGCCCTACCTTGTCTATCGGTTTGCAAAACCCGTCCACCAGCAAGCAGCCGTTACCTTACCCCAGCTACCCGAAGGTATAGGGCAACAACAAAAACGCAGCCAGCTCGGCCTAATAACGATGTCACTGATCTGGATAGCACTTCTAGCCGCGCTTGCACGACCAGTCTGGTACGGTGATCCCATCGAGATCAACCCCGATCACCGTGACATGCTACTTGCTGTTGATCTATCAGGATCGATGTCGATCCAAGATATGGTGACACCATCAGGCGAGAGCATAGATCGTTTAGCCGCCGTTAAAAATGTCCTCACTGACTTTATTAAGGCACGTAAAGGCGACCGCCTTGGCTTGGTGCTATTTGCAAACCATGCCTACTTACAAACGCCCCTTACGTTTGACCGTAAAACCGTCGAACAACAGCTCGATCGCACCGTACTTGGGTTAATCGGCCAAGCAACCGCTATCGGCGAAGGTTTAGGCGTAGCAACCAAGACATTTATAGACAGCGAAGCACCGCAGCGTGTCATCGTTTTGCTTAGCGATGGTGCTAATACCGCAGGCGTCATAGAGCCATTAGAAGCTGCAAAACTGGCAGCAGATAGTAATGTAACCATCTATACCGTAGGGGTGGGTGCAGAAGAAATGATCCAGCAAGGGCTATTCAGTAATAGGGTGGTCAATCCGTCACAAGATCTGGATGAAAGTATGCTCACACGCATTGCAGAAATGACTGGCGGGCAATATTTCCGCGCCCGTAACCCGCAAGAGCTCAGTAATATTTATCAGCTGATTGATCAAATGGAACCGATTAACACAGCACAGCAGACATGGCGACCAAGAGACGAACTATTTCGTTATCCTCTCGCTTTAGCATTCTTTCTATCATGTTTATTGGTTATTTTTAGGAGGGCTCGTGGCTGATTTTACCCTTCTTCATCCACTGTGGTTACTGGCGTTGATTCCACTCGCTATTTTATTACCCTGGGTGTATTCAGCACGTCAAAAGACTCGCTTAATCGCCCCCCATTTGGCGAAACATTTTGGTATTACACCGCAAAACAATAATCGGTTTACCTATGGCCTAGCATTAATTTGGCTACTCGCTATTTTCGCGTTATCTGGCCCAAGCTGGCAAAAGTCGTCAGTACCCGCCTACTCTATTTCAGGTGCACGTGTGCTTGTTATGGATATGTCTCGCTCTATGTATGCAACTGACATTACCCCCAATCGCCTGACTCAAGCACGCTTTAAAGCATTAGATTTACTGCCAGGCTGGCAAGAAGGTAGTACAGGGTTGGTGACATACGCAGCTGATGGCTACATTGTCAGCCCGCTAACTCAAGATAGCACCACACTGGCAAGTTTAATTCCGTACCTCTCTCCTGAACTTTTGCCTATTCAGGGCAGCAACGCAGCAGCGGGTATTGAAGAAGCGATAACCCTATTAAAGCAAGCTGGTCATGCAGTTGGCGATATCGTATTAGTCACAGACGGGCTAAGTAAGAAAGAGTCGGAACAAAGCCTTGCGCTGCTCAATAAACACAAGTTTCGCTTGTCTATTTTAGCGGTAGGCACCCAGCAAGGGGCGCCAATTCAACTTGCCGATGGGCGTATTCTCAATGATCAGCAAGGGCAACCTGTTATCGATAAAGTGGATCTCGACACACTATTACCACTTGTTCGCCAAACAGGTGGCACATTACAGCTATCTCAGAATGATAACCGCGATGTCGATGCTTTGATCGCACTCACAGCGAAGCCCCAGCAACAAGCTAATCAGAGTAAAGACAAAACACTGGATGAGCGTATCAATAATGGCTTTTGGCTACTCATACCCGTTTGCTTGTTAGCCCTGCTTGGCTTTCGTCGTGGTTTATTGGTTGCGATCCCACTGGTGCTAATGCCTGTTCACGATGCAAGCGCTAATCCATGGCAAACTAACGACCAACAAGGACTTTCCTTGTATCAACAGCAAGATTATACCGCAGCAGCCGAGCACTTTACCGATCCAGCCTGGCAAGGTGTCAGCCAGTATAAAAATGGCGACTTCCCTTCGGCTATCAAGACGTTATCTCAGCTTGAGGATGCAAGCTCGCGTTACAACTTAGGCAATGCTTACGCACAAAATGGGCAGTACGAAGAAGCCCTCCAAGCATATGACCAAGCACTAGAACAACAGCCTGACTTTGCTCAAGCACAAAAGAACCGTTCGATTGTTGAGCAAGCCAAACAGCAACAGCAACAGCAACAGCAACAGCAACAGCAACAGCAACAGCAACAGCAACAGCAACAGCAACAGCAACAGCAACAAAAGGATAAACAAGCGAATCAGCAGAATCAGCAGAATCAGCAGAATCAGCAGAATCAGCAGAATCAGCAGAATCAGCAGAATCAGCAGAATCAGCAGAATCAGCAGAATCAGCAGAATCAGCAGAATCAGCAGAATCAGCAGAATCAGCAGAATCAGCAGAATCAGCAGAATCAGCAGAATCAGCAGAA
>NZ_JAKJSO010000051.1:0-1844 GCF_050337045.1 Photobacterium kagoshimensis | reverse complement strand
GCAGGGAAGTGGTTACATTTTGGTGGTTGCCGAAAGAAATAGAATTGTGGGCGTGGTTCGCGGCTTTAGTTGGGCTGCCTTTTAATCAATATTGGCGAGCGTTTCTAGTGCATCTTTTCTAGGTAAACCATAGTGCTAACTTCATCGTTGCCGCTATTTTGTGGGTAAACGGGCAGTAATTATCGTGGTTATAGTTTTGAATTTGTCTGCTTTGAGTTGGGTGTCTGTCGCGCTGAATTAGCGCAGTTTTTAATTGCATTTCATCATGGCAGGCAAGCTGCTTAACCCAAGTCGAACGGCCGGGTAACAAGGCCATTAATACGACCACCAACGCTCGGCATTCTAGGTCTGAATTGGCTTTAGTGTTTTTGGTGGTCTTATTAATATTATCACAATGCGTTGTGGCGTATTATGGCGAGCGTTATGTTTTTGGGGAGTATCATGATTAATGTTGTTATCAAAAAGTCTAAGCTAAAAGAGCCTAAAATATATAAGAGCGAAGACAGTAAGTATGAGACTATTCCAGCATATAAAGATCCAAGTTATTATCTTCTTGCAGAATACAAGAAGAAAGAAAAGATAAAAATTCTCAACATACGTCGTAGAAAAGGAGTCACAATAGAGCATGCTATTGAAGTTTATCGATTAGAAAAGATTGAAATAAGCAAGGAGAAGAAGCAGCGGAGAGATCTAAAGAAAAGGCTAGAAATCAAAGCTTTACAAAGTAGAAACCAAACCCGTAAAGATGTTAGAGAGTCCCTTACTGGGATAACAAGCTCTAGAGGTTGGAATATAACAAAATAGTTTAAGTTGGAAGTTGGCCATTTTGACTTGTCCGCAGATAATTCTCTAACTATTAATAATTACCAAGGTTTGGTGTTGATGCTTTTGCTGGTTGTTAGTAGTTATTCTTCGTATTTAAATATGGTGATTTATAATGTCAAAGTCTATAAGAGAGGAGCTTATTGCTGCTGGGGTTATCGTTGTGCCTGCTGAAAAGTATTCGAATGGAACTCTTAGTAAGAGAACATACACTAATCACTCAGTTACTCAGCCTCCTCTGTCTAAAAATAGAAAAAACAAACAGAAAAATGAAATAGTCCAAGCGAATAATAGCAGCAAACCTAAGTTGAAGAAAAAAAAGCGCAGAAGCAAAGTTGAACTGGCCTTATCTCTTTCAAATGGGTTGGGGCGTGGCAATATACATAATAAGACAGAGTTAAGAACTATTTGTCTACATGTTAGGCGAGGGGTCATCGTTCGTGATGGAACTCCTTGCGATGTCTGCGGTTGCGCCTCTGGAATACTTACAAAGTATAGTGCGAGCAGTTTGGGGCCTGTTGTCTTATGCACAGTGTGTAAAATAAAAGCATTTGAACGTAGCTTTGGGCATGCTGATGCGATGCCTTTAAAGGTTGATCATGCTCATGCTCAAAGAGAGCGGTGATAAAAAACATAACAAAGCCATTAATACGACCACCAACGCTCGGCATTCTCGGTCTGAATTGGCTGCGGTGTTTTCGGTGGTCTATCAATATTATCGTAATACGTTACTGGCGTATTATGGCAAGCGTTATAAGCACAAGGAGTGCATCGTGGGAAAGTTTGCAATATTGTCAGATATTCATAGTAACATTTTTGCGCTTGAGGCAGTGGTTAAGGATGCTAGAGCGAAAGGTTTTACGGATTTTGTTAATTTAGGTGATATTTTATATGGTCCAATAGCCCCAAGGCAGACATACGAATACTTACAATCATTGGGCGCTATAACTATATCGGGTAATCAAGACCGTCAGATATACGAGGCTACGGAAGCTGAAATAGAGTCAAATCCTACAATGCAA
>NZ_JAKJSO010000050.1:0-1854 GCF_050337045.1 Photobacterium kagoshimensis | reverse complement strand
TAGCTCAGTAGGTAGAGCAACTGACTTGTAATCAGTAGGTCACCAGTTCGACTCCGGTAGTCGGCACCATTCTTTAGCAAGACTGCTTTTAGCAGATTTGCAAGAGTAACGCTTCGGCGTGACTTTTGCCTCGATAGCTCAGTCGGTAGAGCAGAGGATTGAAAATCCTCGTGTCGGTGGTTCGATTCCGCCTCGAGGCACCATACAATTCCCCTTTAGTTCAGTTGGTAGAACGGCGGACTGTTAATCCGTATGTCGCAAGTTCAAGTCTTGCAAGGGGAGCCAATTTCGTTACCAAGCATTAGCTTGATAACAACAAGAATTCGTGTGCCGACTTAGCTCAGTAGGTAGAGCAACTGACTTGTAATCAGTAGGTCACCAGTTCGACTCCGGTAGTCGGCACCATTCTTTAGCAAGACTGCTTTTAGCAGATTTGCAAGAGTAACGCTTCGGCGTGACTTTTGCCTCGATAGCTCAGTCGGTAGAGCAGAGGATTGAAAATCCTCGTGTCGGTGGTTCGATTCCGCCTCGAGGCACCATACAATTCCCCCTTAGTTCAGTTGGTAGAACGGCGGACTGTTAATCCGTATGTCGCAAGTTCAAGTCTTGCAGGGGGAGCCAAATTATCTAGGGAAACCTAGAATGAAAAAGCCTCATCTTCGGATGAGGCTTTTTTGTATCTGCAATTTATCTCCCTCTTCACTCTCTCTATCATTCACTCAGCCAACATCCACACATTAACCCGCGACAAAATCCCCCCTATGTCTTTTCGGGTTAGCTATTCTTCGTCTACTGTTAACAATGTCACTCAGCAAAAGGACGATGCATGCTTACCTTGTATGGATACCCTCGTAGTCGATCATTACGTGTTTCGTGGTTATTAGAAGAGTTGGGATTAGATTGGCAATATCACTTGGTTAACCTTCCACGAGGTGAACATAAATCAGCTGACTATTTACACTTAAACGTCGAAGGAAAAGTACCCACTTTGATCGATCAGGATCTCACCCTGTGTGAATCAACTGCGATCTGTTTATATCTCGCTGAACGTTACGGCCCCCATTGGCTACCGCATCAATCGGTACAACAGCAAGCCCGTCACCATCAATGGATCAGCTTTATTATTACCGAACTCGAGCAACCTTTATGGAGCATAGGCAAACATCGTTACGCCCTTCCCGAACCGATCCGCCTCCCCGAAATGCAAGCCGTTGCTTGCTGGGAGTTTAAGAAAGCCATGAATGTTGCCTCACATTGGCTCCCCGAAAGTGATTACTTGTTCGGCAACCTACCGACAGTGGCCGATCTCATTTTGACTCAGACACTAAACTGGGCCACGGCTTTTAAGCAAAAACTCCCTACCAATCTCGAAAAATACCGTCTTTTTGTCTCTCAGCGCCCTGCCCTAATACGTGCGCTTCACAGAGAGCAGCAAGCGAACCCTAGTTAAAAAACACCTCGGCGGAGTATTTTGTAATCAATCAGCACAAAAAAACCAAAGTTAATCGATAGATTGAAAAAAATCGTTGACGACAAAGCCGAAAACCTTTTTAATGCGCTCCGTTGCCTCGATAGCTCAGTCGGTAGAGCAGAGGATTGAAAATCCTCGTGTCGGTGGTTCGATTCCGCCTCGAGGCACCATTACTTCTCTTTAGTAGTTAAAAATGGTGCAAGCAACGATAGCAATTCCCCTTTAGTTCAGTTGGTAGAACGGCGGACTGTTAATCCGTATGTCGCAAGTTCAAGTCTTGCAAGGGGAGCCAAATTTAGTTGTTAAGCAATAGCTTGATGACAAACAAGAATTCGTGTGCCGACTTAGCTCAGTAGGTAGAGCAACTGACTTGTAATCAGTAG
>NZ_JAKJSO010000049.1:0-2037 GCF_050337045.1 Photobacterium kagoshimensis | reverse complement strand
TAACATTGCCTTCAGAAATAGCGCTGCTTTCACGTTAGACAAATGAATATGATTTTTGCTGGATCGAGCAGAGATAACTCGCTGTGCGTTGTAGAGTGGAAGGGGGATCCGAATAACTGACGAGATTATGAAAGCCCCCCTTTACTGGCGTTGGGGAAGCAGTTGCTCTTGATAAGATGCTACTAAACAAGCAGTTAAACATCAGCGAAGCTACAATAGAATTACCAGCCTTATCGCTTTTGAAGCTCAGCAAATCGCTGCCAATATTTCAGATCATCGAGCTTCAAATACGACTATCTTTTGTAGCCATAACGCCCTGCCATAAAACGCCAGCAACGCATTACGACAATATTTAACTAACCAGCGTAAACACCAAAGCCAATTCATACCTAGAATGCCGAACGTTGATGGTCGTTTTGATGGCTTTGTTATGCGCCTTTAAACACATATTTTCGGTGGTAATTCAAGTATTCGTCATGCAACTCATTAAGTTGGATCATCATACTTTGGGATACACCAGCAGCCTCAAAATCAGTAAAGTGTTGTGAAATCATAATTTTACCCAGACTATCAAAACTGATTAAACCGCTATCAAACGCCTTATCTAAGGTGGAAATTAATAGCAAGCCATTAAATGGATTTAAACGCTCCTCATTTGTAGATTCAGACCACGGTTTAATGTGACTAGCTATTAGCAATATTTTTTCACTACATCCTGTAACTGCACAGCAACCCCACATATCGAGTAACTTTTGTCGGAATTGTCCCTGCCCAATCCGTGATTTAAATAAGCGCTGTTTTTCTTTAACAGTAGTCGTCGGATCTTGAATTATCGCAGCTATATCATCTTCAATTGAAGGACGACCAGAATCTAAAAACTGAATAAACAAGTCCAAAGCTCGACTATACATTGAATTACCTGTTGAATTCCGAGCAATAAATTCATCAAGTTCTTTAAGATCAGTTGCAACAACTTTAGGCGACTTAGATTCCAATAGACCAACATTTGATAGTCCATGCTCTATCGCCATACTTGATAGTCGACCAGATACAGCACCTGAATATTTAATTGCAGATGCTCGACCAGCTCGAGTGCTCTGCACAATCCAATCTTCGAAATTCATAGACTTAGCCTATTATATTTGTTAGCGCATAACGCCTTGGCATAAGGTGCGCCAACGCATGACTTACAAAACCAAATACACTTCAAACCAAAACCGCCGAGTGTCAGGCGTCACATTAATGCCTTTGTTACCCGGCCGTTCGACTTGGCTAAAGCAGCTTGCCTGCCATGATGAAATGCAATTAAAAACGGCACTGATTAAGCGCGACAAACACCCAACTCAAGGCAGTCAAATTCAAAACTATAACCACGAAAACTACTGCGCGTTTACCCACAAAATAGCGGCAACGATGATGTTAACACTATGGTTTACCTAGAAAAGATGAACCAAAAACGAGCACGGATACTGATAAAAAGGCAGCCAAAACTAAAGCCGCGAACATCGCCCGCAATTCTTCTGTTTACGACAACCACCAAAATGTAACCACTTCCCTACCAACGCACCGACCACAATATTGAAAGCGGCTATCCTCGGAAATTGTGAGGCTATAGCTGAGAAACTAAAGAACTGGTAAGTACACGGAGCATCAACCGCCACGGCCGAACCATGTTTAAAACCAAATAAAGAAGTTGGCGCGGTTACCAGCGAACATTCACGCAAGTCGTTGAGACGTTTAAAAATAAGAAACCGCTATGACCGACGAACGATTCTAACTGCATACGGATTTAACTAGAATTGAGCAACTAACAACAACAGCGGAGTTAAGTACACAAAAAGAACTCAACCAAGTCGGGTAACGCTCGCCATAATACGCCACAACGTATTACGATTATGTTAATGAGACCACCGAAAACACTAAAGCCAATTCAGACCTAGAATGCCGAGCGTTGGTGGTCGTATTAATGGCCTTGTTACCCGGCCGTTTGACTTGGGTTAAGCAGCTTGCCTGCCATGATGAAATGCAGTTGAAAAC
>NZ_JAKJSO010000048.1:0-2112 GCF_050337045.1 Photobacterium kagoshimensis | reverse complement strand
ATAGTAAAGTGCTCTTATCGTTAAGCACTTGGTGGTATATCATGCGTGCGAGCAGAAAATCACACACTTTGCTTGGCGGTAGCGTGGGAAAATTGAACACCATACGCTCAGAAAAGTAGCCATAACAAAGCCATCAATACGACCACCAACGCTCGGCATTCTAGGTCTGAATTGGCAATGGTGTTTTCGGTGGTCTATCAACATTATCGTAATGCGTTGCTGGCGTATTATGGCAAGCGTTAAGCGATTTTAAGCGAGCTTTCTATAGTTACCTTTGATTTGGTTTGTTATCATACCTTTTTTCTTTCTGAGGTAGAGTATGAGCCATCAACTAGTGATTAATGAACTTGGGAAAAAATCTCCAGAGCTTGCACTTGAGTTACGATCTGTAAAAATGTATTCAACTATTGATCCTGAAGTTTCGGTTGCAAAAGCTAGGAAAACTTTAGAATACATTGTGAGTGAAAGAACAAAGTTATCTAACTATAGTTTAGCTGACAAGATAACTTCGCTAAGTGCTGAATTGCCAGAGTCAGTTATAGCTTATATGCATTTTATTCGTAAGTTAGGTAATTCTGCGGTACATGGTGAGGAGCAAATATCACAAGACGTTGCAGTTGATGTTCTTAATTTATTAATCAAGTTGTCTTGCTGGCATTTAAAGGTGGATTGCAATCAACAAAAGCAGCGTGCACGATTTTTCATCGCTGAGCCAATACATAAAACGTGGGCTAAAATTGCAGTATTAACAGAAGATGGCGAGTTATATAGTGAGTATTTAACTTATAATCAGCCTACTACATTCGTAAAAAAGGATTTTTCGTATAACTCATTTAAAGCCTCAGACTTTAAATTTGGTCAAAAAGAGCATGGGCGTGGTTATCAACCGATAAAAGAAGTTAGTTATAAAGAGGCAATTTCTTATCAACTTCGTTCTCAGTCGAATTGGGTAGAGAGATACGTTACAGATAAAGGAATTTCAATCGCTTAACAAAGCCATCAAAACGACCACCAACGCTCGGCATTCTAGCTCTGAATTGGCTATGGTGTTTTCGGTGGTTTATCAACATTACCGTAATACGTTGTGGCGTATTATGGCGAGCGTTACAACCACAAAAGCATCGCAGCTTTTAGGTTTAGTAAAACGATTTCACATCACGGTAAAAGTTCTCGTGCGAACCAAGTGCGATAAGCTCAAGAATAACAGTGCCATCTTCGTAGCTATAACCAAGAAGAGTTAACTGTTTGACCATTTTGAATTTGTGGACACGTAAAAAAGAGAGGTCACCTTTTTTTTGCTCCCCAAGTAAAGGATTATCCATCAACTCTCTGATGGCATTATCGAGATCTTTCTTCTGGTTAGCGTGCAACTTCTTTGCTGCTTTTTTAAAGGTGGTTGTTTGAAGAACTTGGGTAATCTTAGCCAAAATCGTAACTCTCTAATTTACCAGCTTCTTTCTCTGCTTTTGCAATGATAGCTTGTTTAACAAATTCATATGGTAAGTCAGGGTTATCCTCCATCATTTCACCAATTTTAGCCCAATGCTCAATTTGCTTTGGAGTGGTGCGATTTAATGCTTTAGCCATGATTGTAGCTTTTTCAACAAGGTCTTGATCTAAACGGATGCTAGATGTGCTCATGATAACTCTCCTATAAATTACCAACAGTGTAGCGTCTCGCTACAATTGATGCAAGGTGCATCGTGGTTGTAACAAAGCCATCAATTACGACCACCAACGCTCGGCATTCTAGGTCTTAATTGGCTTTAGTGTTTTCGGTGGTCTATCAACATTATCGTAATACGTTGTGGCGTATTATGGCGAGCGTTACCCGACTTGGTTCAGTTCTTTTTGTGTACCTAACTCCGTAGTCGCTGCGAGTTGGTCAATTCCAGTGAAATCCGTATGCAGTAAGATTCGTTCGTCGTTTGTAGCGGATTCTTATTTTTAAACGTCTTAACTACTTGCGTGAATGTTCGCTGGTAACCGCGCCAACTTCTGTATTTGCTTTTAACCATGGTTCGGCTGTGGCGGTTGTGACTAGGTGTTTAAAATGTTCTTAAACTTCTCAGCTATTGACGCGCCATCATCGAGGAATGCCGCTTTCAATAG
>NZ_JAKJSO010000047.1:0-2145 GCF_050337045.1 Photobacterium kagoshimensis | reverse complement strand
ATAGTGCTAACATCATCGTAGCCGCTATTTTGTGGGTAAACACGCAGTAATTTCCGTGGTTATAGTTTTGAATTTGTCTACCTTGAGTTGGGTGTTTGTCGCGCTTAATCAGCGCATTTTTTAACTGCCTTTCATCATGGCAGGCAAGCTGCTTAACCCAAGTCAAACGGCCGGGTAACAAAGGCATTAAGGTGACGCGTTACACTCGGCGGTTTTGGTTTGAAGTGTATTTGTTTTTGTAAGTTCAGCGTTGGCGCACCTTATGCCAGCGTTAAATGTATTAGGTTAATTATGTTCGATATTTTTACAGAAGAAGAAAACTTAGAATTTGAAAAAGGTTTGAGCTTGACTGGTTGGTATGTTGACTGTCGGGCGACAACAGATGATCTAATGAGGTTGAAGTCAATATCTGAGAGAGCTCTAGAATTAAACCCTTCAAACGAAGACTACGCTGAAAATATAGAAAAGTTATCGATTGAAGTGTTTCATATTGTTGTTCACTATCTTTCTAATCCTGCTGATCGTGCAGCATTAGTCTCTTATGGCTATGAACAATCTAGTTTTTTCTCTGGCACAATCAATATGATTGAAGAGTCTATTTGTGCTTACTATAGTGGTTTCCACACTGCTGCTTTATCTCTATTGTTCATTAGCTTAGAGTCATATCTGAGAAATCTTTCCGGTTGGAAGCCTGGAGATAAAGATATTACATTTAAACAGCTTAAAAATGCCGTAGAAAAACTCCCTCCAAATGAATATCGAGAAATGGCACAACAGATCATTAACAATGTCTACTCTAGGTATGACGCGACGTCGCCTGCATTGTTCTATTTTAACCGTCACGGTCTACTTCATGGCCTTAGAACTGAAAATAATGAATATGATCAAATGAACTATTTACGTTTACTTTCCTTGATGGACTTACTGGCATTTAGCGATGGTGGTAGACGAAGTGGTGTCATTAATGAAAGATTTAAAAATCTAGCTGATAAATTTGAAAAATACATTTAACAAAGCAATCAAGGTGATGCGTTACACTCGGCGGTTTTGGTATGGAGTTCGGTGTGTTTGGTGAGTTCAGTGGGGCACACCTTATTGCAGGCGTTACTAGACTAGGTTGAGTTCTTTTTGTGTACCTAACTCCGTTGTCGCTGTGCATTGGTCAATTCCAGAAGTATTCGTATGCAGTAAGAATTGTTCGTCGTTTATAGCGGCTTCTTATTTTTAAACGTCTCAACGACTGGCGTGAATGTTCACTGGTAACCGCGCCAACTTCTGTATTTGGTTTTAATCATGGTTCGGCCGTGGCGGTTGATGCTCCGCGTACTTACTAGTTCTTAAATTTCTCAGCTATTGCCGCGCCATCATCGAGGAATGCCGCTTTCAATGTTGTGGTCGGTGCGTTGGCAGGGAAGTGGTTACATTTTGGTGGTTGCCGTAAAAAGTCTACTTGTGGGCGCTGTCCGCGGCTTTAGTTTGGGCTGCCTTTTTATCAATATTGGCGAGCGTTTCTGGTTCATTTTTTCTAGGTAAACCATAGTGCTAACTTTATCGTAGCCGCTATTTTGTGGGTAAACACGCAGTAATTTTCGTGGTTATAGTTTTGAATTTGTCTGCCTTGAGTTGGGTGTTTGTCGCGCTTAATCAGCGTACTTTTTCATTTCACTTCATCATGGCAGGCAAGCTGCTTAAGCTAAGTCGATAGGCCTAGTAACAAAGGCATTAAGGTGACGCCTGACACTCGGCGGTTTTGGTTTGAAGTGTATTTGGTTTTGTAAGTAATGCGTTGGCGCACCTTATGCCAGCGTTACTAGACTAGGTTGAGTTCTTTTTGTGTACTTTACTCCGCGATCGCTGTGAGTTGGTCAATTTCAGTGAAACCCGTATGCAGTCAGAATCGTTTGTCGTTTATAGCGGCTGCTTATTTTTTAAACGTCTCAACGACTGGCGTGAATATTCGCTGGTAACCGCACCAACTTCTGTATTTGGTTTTAACCATGGTTCGGCCGTGGCGGTTGATGCTCCGCGTACTCTTAGTTCTTAAATTTCTCAGCCATTACCGCACCATTATCGAGGATAGCCGCTTTCAATAATGTGATCGGTGCGTTGGCAGGGAAGTGGTTACATTTTGGTGGTGCCGTAAGC